>NZ_AP023272.1:3452008-3769447 GCF_013426735.1 Agrobacterium vitis
GCCCTACGACCTCGGCGACCGCAATGTCCGGCTTTCGGCTTCGCTGGGCTTTGCAATCTTTCCCTTTGCCGGCGACGATTTCGAGACGCTGATGAAGAGTGCGGAGACGGCTCTTTATCGCTCAAAACGGCGTGGACGCGGCCAGATAACCGTCTATTCGCGAGAAATTGCCCAGGAAATGCGCCGCTCCACCCAATTGGAGCAGGCCCTGCGCAATGCGATCATCAACGATGCCGTCGATACCCATTTCCAGCCGATCGTCTCGCTTGTCGATGGCAAGGTTCTGGGTTTCGAAGCGCTCGCCCGCTGGATCGATCCAGATCTCGGCTTTGTTTCGCCAGCGATCTTCGTGCCGCTGGCCGAGGATAGGGGCTTTATCGACACACTCTCGGAAACCCTGTTGCGCAAGGCCGCGGAAGCGGCGCTGACCTGGCCGCGAGAACTGTTTTTGTCCTTCAACCTTTCCTCGGTGCAATTGACCGATTCCGGCACGGCCTCACGCACGCTGTCCATCATCAACAGTGTCGGCCTCGACCCGTCGCGGCTGGAACTGGAGATTACCGAAACCGCTGTGATGAGTTCCGCCGACATGGCCGGGCGGATCATCGCCGAACTGCGCGCGGCAGGCGTGCGTATCTCGCTCGACGATTTCGGCACCGGCCAATCCAGCCTTGGACGCTTGAGGGAATTTACCTTTGACAAGGTCAAGATCGATCGAGCCTTCGTCTCGGCGATCACCACCGACACCACCTCCGAACATATCGTCCGGGCGATCATCACCATGTGCGAAGGCCTGAAGCTGGAAGTGGTGGCCGAAGGCATAGAAACCCTTAGCGAAGCAACAAGGCTCCTGGCCCTCGGCTGCACCATGGGCCAGGGCTATTATTTCGGCAGGCCCGCCGATGCGATGGCCACGCTGCGCTATCTATCGCGCCAATATTCCGACTTCGCCGCTCGCAGGCAGACGGGGCCGTTTTCAGGCTATTGAGTCGATGGAATGATAATCAGCGGCCAATTATTCAGGCCGCTCGCAGACGGCCGATAATTTATTGCCATCGGGATCACGGACATAACAGGCATAGAAATGCGCATGAAAAGGCCGCAGGCCCGGCGCACCTTCATCTGAACCGCCATTTGCCAGCGCTGCCGCATAAAAGGCCTCGACATCCAACCGGCTTCCAGCATCCAGCGCCACCATGGAGCCATTGCCGAAGCTGGCGGCCCCGCCGTCATAAGGGCTGACGAGCCAGAACCGACACCGCACATCCGAGGACGCAGAGTATCCAATTTCGTCTTTTTCCGTCACCCGGCGGATGAAGCCAAGCGCACCGAGACAGGCATCGTAAAACCGTCCGGATCGCTCCAGGTCGTTGGAGCCAAGCGTGATATAGAGCAGCATTGACTATTCCCGCTCAAATCCAGGAACCAAGTTTCCGGTTCTCAATCCTGATCCTCGTCAGCCGTTGCATCCTCACGCGGATCATGCGGCATGGGACCGTCGTCTTCCACTTCATGACCCAGCGCATTGCCGGACCGCCTGCCCTTGAAGCCCTTGGCAAGCAGGAACATTTCCACCGATTCCTGACGTGACGACGCGGGCTTTATATGAATGACCTGCTTGAAATTCTGCTTGAGCATGTTGAGCAGGTCTTTTTCCGTGCCACCCTGAAAGGTTTTCGCCAGGAAATGCCCGCCCTCCGCCAGCACTTCCACGGCAAAATAAGCCGCCACTTCGCAGAGATGCATGGTGCGAATGTGGTCGGTCTTCTGGTGGCCGGTGGTGGGTGCCGCCATGTCGGAAATCACCACATCCGGCACCCCGCCGACCGCTTCCATCAACAGGGCGGGCGCCTGGGGGTCGAGAAAGTCGAGTTGCAGGATCTTCACGCCCGGCAATTGGGTCATTTCCAGAAAGTCGATGGCCGCAACCCGGATGTCACTATCGGTGGACCCGGTAACATTGGCGGCAATCTGCGACCAGCTGCCGGGTGCAGCCCCCAGATCGATAATGCGTCGGGCGCCTTTGAGAATATTGTGCTTCTCATCGATCTCCAACAGCTTGAAAGCCGCACGGGCGCGGTAGCCCTCCAGCTTGGCCCGCTGCACATAGGGATCGTTGATATGCCGCTCCAGCCAGCGCCGCGACGACGCTTTCAACTTGCCCTTCTTGACCTTCTGGCCCAGTTTTCGTCCGGTGCGGTTGCCGCCAATAGGTGGTTTGGTCATGCTTACTGCTCAACTCCTGACAGCGCCCTGTACATCCGCACTTCGATCCGCTGTAACACTTTTATGCCTCAATATTACGTCCGGTCACAAATGCGGGACACGATCCCGGCTGCCCGGCGGGCGTCGCGTGCGATTGCGTCGCCAGACACCGTCATCGGCCATCATGTCGGTCAATAGCCCTTCTCTCAAGCCCCGGTCCGCCACCCGCATGCGGCTGGAGGGCCAACGCCTGCGGATCGCTTCCAGAATGGCGCAGCCGGCCAGAACCAGATCTGCCCGGTCCGGGCCGATACAGGGATTGGCGGCGCGGCTCTGGTAATCCCAGGACAGCAGCTTGGCCTGCATGGCCGAGACCTCATCATCGCTCAACCATAACCCATCCACCCGGCGGCGATCATAGCGCGGCAGATCGAGATGTACGCCAGCCAATGTCGTCACCGTGCCGGACGTGCCGATCAGGTGGAAATCGACATCGGCGGCAGAATGACCAAGCGCCTCGACCGAGGGGCAATCAAACTGATCAAGCATGCCCGACACTTCGGTAATCATCGCCTCGAACACCGTGGGCGAAACATCGCGACCGCCATGGCGCTCCGACAGGGTGACGACCCCGACCGGCAGCGAGGTCCAATGGGTGATGTGATTGGCCAGACGGCTGGAACGGTTGTCGCCGATGCGAATCACCGCGATTTCCGAGGACCCGCCGCCGATATCAAATAGCACGACCGAACGGGTTTCGCGTCCAACCAGCGAGGAACAACCGGACACCGCCAGCCGCGCTTCCGTCTCGCGGTTGATGATTTCCAGCTCAAGCCCGGTCTCCGCCCGCACCCGCTCCAGAAATGCCTCGCCATTTTCGGCGGCCCGGCAGGCCTCCGTGGCGATCAGCCGTTTGCCGCGCAGTTCCACCCCATGCAGTTTGGAGGCGCAGACCTTCAGCGCCTCAATGGCGCGGTCCATCGCCTCCTGCGAGAGGCGCCCCGTCGCAGCCAGTCCCTCGCCCAGACGCACGATGCGCGAAAAGGCATCCACCACCCGGAATTGGCCGGGCCGGGTCGGCTGAGCAATCAACAACCGGCAATTATTGGTGCCGAGATCAAGCGCCGCGTAGAAATCGGCGGGATGGTCGTCGGAAGGCCCATGGCTGGAATGATGCCCCTTATGCTGTCCGTGATGGCCCTGTCCACCATGGGAATGTCCGCCATGGCCATGGCGGCTGCGGCCATGTGGTGCCTCACCAGAGCCGGCAACCGACTTCTGGCCCTCCACGGCAGGCGGGCAATAGCTGGCAGAGGCCGGCTTGGCTTCCACGCTGCGGCCAGGCTGCAAGGGACGCACCTGGGCGTTCTGCCGGCCCCGGTTCTTACGCCGCTTCCTGGTGGATTTTTTGGCCGCACCACCAGTTTCGCCAGCAAGGACATTTCCCTGGATATGGGATTCTTTGGTATGATGCCCCTGAGCATTAGACCCTTGAGTATTGGATAAACCTGCCTCGCGAGGCGCATGCCCGGCAGAGCCCTGATCGCGGTGATGGCGCTCTGCCTGCCGTTCAGCCTGAGCCACTGTCTCTTGCGTTTCCACGCCCTGATGCGGCACCGCCTGGCCCTGCCCCGGCGATGTGTTGCCGCGGCCTTTCCTGCGACGCTTTCGCTTTCGGCCAGGCGCCTGCTGGGCCGCCTGCTGATCTTGTTGTATGGGACGTCGATCCGGCTCGGCCAAAGCCGTCCGGTCTTGCGTCACGGGGTTAGCTGGCGGCCCGGATTTCCGGCCTTTCCGCTTGCCCCTACCGCGCCTCGAGGGCTTGCCCTCGGTACGGTTTGACGTTGACGCCCCGTTTTCTGGCGGAAATCCGCCATTGCCAGGGTCTACCACTGATGTCTTCCATAGCGCCGCGCAAAGTCTGATGGGAAAACCCGAGAGGAAATTCCGTTTCAGATATGCCGCTGGCGATCCTTAGATTTTCGTTGGTAAAATTGTAGCAGGCCCGGCAAGCTTCTCCAAATGCTTTTTAAGCCCCACCCTCCCCGGCCAACCAAGGCCGAAACCAGCTTCACTCAAAGGGCGGAACCGCTGCAAAACCGATTTGTCTGAACCGGTTCACTTTTTTGCAAAAAGACAGTTGCAATCAACCAGCTTTTGTTTATAAGCCGCATCCATCAGACGGCAACGCCGCCCCTGCTGGGGAATAGTTCAACGGTAGAACGACGGACTCTGACTCCGTTAATCTTGGTTCGAATCCAGGTTCCCCAGCCAATTCTCCCTAAAAGCCCTTAATTCCTTGATTTTCCAGTCGTGCCGGATATCGTTTTGGCATCATTGGCGACCTGATGCCCAAAACTGGTGCCCAAAGGTGATGCCCACGCCGTTCAAGCGCGAGGGACAAAGCTCCGGGCAAAGACAGGGCATTCGTCATGGCCGTGCGCCACGAAGTCGAGAATCTGATCCGCCGCGGAAACATCTTCTATTGGCGGCCACGCGTCCCGGCCGCTCTCATCAACTGCGGTCCCGGTAGCCGCCTTTCACTCAGCCTTCATTGTTCCGACCATAGAAAGGCTCAGATCATTGGCCGGAAGCTCAACACGCGACTGGCCGAATTGAAGTTGAACTCGAAGGAAATGATGTCCAAGCAACAGCTTCAGAAACTGTTCGAGCATGAGCGCGATAAAGAACTCGAGCGACTCGACGAGATCAATACGCTTGCCAGGCGCAACGGCCGTGGCGGGAATGTCGAGGAGATGGAACTCGATCTTGAGGCCGGTTGGGCCTGTCAGCTCGTCGCGAAGTTCGGGAGCCGGACGGAGCTGACGCTGGAGAGCGGTTGCGCGGGCCTAACCTATCTCCTCAACAATCGTGTCCCGATCTCGCACATCGACGCCATCAGGGCGAACTACCGGGGCGAACTGGCCATCGCGCGCAGCCCGGGGTTTGAAGACGGCATCCGGCGACTGATCTACAATTTCGAAATCGACGACACTGTCGCTAATCGTCAGCGCGCCATGTCGAAGATCTTTGAGGGTCGCGCTGCTGCCCTCCTCGACATCGATGAGCGGCACGAGCTTGTCGATAGAAGCCAGAGCGAGTTCACGGGCGGCGAAAGAGCCATCATGGACTTGCCCGAAAAAAGTGGAGAGCGAAGGCTTCTTCAGGGTGTCAGCTTGAGAGGGATGCTCTCGAACTGAATTGGGCATTTGTAGCCCAAGGAGGAATGTCTTCTTTTTGGATTATAGAAGGCGTCGATGTATTGTCCAATGGCGATTTCAGCTTGGGTCCTTGTTTTGAATACAGTTCGCCAAACCAGTTCTGACTTGATTGTCTTGAACACGGTTTCCACCATGGAATTGTCATAGCAATTGCCCTTGCCGCTCATCGACAGGATGAACCCGTGAGCTTTCAGAAGCTTTTGGTAGTCGGTCGCGCAATATTGACTACCACGGTCGGAGTGGTGAATGACATCCTTCGGCGGTCTGCGGATGGCTATGGCCCGTCGTAATGCCGTCAATGCCAGGTCCTGCTTCATTCGATCACTGGTGGCCCAGCCGATAATACGTCGAGAATAGAGATCGACAACAATGGCCAGATAGAGCCAGCCTTGCGTCGTCCAAACGTAGGTGATGTCAACACCCCACTTCTGATTTGGACCTGTGGCGGCAAAGTCCTGATCCAGAATATTGGGGGCAACAGGCCCTTTGTGATCGCTGTCAGTTGTTCTCTTGAATCGGCGTTTCTGCAATGCCTTCAAACCATTGTCATGCATGATGCGAGCAACCCTGTGGCGACCGACGCAAACCCCGTCTTCCTTCAGTTCCACCGTCATGCGTGGGCTTCCATAGGTTTCATGTGAGGTGGTGAACTGAGCCCGGATATGAGCCAAAAGAACCATGTCCGTCCTTTGCCGCAGGCTTGGTTTGCGTATGTCCCAAGCGTAATATCCGCTTTCACTGACACCCAGAAGCGTGCAGGCACGCTGAACAGGAACATTGGCCTTCTCTGCCGCAATGACCTTGAATTTCATTTCATGGTTTCCTTTGCAAAGAAGGCGGCTGCTTTTTTTAATAAATCGCGCTCCTGACGCAGAATTTCATTTTCCTTGCGAAGACGCGCCAGTTCCTTGGCAGTATCTTCGTGTGGTCCAGAAAGCAGGTCGGCTTCCTTGTGGGCGCTCACCCATTTCCCAAGCGTCGAGAGCCCAACGCCAAGATCATCGGATATTGCACGCAACGGCCTGCCGCTGGTGCGCGCAAGTCGGACAGCCTCAGCTTTGAAAGCATCTGTGAACTTGGCGTGGCGGCCGGGTGAATTCTTCTTCGTGTTCGTCATAGGGCGAAATCCTATCAAAGGTTAGGGATTCGCTCTCCACTTCTTCCGGGCAAGTCCAAAACGCGAAGATAACGCTGACGAACACGTTCTTCAGGCGTGACATCAAGAGCGGTAAGGGAAAGGAAATCGACGATTTTTCCGTCGATGTCGTATTCAACTTCGAAGTGCTTCTGATCTGATGCCATGCGACTCGTTCCCCTGATGATCGCCGCGGTATAGAAGCCTGTGCGCTGAGCGCCAAGAAGAAAATCACGGCTGTAATGGACCGTCTAGAGTCTGTCAGCGCTAATTTGAATCGTGCTCGGATTCCCTTTTGATTGAATTTATGATTCAAACTCATTTCTGGATTGGAGGCGAGCAATGATGGTGCATCCTCTTTCTCTTGATTTGCGCATGCGTATTGCAGCAGCTTTGAGTGACGGTATGACTGTTCGTGCTGCTGCGGTGCGATTTGGGGTGTCGGCGGCCACGGCAGTTCGGATAGGCCAGCGTGCCCGTTCGGGCAAAGGCTTGATGCCTGCGAAGATAGGCGGCTACGTCAAACCGATCCTGCGGGGCGAAACAGCAGATGCGGTGCGTCAACGGCTTGTGGCCAAATCGGACTGGACGGTGCGTGCGCTGTCTGCGGATTTGAAAGCTGCGGGGATCAATGTTTCTCACGACACGATTTGGCGCTTCCTGCGTAGCGAAGGCAAAACCTTCAAAAAAAACACTGGTGGCATGCGAACGGGACAGGCCGAAGGTTGTACGGTTCCGAGCACGCTGGAAGACACATCAGCACCGACTTGATCCCGATCGTCTTGTCTTCATTGATGAAACCTGGGTTAAGACCAATATGACGCGCACCTGCGGCTGGAGCCAACTCGGAGAGCCGCTCATCGCAAAGGTGCCGCATGGTCACTGGAAAACGCTGACTTTTCTGGCTGGCCTGCGCCGCGACAGCATCGTAGCACCGTGTGTTCTCGATGGTCCTATCAACAGCGTTGCCTTTACGGCATGGGTCCAGCAATCCCTCATTCTAACCCTCAAGCCTCGTGATGTCGTCATTCTCGACAATCTGGGAAGTCACAAAGGAAAGTCTGTGCGCGATGCCATCCGGGATGCCGGTGCCCACATCCTCTTCCTGCCGCCCTACAGTCCAGATCTCAATCCTATCGAAATGATGTTTGCAAAGTTAAAGGCACTTGTCAGAAAAGCCGAAGAACGAACCGTCGAACAAACATGGAGACGCATTGGACAGCTCCTCACGGCATTCTCACCGCAAGAGTGCGCAAACTATCTCAGGCATGCTGGTTATGGTTCAAACTAAACCTGACAGACTCTAGGCATCATCTACCCACCCTCCCCCCTGGGGATGGGACGTTTTTGGCCCTGCTGGTGGAGCTGACTTCATTCTTCTTGGTATCCGGGGTAGCGAAAGAAACACCTGCCCATGCCATTGACGCAGGCGCCAATGAAATCAAATCGGCAGCCGATGATCCGGCCAGGCGCACGGAACAGCAGGCAGCATCCGTGGAACAAACCGCCGCCGCTCTGGAAGAAATCACCACAGCCGTGAACGATAGCACCAAGCGGGCGCAGGAGGCGGGCGTCTTGGTGGCCCGCACCAAGGCAGGAGCCGAAAATCCGGTGACGTGGTGCGCCGTGCCGTGATTGCGATGGAGCAGATTGAAAAATCGTCCAGCGAAATCTCCAATATCATCACCGTGATTGATGAGATTGCTTTCCAAACCAACCTTCTTGCCCTGAACGCTGGTGTGAAAGCCGCCCGCGCCGGTGAAGCTGGTAAGGGCTTTGCCGTGGTTGCGCAGGAAGTGCGTGAACTGGCGCAACGCTCCGCCAATGCCGCCAAGGACATCAAGGCGCTGATCAACACATCCAACACCCAGGTGCAATCCGGCGTCCAGCTGATGGGTGAAACCGGGAAAGCGCTGGAAACCATGGTGGCCGAAGTGCAGGAAATTAACCGCCATGTTAGCGCTATCGTCGATGCTGCCCACGAGCAATCCAGTGGCTTGCAGCAGATCAACACTGCCGTTAACCAAATGGAACAGGATACCCAGAAAAACGCTGCCATGGTGGAGGAAACCACCGCCGCCAGCCACGGCCTGGCACGAGAGGTTGGCTCGCTAAATGCGCTTCTCTCGCAGTTCAAGATCTCTGGCGGCCACCAAGTGTCAGCTATGCAGCTATGCAGCCTGCTCGCCACGCCGAAACGCCGATCGCTTCCCCAGCACGGGCACTCGGCCGCAAGATCGCCGGTGCCTTTGCACGGTAACTTGCCACCAACCGCGCAATACAGCGCCCTGTATCTCATGCGAAGAGTCATAGAAAATGACTCTTCGCATGAAGTTATCGAGTAAATCAAGTCATTGATAAATTTGAGATATTCGAAGTTCTTGTCAGGCGAGGATGCCTCAGCGGAAAGGGCTGGCAGTTTGAGCCCCTTGCGCAACATCAATCTCGGCTGGGTCGCTGCACGACTTAATGCAATGATATTATTTATAGAATTCTATTTTTTTGCCTGCCCTTCATCCCTCATCGTCTCTTTTTGAGTAATCAGGCGGGCACTATGCTGGCCGCTGAGATAAATCCACAACCAGCTCCAGGCGACCGCAAGTCTTGAGCGCGTGCCGATGAGAAAATAGATATGGGCGAGACCCCATATCCACCATGCGAGACTACCTGTTAGCTTTACCTTGCCAAAGTCAACGATGGCCGCGCTCTGGCCGATGGTGGCAAGGCTCCCTTGATGCCGGTAATGGAATGGCGCGGGAGCGGGTTTGCCTTTCAGTCTTGCCTTGATCACTTTGGCGACATAGGCGCCCTGTTGTTTGGCGGCAGGCGCAATACCCGGCACGGGCGTGTTATTGCCTTGGATAACCGACGCGGTATCACCGATCACAAAGACATCGGGCATTTCTGGCGCGGTAAGGTCCTTCCCTACAACCACGCGGCCCGCCCTGTCGGCGGGAACACTGAGCCAACGCGCGGCTGCTGATGCCTGAACACCAGCCGCCCAGACGATCGTCCGGCTTGGAGTGAACTGTTCACCAATCTGAACGCCCTCGCTTGAGCACTGTGTAACAGGCTGTCCAAGACGAACCTCAACACCGAGGTTTTCCAGCACGCCTTGCGCATAGGCAGACAGTTCCGGTGCAAAGCTTGGCAGCACACGTTGGCCCGCCTCGACCAGGATCACCTTTGTCCTGCGGGTATCGATGACGCGAAATTCCTTGGGGAGAGTCTTGTGTGCCAGCTCGGCGATAATGCCGGCAAGTTCGACGCCTGTTGGGCCGGCCCCAACAATGGTGAAGGTCAGAAGCGCCTCACGCATCGCCGGGTCAGAGGTGGTTTCTGCCTGCTCGAAGGCAAGAAGAAGGCGGCGGCGAATTGTCGTGGCATCCTCCAGCGTCTTCAGGCCCGGTGCCACAGGCTCCCATTCATCGTGTCCGAAATAGGCATGGGTCGCTCCGGTGGCCAGAACAAGCGTGTCGTAGGATATGGATGCCCCACTGCGTAACATGACCTGCTTTGCAGCGACATCGACGCCACCGACTTCACTCAGCAATGTCGAAACCTCCTGCCGGTCGCTATAGAGATGGCGAATGGGCCAGGCGATTTCCGACGTGGACAGAATGGTTGTTGCAACCTGATAGAGAAGAGGTTGGAAAAGATGATGGTTTCGCCGATCAATCAGCGTTATCCGCGCTCCGCTGCCTTTGAGATCATGGACCAGCTGAAGCCCGCCAAAGCCGCCACCAACAACCACGACGTGATGATCACTCATGATCGATCTTTCTCTTTTTATACCGGGTGAAATTCAGCTCAATGTAAACGCAGACCATGTGCAGAAAATTACAGTTGAAATTCTCGCCTATGGTCTGGCACGCAACTCATCGCCTTTGCGCTGATGCTACAGTATTGTGCACTTCATAAAACACACAATACTGCATGCGAGGACATATATTTTTGCCAGGATCCGCCGAATGCACGCCAAGGCGCGCATTCATTCTCGCGTAAGGCCAGAACTTACAGAGCCATGTCCGGCACACGTTTGATGTCTGCCGCCGGTGCGCTGACGCCTGGCTTTGTGATTGCGGACATGTCGATTGCCGGTGGTGCGAGCGTCAGTTGAAGGCGCTCTGCCGTCGCCGCCCATTCCTTGGCCAGCATATCGGGGTTTTCATTGAGGTTGACGCCATAGCTTGGCACCATGGTGCGCACCTTCTCCTGCCATTCCGGTGTCGCCAATTTCTCGGCAAACACTTTCTGGAGCAGATCCAGCATGATCGGTGCAGCCGTTGAAGCGCCTGGAGAAGCGCCGAGCAGGGCGGCAATGCTGCCATCCTTGGCCGCCACAATTTCTGTTCCGAGCTTGAGAATACCGCCCTTTTTGGCGTCTCTCTTGATGATCTGAACCCGCTGGCCTGCCTGCCAAAGGCGCCAATCCTCGGCCTTGGCATTGGGAAAATACGCGCGCAGGGCCTCCAGCCGATCTGCGTCTGACAGCAAGAGCTGCCCGGCCAGATATTCGACCAGATCAAACTCATCATAGCCAACCTTCAACATTGGCCAGATGTTTTCGAGCGTGATTGTCGCAGGCAGATCGAACAGCGATCCTTCCTTCAGGAACTTTGTCGAGAAGGTTGCGAAGGGGCCAAACAACAGGTGACGCTTGCCTTCAAACACGCGGGTGTCGAGATGCGGAACCGACATTGGCGGCGCACCGGTGGAAGCCTGCCCGTAGGCCTTGGCAAAATGCTGGTTTGCGATTTCCGGCTTGTCGCAGACCAAGAACGAACCGCCGACGGGGAAGCCCGCGTAATCATCGCCTTCAGGAATGCCCGCCATCTGCAGAAGGTGCAACGCCCCACCGCCCGCACCGATGAACACGAACTTCGCCTTGACGGTGGTTGACGATCCATCCTTGCGATTGGAGGTGCTGACGTTCCAGGATCCGTCGCTGGTCTTTTCAATCGCCTGCACTTCGGTGGAGGTGCGCAGCGCAAAGTTTGGATGGCTCTTCAGATGCGTGACATACTGGCGGGTCACTTCGCCCCAATCGGCGTCGGTGCCAAGGGGGCTCCAGGTGGCGGCGAGCTTCTGGGCGCGATCACGCCCGTCCATCATCAGCGGCACCCATTCGGCAATCTTGTCGTGATCGGTCGAAAACTGCATGCCGGAAAACAGCGGGCTGGCTTTCAACGCTTCAAACCGCTTGGCAAGAAACGCCGTGTTCTCATCGCCCCAGACGAAACTCATGTGCGGTGTCGAGTTGAGGAACGAGCGCGGATTTTTCAACACGCCAACATCAACCTGATGGGCAAGAAACTGGCGTGTGATCTGGAAGGCCGAATTGATCTCAATCGCCTTTTCGATATGCACATTGCCTTTCGCATCCATCGGCGAATAATTCAGCTCGGCAAGGGCCGAATGCCCCGTGCCGGCATTGTTCCAGCCGTTGGAGCTTTCCATGGCCACGGCGTCGAGCCGCTCGAGCATTTCAATCGTCCAATTCGGCTCAAGCTGGCTGAGCAAAACACCCAGCGTCGCACTCATGATGCCGCCACCGATCAAAAGGACATCCACGGTTTTTTCCGGCGCTTGCGCCCAGCTCGGCACAGAGGTCGCACCGAGAACGACCGCCCCTGTGGCTGCCGATCCCAAAAGCTGACGGCGGCTCAAAACCGGGCCTTGGATGCCTGCGGCAATGGATGGGTTGTCTTTAGGATGAACGGGCATCTGGCACCTAATTGAGGTTAAGGGCGACTGCCATGACCTTTGACGATCGCACCCTACAGCACCGTACGTTTTATAAAACGCACAAAGGACGCTGTAACGTTTTAAATGTGCTGCATAGTCCCTGAACCGATTCCGGTTTGAGGGAGGATTATGCAGCATTGTGACAAGTCAGCACGCGACTTTCTGTCGCGCAGTTGCTGGGGTTTGACGCAGTGACATGACAAAAGCCATTAAATAGAAATTTAAGAACGCTCGTCCCGGTCCTTGACGGCAAGCCTGGCTATGGCAGGCGTGCGTTGAATCACACACCGCACAATTGCGCTATTTTTTGAAAAACCGTAGGATTGAAACAGCAAATCGGCATTTGAAACGCGTGTGCTCTGGCAATAATGGATGACCTGCAACATCTATGGAGGTACCGACGCATCAAGGAATAGGCCATGGCGAAAGTTATCCTTATTGAGGATGATGAAGATACGGCACAAGATATCTGCGCTGAGCTGAAAGATTACGGATACGCCGTTGACTGGGAATCCGATGGTGCCAGGGGCCTTGAACGCGCAAGGAATGGCGGGGCTGATATCCTGATCGTTGACCGTATGCTGCCTGGTATGGATGGCCTTGCTGTGATTGATACACTGCGGCGCGAACAGGTTCGCACGCCTGTGCTTGTCATCAGTGCTCTCAGTGCCGTCAATGACCGTGTGCGCGGCCTGCGGGCCGGTGGCGACGACTATCTCACCAAGCCCTTTGCGATCCTCGAACTTGTCGCCCGTGTGGAAGCCCTTCTTCGCCGCCCCGCTGACATGTCGGCAAAAGTGCTGCGGGTTGGACCGCTTGAGCTTGACCTTCTGGAGCGAAGCGCTTGCCGCGGCGAAAGAGAAATTGAGCTTCTCCCCCGTGAATTCAAGCTGCTCGAATATATGATGCGCCATTGCGAGCAGCTTCTGACCCGAGGAATGCTGTTTGAGGAAGTCTGGAAATATAAATTCGTTCCCGATTCAAACCTCATCGATGTGCATATGGGTCGGCTCAGGCGAAAAATTGATCATCCGGGAGATCACCCGATGATCTCCAATATTCGTGGAGAAGGTTTTGTACTTCGCGCGCCCGGTTGAATGGGTCCGGCAATCCCGTTTCCGCTATGTGGTGGTGTTGGTGACAGCGATAACCGTTCCCATGGTGCTGAGCTTTAGCTTTGCCTATGTCCAGACCACTGGCCGCGAGTTGATCAATCAACTGGATGAGCTGGTTTTGCAAGAAGCAAGCGTCATCACACAAGGTGCTCTTCTGGGGCGGATGGATGCCTATGAGGAACGCGTAAGACAAGACCCGCGACGGGTGAAGCCAACGGGTATTTTCACAACCGATGGCCACCGTGTGTCGGGAAATGTCCAGGAATTTCCGTCGGGACTGGCACTGGATATGCCGCCCAGACAGGTTTCTATTGTGCGCACGGACCAAACACCACCGCGACAACAGCGGGCGCGTGCCGTTGCGCGACGCCTGCCAGATGGCAATATTCTGTTCGTTGGCTGGAGTACGGCCGATAATGAGCAGGCCGCATCCATGGTGGAAAGAGGGCTGCTGTTTGGCCTGGTTCCGGTGCTGACGTTTGGCCTGGCGGCAGCGGTGTTTTTTGGCTTGAACGCTCACAGGCGCGTCAACGAAATGCAAATCCGGATCGCACAGATTGTTGCGGGCGATTTGAAACAACGCCTGCCCTACCGCAATGTGCAGGACCCGCTCGACAACCTTGCCCAAATCGTCAACGGCATGCTCGACGAAATGCAGACCTTCATTGAGGACCTCGCCGCGGTCGGTGACGATATAGCCCACGATTTGAGAACACCTCTGGCCAGAGTGCGCCTCGGCCTGGAAAGGGCTCGGCGCCATGCGACCTCCGTTGAGGACATGCAGATCGCCATGGATCGGGCGATTTCAGGAATTGACCACGCAATCTCCATTGTCACAGCCATTTTGCGGGTTCGAGAGATTGAACAAGCGCGCCGACTTCAGGCATTTGACAAAGTGGAACTCGCGGAGCTCGTGCTGGAAGTCGGGGACCTCTATGAGCCCATTGCTGAAGAGAAGCAGCTGACACTGACAGTGAGGGCAGATGCCGACATTGTCGTTCACGGAGATCGGGATCTGATTTTCGAGGCCGTCGCCAATCTCGTTGATAACGCTATAAAATTCACGCCCGAGGGCGGCAGGATCGATGTTTGCCTTGTCGTGGAAGACGAGCGAAAAGCGCTCCGCGTGAGCGACACTGGCCCAGGCGTGCCAGAGAGCGAGAGAAATCTCCTTGTTCAGCGCTTTTACCGCTCAGACCGAAGCCGCCACACAAGAGGGTTGGGTTTGGGATTGACCTTGGTGGCCGCGATTACCAAACTGCATGGCTTCCGGTTCGACGTGCTGCCAACCAAGGGCTTCACGACAGAGATCACCTTTCCACAAAATGCACACGACTAAGACTGATGACCTCGCCGTCACAGGTATGAGACCTGGCGCAGGTATGCGCCCGGGCGTCTCCAATGAGACGCATTGTTGTGGCGGAGCGTAAACCCAATCACCCGGATCGATACTGCTCGTCCGTCACCTGCTCCAGCCAGTCTACCACCTTTCCATCCAGCTGCTCCTGAATGGCGATATGGGTCATGGCTGTGGTCGCGGAGGCACCGTGCCAGTGCTTTTCGCCGGGCTCGAACCAGACGACATCACCCGGATTGATGGTTTCGATCGGGCCACCCTCGCGCTGCACGAGGCCGAGGCCGGCGGTGACGATCAGCGTCTGGCCGAGGGGATGCGTGTGCCAGGCGGTGCGTGCGCCGGGCTCGAATGTCACGCTGGCTGCGGCGGCGCGGCGGGCATTGTTGGGCGAAAACAACGGATCGATGCGGACCGTGCCGGAAAACCAGTCCGATGGACCTTTGGTGGAAGGTTGGGTGCCGTTTCTTTTGATGTCCATGGGCTCAACCCCTTTTATTTTGAGAGATTCTGCCAAATAGATGGTGCCCATATGCTGTATGGCAATGATCATCTTTCGTCAGACCACCCCACCCAAAAGATAAAGTCAATGTCGAAAGCGTGTTCACCGCACCCGCCGAACGCCTCCTACCGCGCCTCCTGCTTGCAATCCCCTCCCGTCTATGCTCCCTTCACGCCGACGCTGTGGAGGGCGTCGCGGGAGGAGTTATTCATGACCATGCATCCTTTGCTGGCGCAGCCGGAGCGGTTCGTAACGCGCAATGAGGTTGTCGGGCTGATTGGCCGGTTGACGGACAATCTGATCAACATCACAGACACGACAGGGGAATTCCTGCTGCGGCTGGACGATGGGCGGGTGATCGACACCAAGGGCTGGGCCGGATGGGAATGGACCCATGGTATCGGGCTTTACGGCCTGTTCAAATACTGGCAGCAGACCGGCGATGCCAAGGCGATGGCTGTTATCACAGACTGGTTTTCGGCAAGACTTGCCGAGGGCACGCCGACCAAGAATATCAACACGGTCTGCCCGTTTCTGACGCTCGCTTGCCTATATGAACATTCGCCCAACCCGGTCTTTATCCCCTATCTGGAAACCTGGGCCGAATGGGTGATGTACGAGATGCCGCGCACCCGCGAAGGTGGTTTGCAGCATATCGTCTATAACAGCGTCAACGACCAGCAGATGTGGGACGATACATTGATGATGAGCGTCATGCCGCTCGCCAAGATCGGCCTGCTGTTGAACCGCCCGGACTATGTGGAGGAAGCGAAATATCAGTTTCTGATCCACAGCCAATATCTCGCCGACCGCGCCTCCGGCCTGTGGTTCCATGGCTGGACCTTCGATGGCAATCATAATTTTGCCCGCGCACTCTGGGCGCGCGGTAATTCCTGGGTGACCATCGCCATTCCGGAATTCATCGATCTCTTGCAATTGCCGGAAGGCGACGCGGTGCGGCGTCATCTGCTCTCGACGCTCGATCGACAGGCCGCAGCCCTTGCCAAATATCAGGACCCTTCCGGCCTCTGGCACACGCTGGTCGATGACGAGGGCAGCTATCTGGAAGCCTCGGCCACCGCCGGTTTTGCCTATGGACTGATGAAAGCGGTGCGCAAACGGTATATCAGCGCGGACTATCGACCCGTGGCGGAACGGGCGGTGCGCGGCGTCATTGCCAATATCGACGCCAAGGGCGAATTGAACCAGGTGTCCTTCGGCACCGCCATGGGTTCTGATCTCGATTTCTATCGCAATATCAAGCTAACCTCGATGCCCTATGGGCAGGCGATGGCCATTCTGTGCCTTTCTGAATATCTGAGATCCTTTATTTGAAACCGGTAGTAGAGAAAGCCCGAAGCACCGCAATGGCAGGATAAAAATCCTGCCATTTCAGAAAGTTTTCATTTGCGCATTTCCCAGCGCTTTTGCATGGTCGTGGCAGTCAATCCTTGACCGTGGGTCTTTTCATGTCTGTCGATGCAATTGTTCTTGGCGCTGGTATTATCGGCGTGTCCACCGCTGTTCAGCTGGCGCGGCGCGGCAAATCTGTGGTGCTGGTGGACAGGCGGGGCGCAGGCGAGGAAACGTCCTACGGCAATGCCGGGCTGATCCAGCGCGAAGGCGTCGTGCCCTACGGCTTTCCGCAGGATCTTGGCTTGATCCTGCGCTACGGTCTCAACAACCGGATCGATGCGCATTATCATCTGAAGGCCCTGCCGAAGCTTGCCGCTTTCCTCTCCTCCTATTGGTGGCATTCCAACAAGCCGCGCCATGAGGTGATCGCCAGGGCCTATGCGCCGCTGATCGAGCATTCAATCACCGAACATAAAGAGCTGATCGAGGCATCGGGGGCCGAAGCGCTGATCCGCAAGGACGGTTGGGTCGAGGCGTTTCGCACCCAGGCCGTGCGCGACAAGGAAGTGGCTGAGGCCGAACGGCTGGGGCGTGAATACGGTATTCAATTTCAAACCCTGACGGCAGCCGATCTGGCCCGCGAAGAGCCGCATCTGAGCCAGGATTTCATCGGCGGGCTGAAATGGAACGATCCCTGGTCGGTGCTCGATCCGCTCGGACTGACCAAGGCCTATCTCGCCACGTTCGAAAAGCTTGGCGGACGTTTCATGCATGGTGATGCCTTGAGCCTGAAACAGGCAGGCAGCGGCTGGCAGGTCACCACCGACGATGGCGTGATCGATGGCAAACAGGTCGTGGTGGCGCTTGGCCCCTGGTCGGATGAAGTGATGGCCAAGCTCGGCTACAGGTTCCTGCTCGGCGTCAAGCGCGGCTACCACATGCACTATGCCAGCAGCGGCAATGCAGTGCTGAACAACTGGATGATGGACAAGGAGCGCGGCTATTTTCTCGCCCCGATGACCCAGGGCATCCGGTTGACGACCGGGGCAGAATTTGCCTTGCGCGACGCGCCGAAAACCCCGGTACAATTGGCGCGGGCCGAAAAAGTCGCCCGCACCATCTTTCCGCTGGCCGAGCGGCTGGACGCGGAACCCTGGATGGGCGCGCGGCCCTGCACCCCGGATATGATGCCGGTGATTGGCCAGGCGCCGCGCCACAAGGGCCTGTGGCTGGCGTTTGGTCACGCCCATCATGGCTTGACGCTGGGTCCGGTAACGGGGCGGTTGCTGGCGGAGGCGATGAGCGGCGAAACGCCGTTTCTGGATATCTCGGCCTTTCGTCCGGAGCGGTTCAGGGCCTGATACAGATCCCGAAAATGTGATCTGCGGACGAACCGGGCGTCACAGGAAATCGGCAGACGGACCTTACAGTCGGGTGCTTGAAGTCAATGATTTGCTCAAGGGATCACTATGACCAGCCGCCCGCTTTCCTCCCTCGCCCTTGGTCTCATCGGCCTGCTTGCCGCCGCCGCAATTGCCCATGCCGATCCCGACGCGCTGTGGAAAATCGTCCATGACAAATGTGTTGTCGCGACAGCGCCTTGCGTCAGCGTCAATGCCGGCGAACATTACGCGCTGCTGAAGGACCAACGTGGCGTGGCGCAGCATCTGCTGATCCCGACCGACAAGATCACCGGCATTGAAAGCCCTGCTCTGCTGGATGACAAGACGCCGAATTTCTTTGCCGATGCCTGGAAGGAACGGGCCGCCGTCGATGCCAAGCTGCCGCATCCCTTGTCACGCGATGCGCTCAGCCTGGCGGTCAACGCACAAAACGCCCGCTCGCAGAACCAGTTGCATATCCATATCGACTGCCTCAGCCCGGATGCCCATGCGCTTTTGACCAAGATGGCCAATGAGACCAGCACCGACTGGGCTCCCCTGCCGGTCGCGGTGGCCGGACACCATTTCATCGCCATGAAGGTCGAGGGCGATACGCTGGCGGGCTACAATCCGTTTCTGGCGCTGGCCAAGACCCTGAAAGACCCGTCAACGGAGATGGCAAGCCACAATCTGGTGGTGGTTGGCGCCCGTTTCGCCAGCGGCCCAGGCTTCATCATTCTGAGCGATGTCGCACCTGCCGCGACCATCGGTTTTTCCGGCGGTGAAGATGTACAGGATCACAGCTGCCGGATCGATCCGGCCTGATCACCGCAAATCGTGGTTATTCCAGCTCCGACAGCCCGACTGCTGCGGCATCAACAATGGCGTCGATGCTGCGATCAATATCAACTGTCACCACACAAGGCTCACCGGTCGGGCTTTCCAGTGTTGCAAGCTGGCTTTCCAGCAGGCTGACCGGCATGAAATGTCCGGTGCGTTCACCCATGCGGCGGGTCAATAGCTCTTTCGAGCCTTCCAGATAAATGAAGGCGGTGCGGTTGCCGGTCGCCTCGCGCAGAAGGTCGCGATAGCTTTTTTTCAGCGACGAACAGGACACGATAATGGTCTGGCCCTCCAGCAAGGCGGCGGCCATTTTATCGCCGATCGCTTGCAACCAGGGCCAACGGTCCTCGTCAGTGAGCGGCGTGCCCTTGGCCATCTTCTCGACATTGGCGGCGGGATGCAGGCTGTCTCCTTCTAGGAAGGCGACGCCAAGCTTTTTCGCCAGGCCCTCGCCAATCGAGCTTTTGCCGCAGCCGCTGACCCCCATGACGATGATTGCCCAAGGTCTGGTACGAACGGTGTCGGCTGTCTGATGGGCGGTCATGCTGATCTCTCCGGGCGGATACGTCACTTACCTTCAAGTAGCGTATTGCCGTCCCTGGTCAACCGCTTCGCCCATGCCTCTCCACAAACGAAAAACGCCCGGACCGGAGGTCAGGGCGCTCTACATCATCACTTTTAAAACAAACAGGCTCAGGCAGCCGGTGCAGCTGCCAGACGAGGCAGATCCTCGATACCCAGCAAAAAGTTGATCTGCGGGCGGGCCTTGACCAAGTCGTCGATGGAATATTCCGCCAGCACCGCGAAGAAAGCGTTGAGCGCCTTGCGCAGCGCCGAATTCAGGCCGCAGCTGTCGATCAACGGGCAATCGACCTCGCCATCGTCCTCGAAGCATTCGGCCATCGCAAAGCTGTCTTCCGTGACCTTGACCACGTCAAACAGGCTGATCTTTTCAGGTGCGCGGCCCAGGCGCACGCCGCCATTGCGGCCACGCACGGTTTCCACCAGACCCGCCTTGTTGAGCGGCTGGAGGATTTTGAACAGGAACAGTTCAGAGACACCATAGGCCTTGGCAATTTCCGGGATACGGCTCAGGTGGTCCTTGTTCGCCGCGCAATACATCAGAATGCGTACCGCGTAATTGGTCTGCTTCGTCAAGCGCATGCGCCACTCCTTAAGCTGGTCCAGCGAACCTTAGCCGCTTGGCGGTCCTTGGCAAAGCGCCAATTTTGTCCGTCCATATCGGCATATATAATGGCTTTTGTACTTTTGAACAATTCCAAATTAACATTTTTTGAGCGTGTTTCTCCAGAAAAGATTTTCATGCTTGGAGTGTTGATTTTGGCTTTTTATCACGAAAAAAGGCGGGCCGCTGGAGACCCGCCTTGGTGATAATTTTTGGTGCGACGTCTTACGTCATCATTTCATCGTTGGCATGACGAACTCGGCACCGTCTTTAATTCCTGAAGGCCAGCGGCTGGTGACGGTCTTGGTGCGGGTCCAGAATTTGATCGAGTCCGTACCATGCTGGTTGAGGTCACCGAAGGAAGACGCCTTCCAACCGCCGAAGGAGTGATAGGCTAGCGGCACGGGGATCGGCACATTGATGCCGACCATGCCGATATTGATGCGGCTGGCGAAATCGCGGGCCGCATCGCCATCGCGGGTGTAGATGGCAACGCCATTGCCATATTCATGCTTCATCGGCAGATCGAGCGCTTCTTCATAGTTCTTGGCGCGTACCACGGAGAGAACGGGCCCAAAAATCTCGGTCTTGTAGATGTCCATGTCTGGCGTGACGTTATCGAACAGGCAGCCGCCGACGAAATTGCCGTTTTCATAGCCCTGAAGCTTGAAATCGC
The DNA here is from genome assembly GCF_013426735.1 of Agrobacterium vitis. Lineage (NCBI taxonomy): Bacteria > Pseudomonadati > Pseudomonadota > Alphaproteobacteria > Hyphomicrobiales > Rhizobiaceae > Gillisella > Gillisella vitis. Next base: position 3,472,732 of record NZ_AP023272.1, read on the forward strand.
GGCCATCGACAACCAGCTTCGCCCCTGCTTCCACGCCGCTGTCAATCAGGCCCAGAATACGGTCACGCGCTTCCTTGGTAATGACAGGACCCATATCCGCCTTGTCATCGGTATAGGGACCGATGCGCAGGCTCTCGATCATCGGGGTCAGCTTGGCGATCAACCGGTCCGCTGTTTCTTCACCAACCGGAACGGCAACCGAAATGGCCATGCAACGCTCGCCAGCCGAGCCATAGCCCGCGCCCATCAGCGCATTAGCGGCCTGATCCAGATCGGCATCGGGCATGATGATCATATGGTTCTTGGCACCGCCGAAGCATTGGGCGCGCTTGCCGTTGGCAGCAGCCGTGCCATAAACGTAGCGGGCAATCGGGGTGGAGCCGACGAAGGAAATTGCACCGATGTCGGGATGGGTCAGCAGGCCATCGACAGCAGCCTTGTCGCCGTTGACGACATTCAGAATACCAGCAGGCAGACCCGCTTCAATCATCAGTTCGGCAAGACGCATCGGCACGGACGGATCGCGCTCGGAAGGCTTGAGGATAAAGGCATTGCCGCAAGCGATGGCCGGGGCAAACATCCACATCGGGATCATCGCCGGAAAGTTGAACGGGGTAATGCCAGCGCCAATGCCCACAGCCTGACGGATCGAATACATATCAATATTGGGGCCTGCGCCTTCGGTAAACTCGCTCTTCGACAGGTGCGGAATGCCGATAACGAATTCACAGACTTCCAGGCCACGGACGATATCGCCCTTGGCGTCTTCAATGGTCTTGCCATGTTCACGCGACAGCATTTCGGCCAGCTCATCCATATGGGTGTTGAGCAGTTCGACGAACTTCATGAACACACGGGCGCGGCGCTGCGGATTGGTGGCGGCCCATTTCGGCTGGGCGGCCTTGGCGTTTTCCACCGCTGCGTTCAACTCGTCTGCGCTGGCCAGCGAGATTTCGCCCTGCACCTCACCCGTGGCAGGGTTAAAAATCGGCTGCTTGCGGCCAGAGGTGCCAGCCACGGCCTTGCCGCCAATAAAATGCCCGATCTGATACATGGGTTTCCTCCTGAGTGTTTTTGATAGGCCACTATCGCGCTTTAATTTGCACAACGCAACGCGATGATTTACGCATCCGTTGTGCATAAATGGATGCTGTTATGAATTGGGATGACGTTCGCATTTTTCTGGCCATTGCCCGCACGGGGCAAATTCTGGCCGCCTCAAAACGGTTGGGGCTGAACCACGCCACGCTCTCACGCCGCTTGACGGCGCTGGAAGATGCGCTGAAAACACGGCTGTTCATTCGCCGCACCAATGGCTGCGAATTGACCGCGGAGGGCGAGGTGTTTTTGGCCTCCGCCGAGCGGATGGAAACCGAAATGCTGGAAGCCCAAGCCCGCCTTGGCCGCACCGATGCCAAGGTGGCAGGCACGGTGCGCATTGGCGCGCCGGATGGGTTTGGCGTGTTTTTTCTGGCCTCCAAGCTGGGGGATTTGATTGAGCGGCACCCGGAATTGAAAATCCAGCTGGTGCCGGTGCCACGCTCGTTTTCGCTGTCACAGCGCGAGGCCGATATTGCTGTGACGTTGGAGCGGCCCGATCAGGGCCGCCTCGTCTCGGCCCATCTGACCGATTACAGCTTGGCGCTTTACGCCTCCCGCCAGTATATTGAGCGCCACGGGTTGCCGGAGACGGTGGAGGCCCTCAAGGATCATCACCGCATTGGCTATGTGGAAGACCTGATCTTCACGCCATCGCTGAATTTTACCGGCGAAATCATGCGCAACTGGAACGCCAGCTTTGAGATTTCCTCCGCCATCGGCCAGACGGAAGCGGTGCTGGCAGGCGCTGGCATCGGTATTTTGCACAGCTACATCGCGCGGCAGCATCACGATCTGGTCCGCATTCTGCCCGACATCACCTTGCACCGCGCCTATTGGACCACCTATCATGAAAGCCTGCGCGATCTGGCCCGCATTCGCACCGTGGTGGATTACTTAAGGGAACGGGTCGATCAGGATCGCGGTATCTTTTTATAACCAGGATAAGCATCATGGCCGAGATCAAGATGAAAACCCGCCCGGTGGGCGCCACCGCCGTAATCGGTCGCACCGGTTTTCCGCAAATCACCTCGGCCACCGGCGGTGAGCTGGCCATCGTCACCGGCCCGTCACAACCGGGCTTCAACCCGCTGGACCTGCTCTACGCCTCGCTGGCCGGTTGCCTGACGATCAGTGCGCGCCTTGCCGCCAGCGAAATGGGAGTGATGGACAGGATCAGCGAAATTACCGCCAAAGTGACGGGTGAAAAGGCCAAGGCAGGCCTGTCTCGGGTTGAGCGTTTCGACATCACCCTGACCATCAAGGGCGAGATTGATGACGAGACCCGCAAGGCCATTGCCGACAGGGCCGAGCATGAGATCTGCACCGTCAGCAATACAATTTCCGGTAATCCGCAGTTTGTGACCACGCTACTTCAATCATAGAGACGGATCACAGGTCAGGGTTATCCGCTCCGGCACAACCAGCCCGGCAAAATAGGCATGGGCCGGGTTTGGCGCACGGCTGGTCCGGCACTGGCCACCATCGCCGCGAATCTGAAGCCCACCGGCCTCGGCCAGACGGAAAGCGGCGACATAGTCCTTGTCCTTGACCTCCAGATCAAGGCTTTTGCCGCGCAGATCCACCGGTCCGGCCAGGCTGAAAGCAAAGGTGACAGTCACGACATTCCCATGGATCTCAGCGGTAAAGCCCACCGGCTGCAACCGCGCCGCCTGCCTGCCATCCACCGACAATTCGGTGAAAAACCGCTTGCGGCCAAGATCGGCAATCAGCTTGTCGCGCAGGGCCGAGGCCTCCTCGGCGGTAAACTGGCTGTTGCGGTCGCGGTCATAGCGATCCAGCAGAACACGGCTATAGGCCGCATCGAAGGACCAGCTTTCACCGACCCCCGTCAACACCCCATGATGCATATCGAACAGCACCCTCAGCGTGATGGCGATGTCTGGATGCGCCAGCACCGGAAAGGCAGACAGCAGACTGAAAGTCAGCGTGGCTGCAAGCGCGGTCTTGCGGCGAAAGGCAAGTGGCAAACGGCTCATGGCAACCTCCCCTCACCCGAATCCGGCCCCAGCACCGGTCTCTGGGGACCATAGCGGTCCAGGGATTTGAACAGGGGCTCAAAACCTGAAAAATCATCGCTGGCAGCAGGAGGTTCCACGAAGGGCGGCGGGGTGAGTGTGGTCTGTTTCGAGGCCATGTAAGCACCGCCGTACAGCATGCCGATGGCAAGCAACCAGCTGCCATAAACTCGCGAGGCAATCCTGGTCCAGGCGGCAGTGACGATACCAGCAACAAGACCGGACACCAGCAACAGCCAAAGCGCGGCAGACAGCGCCAAGGGCAGATAGAGCCGGTCATGCAGGCTTGGATCGGAAAAAGAGATCGCCAGCGAAAGAGCGATCCCAAGCACCGGCAACAGCGCCAGACCGGACCAGAACCGCAGCGGAAATGGTAAGACCAGAATTGCGCCCGCCAACAGACAGGCCAAGGGGCCAACCAGAAAGAAATGGCTGGGCGCTGCGGGCAAAGGCGCCAGAAGCTGCATCCACATATCGCGCCAGACAAAACCGGCGACAAGGGCCGCCACCAGCACCAGCAGAGCCAGCGGCAATCGCCGTCTCGGCAATTGCCCCAGAATGAAGCCTGTGCCGATCAAGGGCAGCAGGCGTTCAATGGTAAACGTGGTCGATAGCAGCCAATGGTCCAGCGTCTCCTGGTCAAGCCAGGTCCACACTGCCGAGGCGCATATCCCGATTGCCCCAAGCAATGCCAGAATGGCGAGGCCCACCGGCAGATATCGAGCAAGGGGTCCGCCCGGCTTTGCCATCAGGTTACAAGGAAATAAAGGCCGCCGATGGCGATCAACCCGCCGGGAATACGAACCATGCGCTCTCCCAAGGCCCGCGACACACCAAGCCCGACGGCAATACCAGCAAGATGGATCAGGCCGGTGGCAATCACGAAGCCGATGGCAAAATCGGCGGGATCGGCGGCAATTGGCAATTCGGCGCCGTGCGCATAGCCGTGGCAGATGGCAAACAGGCCGATAACCGTCAGCGCCAGCCATTCCGGCGGCCGCCAGACCAGCGCAATCGCTGCGCCCAGCACGACGATGGAGAGCGCGATTCCGGTTTCAATCGCCGGCAGCGGCACACCGGCAATGCCGAGAATGCCACCCAGGACCATGATCAGCGGAAAGGTGATTGGCAGCGCCCAGACATTGCGGCCACCCAGTTGCGCGCCCCAGAGACCGACGGAAAACATCGCCAGAAGATGATCGGCACCCGACAGGGGATGTTCGAAGCCTTGCAGGAACCCACCGGCACCGCCCTGGACGATATGCGCCTCGGCAATGCCCGGCATCAAGGCGACAAGCAATGCAACAGAGGCAAGCCGCCCTGCGCCGACGATCTGACGTTTAAAGTTTTCCCGCATATCCGATCTCCCGAATTGAATGGCTGCCCTGCTTTTCTGTCCTGCTCTGCCTTTGGCTGCCACCTTATGCAGACTGTTTCTGCGACCAAATTGTGGTCGCGAAATGCATGGAACCTGTTTGCACCTGATCAAGCCAGAAAGAAAGCTTCGACGATAACAGCCGGACGTTGTCAGTGCCCAGGGCGTCACTTATACCCCATATTTTACAGTTATAGGCCAATCTTCCCAAAAACGGGCTTCCAAAAAACGGCTTCCAAAAAGTCTTCGAGAAAAACGGCAAGGGCAAAGCGACAATGACCGCATTTCATCCAAGGAAAATCCCGGGCCATTTCCAAGAGTATTTTCTGAGACGTTTCAGGGTGATCAACGGATTACCCTTGCGCCTGATGATCGCCTTGCTGGGCTTTGCAGGCAGCGCCGCACCGGCCTTTGCCCATGTGCTAGGTGGCCCGATGGGCGGCTTCGGCAGCGGGTTCGAGCATCCGCTGCTGGGCGCCGATCACTTCCTGGCGATGCTGGCGGTCGGTCTCTGGGGCGCACAGATGGGTGGCCGCTCTGTCTGGACCCTGCCCGCCACCTTCCCGCTGATCATGTGCATCGGCGGCGTGATTGGTATGTTGGCCGACATTCCCGACCCGTTGATTTCCGGCGGCATAGCGCTCTCGCTACTGGCACTGGGTGCTGCCATCGCCGCCAACTGGAAAGCCCCCGAATTCGCCTCGCTTTCGATCATCACGCTGTTTGCGCTGTTCCATGGCTATCCCCATGGCAAAATGGCCCCCAACGCCACCGACCCCGCCGCCTACACCGTCGGCTTCGTCGTCGCCACCGGCATGATCCACATCCTCGGCATCGCCATCGGCTACGGGCTGGGCCGGCTCTATAACGGCATGGTGGTCCGCGCGCTGGGCGGGCTTATCGTGGTCGCGGGGGTGTATTATCTGGTGACGGGACAGATGTAATATTCAAAACGAAACCGAACAAACGGTTCGCAAGCAGCTGATCTGAAAATATTGTGGAAGAAATGGTACGGTTGGGGGGTCTCGAACCTCCGACCTCAGGTGCCACAAACCTGCGCTCTAACCAACTGAGCTACAACCGCACATCAAGCGCTAGCGCTTTCGAGGGGTCACATACGGGGCGTGGGAGAATTTTTCAAGCCCCTTTTTACGCTTCCCCATTTATTTACAGATCACTGGCGGCGACGGCAATAAAAAGGGCCGGACGAACCGACCCTCTCATCTTCATCAATATCTGACCGAAAAGATCAGGAGACCTTGAAGCTGGACATTGCCTTTTCAGCGGCTTCCTTGCCGGGCTTTGCCACGGTTTCGGCAACCTTCTTGACGGTTTCCTGCATGGCCTTGGCCTGCTCGACGGTGACTTCAGCCTGCTTGCGGATGAACGCGGTCTGCAATTCGACCAGCTCAGCAACAGACTTGACGCCCATCAGGGCTTCCATGTGCGATAGGGACAGCTCGGCATTGGTGCGCAGGGCGTCGATTGCCTTGAGGCCAAGTTCCATGCTGCCGCTCTGGGCGCTCTGCAACGTGGCTTCAACCGTCTTGGTGGCGTCTTCGGCAGCGGTCTTCATCTTGGCATAGGCTTCCTTGGACTGAGCAGCGCCCTTCTCGGTGAAGTCGCGCAGGCTGTCGGAAATCTTTGCAGGGTCGAAGGCAGCAGCAGAGAAAGGGGTGGATTTCGAATTGGTAGCCATGATGGAACTCCTTGGAAGGGGCTGCCTCTGGTCGCCTTAAGCTTGCAGCCCGGTGTTTTTCGATAGAGGCTATATAGCAGGACTTATTGTGCGTTGCAATATTATGTTGCAACGCACAATAAAATAATTGCTCACATTAACCCTGTTTGGCGATAGAGGCGCTCTCCGCTGGACCCGGAGGGGGTGCGAAGTTATTAAAAATCTGTTAATTCAGAACAGTGCCGGCGAAAAAGCTCGACAGGTTGACCATGCCCGCTATCCAGTACCCTTTTATTGATATCGCCGTGCACAGCGCGGTCAGGGCCAGGTTTGCGCGTGGAGATGCGCTTGCGCTGTTTTCACTGGATCTGGAGCGGGTGCTTTGGGCCAATGGCGCCGGAGCGGGTTTCTTCGGAACGGCCTCGGTTTACGATTTCCTCGACCAGGGACCACCGCGCCAGGATGTCACCTTCCGGCAGATCGCCGCCATGGCCCGGCAGTTAAAGACAACGGGCGAAGCGCGCCGTTTGGTGGTGCGGGCCGGTTCGGGCTTTCGTCTTGTGCCGGTCGAAGCCCAGCTGGAACGGCTGGAGATCCGCCCCGGCGAAGTGGTCATCCTGTTTTCCATGCCGGTCAGCTACCGGGACGCCTCGGCCCGCAGCGAAGCATTGCTGCGCGGCTTCGAGGACCCTGATACCCATATGGCTCTTCTGGACAGCAAGGGCGCAGTGATCCGTGCATCCGGCAATTTCGACCGGCTCGGCATTACGCCACGCACCATTGAAACCATCGTGCAGATGGCGCAAGTCCAGCCCGGCGGCCTGATGAAGCGGCCTATTCCGACAGCACGCGGCAACCTGCCAGCTGCGCTGGGCAGAATTGCCGACGACCCCGCAATGTTCCTGCTGTTTGCAGTGGAAACCCTGCTGGGTACGCTGGATGCGTCGGATGGGTTTACTGAGGAGCAGCCCACCCCGGCTTCTGTAACCGCTCCACAGGTCCACGAACCGCAGGTTTCGATAGAGCCAGCGGTGGCCGCTGCTGAGCCTCCCCCGTCTGAGACTTTTCCAGCCGCAGATACAATCGCTGTTGAGGTTGAAGAGGCCGAGCAGGAGGAAGCCAAGTCCGAAGAAACAAAGCCCCCAGAGACTTTCGAGGATGTGGTCGAAGCCCTGGGCAGCATCCACGAGTTGGAACCTGAGCCGGAAGACCTGTCCCAGGCAGATGCGCTGAGCCCGCAGCCGGACGATCATGCCATTGGCGAGCCCGCGCCTGAAGACGAGGACTTGCCTGAAGAGGAGCCCTTGCCTGAAGAACTGTCAGTTCCTGAGGAAAGCCACCCGGAAGCGGAACAGCCTCCTGCCACGTCCGACGCGACATTGACCGAGGATCGTCAAACCAGCGCGGATCTGCCAGATTCGGATCTACATGCCGATGTCGAACAGGATGAGATCGAAGCCGAGGACGATACCAACCTAGAGGAACCCGCAGAACCCGCGGCCATCGCCGCTGCATTTGACCCCGCTGATCAGTCTGAGGAGAGCGAAGCCGAGACCAGCACATCCTCCTCTGACGCTTTTGAGCAGGACGAAGAGGGCGAGACGGACTCCGCGCCGCATTCTGCGGAAGAACCGCCCGAATTGCGGGAAACCGCCAGCGGACAGGCCGCGCGGCAACAGGAGAACACCCAGGAAGATTTCGCCTTCGCACCGACCATGCGGGCGGCGCGGTTCGTGTGGAAGGTCGATGCACTCGGCTGTTTCAGCGAAGTCTCGCCGGAATTTGCCAAGGCGGTCGGCCCGCGGTCGGCGGCCATCGAGGGCCAGACCTTTGCCGATCTGGCGGCCCTGTTCAATCTCGATCCCGATGGCAAAATCGTCGAATTGCTGAAAAAGCGCGACACCTGGTCCGGCAAGACGATCTACTGGCCGATTGAAGGCACCAGCTTGAAAGTGCCGGTCGATCTGGCCGCCTTGCCGACCTATACCCGCAATCGCGATTTTGATGGCTTCCGGGGCTTTGGCGTCGTGCGGCTGGCCGATTGCATCGAAGATACCGACAAGGTGGGACTGACCTTAAGCGCCCCACACGATCAGACCGGCACGACCGAGCAAGCGGCGCAAGCCGATCCTCATGAAGACATGCGTGACGATGCCCCCGCCGCTCCGGCGGAGGTCGAAAAGGCTGATACCATCCCTGCGCCAGAACGGGTGGAAGAACAGGCGCCGGAACGGGAAGAGGTGCCGGCCTTGGTCATCAGCGCTCCAGCCCCCCTTCCTCAGGCGGAAAACATCGTTCAACTCAAGCCTCGCCATTTCGGCCGCGAAGGCTTGAGCCCCGCCGAACATGCGACCTTTCAGGAAATTGCCCGCAGATTGGACGCACTCGGCGCAAAATCCGCTGACGGCAGCCGCGATCTATCGTCCACGAAGGGGCATAACGACACGGGGCGTGACGACAAAGCCACTGTCGAAGACCAAAACCCATCGCCTGTTGCCGCAGCAAATGCCGAAAAGCAGACGTCTGATGCTGACGCCGACCATGCGCCGACCGAAGCGGCGGATACAACAGTGCCTTCGCCGCGTGCCGAGCGCGACAGCCTGCCTGAAAATGACAACACAAAACCAGATCCGGCCACCGATCTATCTGCATCGCAGGCCAGTGAAGAGGTCAATGCAGAGGTAAGCGACGAGTCAAAAAGCGCCAAAGATGGCGACCAGCCGGCTGACGAGGTTTCCGACCAGGAACAGGACTCTGCCGCTGAGACCGTCGTCGATTTCCCTGCTCCCTCGGCTATTGACGATGTTTCCGCCAATACAAACGATGACGCGGAGGATGGAAAAAACGCTGCGGACGAGATGATCCTGCCGGTCGCATCCGTACCTGGCGCTCTTCTGCCACGTCCGCCGCGCGATGTGGTGTTTTCGCCCGATGTGCTGGACATGCTGCCCGTGGCATTGCTCGCTCATCGCGGTGATACCCTGATCCATGCCAATCCGGAATTCCTGGCGCTGACCGGCTATGCCGATCTCGACGCATTGGCTCAGTCCGGTGGGCTGGACGCGCTTTTACAGCGCGACGACAGGGTGCAAGGCGACAATCCGCAAGACGATCAGCCTGGGCCGGACGACGCACGCCGGGATGGCAGGCTCGTCGTGGTCAGGGCCGATGATGTGTTGGTGCCGGTCTCGGCACGGCTGCAATCGATCCGCTGGGAGGAGGCAAGCGCCTTGCTGCTGGCGCTGGTGCCGCAGGCTCCGGCAAAGCCTGCCGAGGCGGTCATTGCGGACCATACGCTTCGTCCGGTTTCCGATGCGGGTGACAGCTCACAGCCTGGATTGGACCATCCGACCCGGCTTGATGCGGTGGAGCATACCGGCCTGCGCATCGAGGTGGAGGAGCTGCGCTCCATCCTGGAAACGGCAACCGATGGCGTGGTGACTATCAGCACCGATGGCGAGATCCGCACGGTGAACGGCGCGGCAAGTGCGCTGTTCAACTATGACGAAGACGATATTCGCGGTAAGCCCTTCGTGACGCTGTTTGCCCATGAGAGCCAGCGGGCGATCCTCGATTATCTGGGCGGGCTGACCGGCCATGGCGTTGCCAGCGTACTCAACGACGGACGCGAAGTGATCGGCCGGGAATCCTCCGGCGGCTTCATTCCGCTGTTCATGACCATTGGTCGCCTCTCCTCTTCCAACGGCTTTTGCGCTGTCATCCGCGACATCACCCAATGGAAGCGCACGGAAGAGGAGTTGCGCAGCGCAAAACGCGCCGCCGAGACCGCCAATGCCCATAAGACCGACTTCCTGGCACGGGTCAGCCATGAAATCCGCACGCCGCTGAATGCCATTATCGGCTTTGCCGATATCATGGCGGATGAGCGCTTCGGGTCGATTGGCCATGGTCGCTACGCTGAATATGCCGCCGATATCGGCCGTTCTGGCCGGCATGTGCTGGATATCGTCAACGATCTCCTGGATATTTCCAAGATCGAGGCGGGCGAAATGGATCTCGACTTCATCGCGGTCGGCTTGAACGAGACGGTGTCGGAAGCCGTCGCCATCGTCCAGCCGCAGGCAAACGGCCAGCGCGTGATCATCCGCACGGCGCTGTCGCAATCGGTGCCGAATGTCGTGGCCGACATGCGGTCGATCAAGCAGATCGTGCTCAACATCCTGTCGAACGCCATCCGGTTCACGCCATCAGGTGGGCAGATCATCGTTTCCACCAATTACGAGCCGAATGGCAGCGTAACCCTACGCATCCGCGATACCGGGATCGGCATGACGCGGGCGGAACTGGAACAGGCCATGAAGCCGTTCCGGCAAGTGTCTCCCGGCGGCGCCCGGTTGCGCGGCGACGGCACCGGTCTTGGACTGCCGCTGACCAAGGCCATGGTGGATGCCAACCGCGCCAGCTTTGCCATTCAATCGACACCGAACGAAGGTACGCTGGTGGAAATCACCTTCCCTTCTCCAAGGGTTCTTGCGGGATGATCGGCAACAGCAGGTCGATAGAGAGCTTGCGGCGCACCTGTTGAAATTGCAAGGAAAAGCGCTTTGCTCTGTCGAAACGGTCGGCGTTGATATATGTCTTCGCACCAGATCTGAAAGGCCTCCTGTGACGCTGGGTTCAAAACGCAAATGGTCGGCATCGCGGCGCTGGCGCGGACGCAGGCTGGCGCGGACGGTGATCTTCATCGCAGTCGCGACGCTTTGCATTTTCGTCGTGTCCCGGCTGGCGGCTCCCTATATCGTGTCCAGCAGCCTGGTGCGCGGCAGCATCGAAAAAGCCATCAGCCGCTGGAGCGGCCATGACGTGGAGATCGCAGGAACGCCCAGCCTGCAATTCTGGCCTGAGCCGCGCATTACCCTGCCCGATGTGACCATTACCGCCCATGAGCATGACATCAGCCACAGCTCTGGAAAATCCACCGATGCGGCCGGTGCAACAAAGCGGGTGCTTGCTCATATCGACGTGCTCTCGGCCTCGTTCGGCCTGATCAAGGCGGTGATGGGCAATCCGGCATTCGACGATTTCTATCTGGTGCGACCGCATATCTCCATGCGCCGCGACGCTCGGGGGCATCTGGATTGGGCTGGAAAAGGCCTGCTCTCGGATGCGATCAGCCATGCCCAGGAAAATGCTGGGGGCGGCCAGAGTCTTGAGAAGAACTATGACGCCAGGATCGGTTCGATTACCGTCGAAAACGGCCGGATCGACATCGAGGATCAGTCGCTGCGGCGACGGGTGGTGATCGATAGCATATTTTCCCACCTGTTCTGGCCGGTCATGTCGGCGCCGGTTGACGGCACCGCCAATATGATGATCGGTGGGGTGGCCACCCGGCTGGATTTTTCCTCGCGCCAGCCCCTGCTGCTGCTCGGCGGCGGCATCGCGCAGGCGGATTTTTCGCTGACTGCCCCCGCGCTTAAAGGGACGTTCAGGGGCAAGACCGGACTGGCGCCGGCCCGGTTCGCTTCCGGCGATCTATCGCTTGCGATTTCCGACGTCCCAGGGCTTCTTGCCTGGACAGGGGCGACGCTGCCCGGCACCGAAGCCCTGCACACGGTCTCGGTCGAAGCGACCGTGACGGCGGAAGCCGACAAGATCCGGCTGGACAGCCTGTCCTTTACCGCCAACGATACCAGCGCTACCGGCCTAATGGAAATGGCCCAGGCGAAGAGCGGCAAGCCGAAGCTCAGCGGTACGCTGGCCTTCGAGCAGATGGACATTCCAACCGTTCTCGGCGCCTTTTCGCTATCGGCTCCTGACGCCGACACGAATGAAGGAAAAAGCGGGCTGCTGGACTGGCTGGAATTCGACCTGACACTGTCAGCCCGCAAGGCCACGTATGCGCCCTTCACCCTTTCCGACCTGGGGGCCAGCATTCTGGCCACCGATGGCACCGCGGTGTTCGACATTGCCGACAGCACCCTTGCCGATGGCACGCTTGTCGCGCATCTGGAGGGCAAGAACGGCAATTTCGATGAGGGCGGCCACCTGGATCTTTCGCTGACCAATGCCGATCTATCCGATATTGAAAGCAAATTGGCGTTAAATGGACCTCTGCCGCTTGGCCCCGGCACCCTGACGCTGTCGGCAACGACCAATCGGGCGCTGTGGGAAACCCGTCCTGACGATGTTACCGGCACGCTGGACATGACCGCCGGACCGGGGAAGATTACCGGCGTCAACCCGGATGGTGTCCGGCAAAAGGCGGCAGAGCAGCGTTTTTTCCGCCTTCAGGATGCAGGAAAAGGTGAACTGCCCTTTGACAGCCTGACGCTGTCGGCCACACTTGGCAATGGCAGCATCAATATCGGCAAGGGCGAATTGCAGGGCAGCGTACACTCCACATCCTTTACCGGCGTGGTTCCTTACGGCTTCAAGGGTCTGGCTTTGTCGGCAGAGGTTCGCCCCGGCACGTCCTATGCCGGCGCATTCGCTCCGCTGCAATTGTTTGTTGGCGGTTCATGGCCGGATCTGATTGTTTCGCCGGCCAGTTCTCCAACAAGTCCCCCAGCCAATTCAGTTGCCAAGCCCTGACCTTTGGCATTCACCGCCCGGCAGCGGCAATGTGCTCATCGCGCTGGCGCTGCAATTCCCGCCGCTTGGTGCCGATAGAGCCAATGATGACACCGAGCGTCACCACGGCAATCAATATGGTGCAGACCGCGTTGATTTCCGGGGTCACACCCAACCGCACCTGCGAATAGATCTTGATCGGCAGGGTGGTCGCGCCCGGCCCGGTGGTGAAGCTGGCAATCACCAGATCGTCGAGCGACAGAGTAAAGGCCAGCATCCAGCCGGAAACCACGGCTGGCAGGATTAGCGGCAAGGTGATGCGGAAAAAGGTCTTGACCGGCGGGCAGCCCAGATCGAGCGCCGCCTCTTCCAGGCTGCGATCAAACGTCACCAGCCGCGATTGCACGACGATGGCCACATAGCACATGGTAAAGCTGGTATGGGCCAGCGTAATGGTCATCAAGCCGCGATCGACATTCAGCGCAACGAACAGCAAAAGCAGCGACAGGCCGGTGATGACATCGGGCATGACCAGCGGCGCATAAACCATGCCGGAAAACAGCATACGGCCACGAAACCGCCCGAACCGCACCAGCGCCAGCGCCGCCATGGTGCCAAGCACGGTGCCAAGGCTGGCTGAGATGAGGCCAACCCGGAGCGTGACCCAGGCGGCATCCATCAGGCTGTCATTCTGCCAGATCTCCTGGTACCAGCGCAGCGAAAACCCGCCCCAGACAGTCACCAGCTTCGACGCGTTGAACGAGAAAATCACCAGGATCAGGATCGGCACATAGAGAAAAGCGAAACCGAAAGTGAGAAAAACAGGATCGAAACGGCCAGATTTCATGACGGTCCCTCACACTTTGCTTTGCTGGTTCTGGAAAATCATGATCGGCACCACAAGCAGAAGCAGCAGCACGATTGCGACGGCGGAGGCCACTGGCCAGTCTCGATTGCCGAAAAACTCCGTCCACATGGTCTTGCCGATCATCAACGTATCGGCCCCCCCCAGCAGGTCGGGAATGACGAATTCCCCTGTGATCGGAATGAAGCAGATCATTGAACCGGCAATCACCCCAGGCAGGGACAGCGGAAAGGTAATCCGCCAGAAGGCCGTCATCGGCGGGCAACCGAGATCGCTTGCCGCTTCCAGCAGGCTGCCATCCATCTTCTCCAGAGCCGAATAGAGCGGCAGGACCATGAAGGGCAGGTAGGAATAGACGATGCCGATAAAGACGGCGATGTCGGTCTGGTAAATATGCACCTGCTGGTCGGGACCGTAGATATGCAGGCTTTGCAGCAGCAGCGTCAAAAGCCCTTCCGGCTTCAGGATGCCGATCCAGGCATAGACGCGGATCAGGAAGGAGGTCCAGAACGGCAGGATCACCATCATCACAAGGGTTGGGCGAAGCTCCGCCTTGGCGCGTGCCATGGCCAGCGCCATCGGGTAGCCGATCAACAGCAGCAGCAGGGTGGAGATCGCCGCGATCCTCAGCGACGACAGATAGGATTCGATATAGAGCGGATCCTCACCGAGGATCTGGAAATTCTCGAAATCTAGCTGTGACAGGAAATCGCCCAGCTGCGAAAAGCCCTGAAAAACCGGCGTATAGGGCGGCATGGCGATGGCCGTATCCGACAGAGCGATCTTCACGATGATGAAGAACGGCGCCAGGAAGAACAAAGCCAGCCAGAGGTAGGGGAGGACGACAATCAACCAGCGAGCACGGCTTGCCTTCGAAAGCGTTGGGGGAAGTGCCGGAGGAACGGCTTGTGGAAGGGTTGCGGGCTCGGCCATGGCGCTACCTCGTCAACAACAGGCCGGCATCCGGCGTCCAGGAAAACCAGACCTGATCGCCGAACGTGATCGGCCGGTCTACCAGGCGCGCGACATTGGCCTGCGCTGCCCGGAAGGTAAAGCCATCCTCGCGCCGGATGATGAACACCGAAAAATCGCCGAGATAGCCGATATCCCAGACCTCACCGGAAAGCGCATTGACGCTGGTATCGGCGGGCGGGTCGATGGAGATACGAACCTTTTCCGGGCGGATGGCAAAGGCAACCTCGGCGCCGTCAGCGAGATCGCAGGGCTGATCGACGATGCTGGTGAAGCCGTCACAGGCAATGGCCACAGGGCCGCCAGCGCTATCGCTTCGCAGCAACCGGCCCTCGACGATATTGATGTCACCGATGAAATCCGCCACGTAACGGCAATTCGGCGCCTCATAGATTTCGGCGGGTGTCGCCACCTGGACGATTTCGCCCTTATCCATCACAGCGATCCGGTCCGACACCGTCATCGCCTCTTCCTGGTCATGGGTAACGATCAGGAATGTCAGGCCAAGCTCTGTCTGGATATCCATCAGTTCGAACTGGGTTTCCTCGCGCAGCTTGCGGTCCAGCGCGCCAAGCGGCTCGTCCAGCAGCAGCACTTTCGGGCGTTTGGCGAGCGACCGCGCCAGGGCAACGCGCTGGCGCTGGCCGCCGGAAAGCTGATTGGGCTTTCGCCTGGCAAACTCCTCCAGCTTGACCAGTTTCAGCATTTCCTCGACCCGCGCCTTGATTTCGGCCTTGGGCAGATTGTCCTGTTCCAGACCGAAGGCGATGTTCTTTTCCACCGACATATGCGGAAACAACGCATAGGACTGGAACATCATATTGGTCGGACGACGATAGGGTGGCACACCGGCGAGATCGCGGCCCTGCAACAGGATGCGCCCCTCGGTCGGCTCCTCGAAACCGGCCAGCATCCGCATCAGCGTGGTCTTGCCGCAGCCCGATGGCCCCAGCAGCGAGAAAAATTCCCGCTCGTAAATGTTGAGGGTGAGGTTATCGACCGCCGTGAACGGTCCAAAGCGTTTAGTGACATTTTCAAACCGGATGAAGGGCAATTGCCCCCGCTCCGTCCACGGTGCGAATTTGCGTTTCACCGGCCCCAGAGTCTTCGCCATCGGTCCCCTTTCCCGCCTACCTCTTGTTTTGCAAGGTTCAGCGGTGCTTTTGCTGCATCCCATCAATAGAAAACGGGGCATTTCTGCCCCGCTTCATCTCGTTTACTTGCCGGTCTTGATCTGGGTCCAGAGCCGGTTCAGGACGCGCTGTGATTTGGGATCGTAAGGCGAGATGGTGAACAGTCGCTTCATGGTCGCCTCGTCGGGATAGACGGAGGGATTGTTGAGCACATCGGCGCTGACCATTTTTTGCGAGGCCAGATTGCCATTGGCATAGGAAACGAAATCAGACGCCTTGGCGATCACCTCCGGCTTCATCAGATAATTGATGAAGGCATGGGCTTCCTCGACATTCTTGGCATCAGCCGGGATCGCCAGGTTGTCGAACCACATATAGGTTCCTTCCTCGGGGATCACATAGGCGATTTCCACCCCATTCTTGGCCTCTTCCGCCCGCTTCTTGGCCTGGATCACATCGCCGGACCAGCCGATGGTGGCGCAGATGTCGCCATTGGCGAGATCATTCAGGTAGGAGGAGGAGTTGAAGGTCTTGGCGTTGGGCCGGATCGCCTGGTAGACCTTGGCGCCTGCTTCCAGATCGGCTGTTTTCTTGCTGTCAGCCGGTTTGCCGATGTAGTTCATGGCAATGGCGAAGGTTTCATCCGAAGCATCAAGGATGTTCAGGCCGCATTGCTTCAACTTCTTGGCGTTTTCCGGTTTGAAGATGAAGTCCCAGCTATCGACCTTGACGTCATCGCCGAAGATCGCCTTGATCTTTTTGACATTGTAACCAATGCCTGTGGTGCCCCACATATAGTTGACGGCATATTGGTTGCCGGGGTCGTAATTGGCGAGCCGCTCCATGACCATCGGCCACATATTGGTAAGGTTCGGCAGTTTCGACTTGTCGAGCTTCTGGAATACGCCTGCCTGGATCTGCCGGGCCAGGAACGGACCGGTCGGCACCACCACATCATAGCCGGAACCACCGGCCAAAAGCTTGGTTTCCAACAGGTCATTGTTGTCAAAGACGTCATAGACGACCTTGATGCCGGTCTCCTTGGTAAAATCCTCAAGAATCTGCGGATCGATATAGTCCGACCAATTGTAGACATGCACTTCCCGGTCGGCAGCACCGGCAGGCAGCGCGCCCGTCGATGCAGTGATGGACATGGCCGCAAAGGCGGCGGCAGCAAAGCGAATCCCGGTGGATGTCATCACGTCTCCTGTTTCCAGGCCGTTGGGGGACACGGCCCGACGTTCCCATTATTTTTCACCAGACTAGAAAGGAAAAATGCGGGCGACAAGCGTAATTTTCCGCAGCACAGCAAAGACTTGTTTTACTGGAAATCGAAGGCGCTTAATCCCGCCGTCATTTCGTCCAGTCCCAGTGGCCGGGTCATTGGCGGTTCGGCCCTGGAAAGACAGGCCTGCCGCTCGCAGATCCGGCAGGCCTGACCGATCCCCACCGGTGCCATCCGCGCCTCGCCATAGACGGTGTCCTGTGCGTGAGCGAGATCGCAGCCAATCAGCAGGGCTGTCCGGCGGACCCGCTGCTGAAAGCCAGCCTGTGGCCCTTCCAGCGTGCGCGACACGGTGAGAAAACCGGCGCCATCTGGGGCAACCACCGGCTCGACCAGAACCTGCCCGGGCTCTGAAAAGGCCGCATGAATGTTCAGCTTCGGACATTGGCCGCCGAACGTGGCGCGGGGAAAGCCCTGAGCCCCGGCCCGGCGGATGATATTGCCAGCATGATCGATTTCCATCAGGAAAAAGCCGATGCCCGCAGCGCCCGGCCTCTGCAATGTGACCAGCCGTGACGCTGCCTGCTCGAATGACACCCGGAACCGGGCGCGCAGCACGTCCACGTCATAGCGCGCCCGCTGCGCCGCTGCCAGAAAAGCACCGTAGGGCATGATCAACGCGTGGGCGGCGTAGCGCGCCAGTTCAAACCGGGCGATGCGGCCTGCTTCGTTCGAGGTCAGGGCCAGGGTTTCTAACTCGGCGCGTATTTCTTCACCCATCACAAGAAGACAGGCTTCCATGGCCATTTCCCGCAATTGGTCGAACGGCGACAGCCGTTCCGACAGGAACAGCCGCATGGAATGGCGGTCGTAGCGGCGTCCGAGATGCGGCATGACATGCACGGGCAGCGCCCGCACGACAATGCCGTGTTGGGTGCGCAGCCAGGTTTTCAGCGCTGCTTCCAGCCCATCGCCCGGATCGAGCGCCGCATGAAAGGCTTCCGCTGCCGCCTCGATCAGGGGAAAATGCAGGCTGCGGCGCTCCAGCACGTCGCGCACTTCATCCATCGGCAGCCGCGCCCCGGCCAGCGCCGTTTCATGGCCCTCGCGGGCCAGCAATTCGGCAAGGTCCGACAAGCGCTTGGCCTGTTCCCGGTAGGCGCGGTAAAGCTTGACCACGCCGCTGGCGGCATTGGGGGCCGCCTCGGCAAACTCAATCAACTCCTGATCGCCGGGAATTTCGCCCACCAGCAGCGGATCGGCAAACACTTCGCGCAGCGGCACCGAGCCACCGCCCGCATCGCCCTGTAATTCCTCCAGATCAACCTTGTAGACCGAGGCCAGTTTCAGCAGCAATTGTACGGTAAGCGGTCGCTGGTTGCGCTCGATCAGATTGAGGTAGGACGGCGAAATCCCCAACGCCTCGGCCATCGCCGTCTGGGTCAGGCCAAGGCCATTACGCACCCGCCGCACCCGTGGTCCCGCAAAGATCTTGTGGTCGGCCATGTCAGCCCCTCCGACAGGAATTTACAAAATTTACGCCTCGACGCATCAAACCGGTGATTTACAATTTTTACAATATTACATCGCTCATTTGTAAACAACAAGACATCCTAACCTCTTTCAATTCGTTGTTTTATCGTTTTTTCTTGGGATTTTTTGCAGCGCATTGTAAAACAAGTCACATCAGACCAGCAGGAAAGCAGCAAGAGGAGCGCGGTATTCCTGCATGAAAACGACAAGAGGAGACTGCCATGACTGATTTTTACAAACTCGTTCCCTCCGCGCCACAAGGCCGTTTCGATGGCGTTGAGCGGACCTATTCGGCAGAGGATGTCAAGCGGCTGCGTGGCTCCGTGGAGATCCGCTATTCGCTGGCGGAAATGGGGGCGAACCGGTTGTGGCAGCTGATCGGCCAGGAGGATTTCGTCAATGCGCTGGGGGCGCTGTCGGGCAATCAGGCCATGCAGATGGTCCGCGCCGGGTTGAAGGCGATCTACCTTTCCGGCTGGCAGGTTGCGGCGGATGCCAATACCGCGTCCTCCATGTATCCCGACCAATCGCTCTACCCCGCCAATGCGGCCCCGGAACTGGCCAAGCGGATCAACAAGACCCTGCAACGGGCCGACCAGATCGAAACTCAGGAAGGCAAGGGCCTGTCGGTCGAAACCTGGTTTGCGCCGATTGTTGCCGATGCCGAGGCAGGTTTTGGCGGGCCGCTCAATGCTTTCGAGATCATGAAGGCCTTTATCGAGGCAGGTGCGGCGGGCGTCCATTATGAGGACCAGTTGGCGTCGGAGAAGAAATGCGGCCATTTGGGCGGCAAGGTGTTGATCCCGACCGCTGCGCATATCCGCAACCTGACCGCCGCCCGGCTTGCCGCTGACGTGATGGGCACGCCAACGCTGATCATTGCCCGCACCGATGCGGAGGCCGCCAAGCTGTTGACCTCTGATATCGACGAGCGCGACCAGCCCTTTGTGGACTATGATGCGGGCCGCACCGCCGAAGGCTTTTACCAGGTACGAAACGGCATCGAGCCCTGCATTGCCCGCGCCATTTCCTATGCGCCCTATTGCGATCTGATCTGGATGGAGACCTCCAAGCCGGATCTGGAACAGGCCCGCAAATTCGCGGAGGCCGTGCATAAAGTGCATCCAGGCAAGAAGCTAGCCTATAATTGCTCGCCATCGTTCAACTGGAAAAAGAACCTCGATGACGCGACGATTGCCAAGTACCAGAAGGAACTGGGCGCCATGGGCTACAAGTTCCAGTTCATCACCCTGGCCGGCTTCCATCAGCTGAACTACGGCATGTTTGAGCTGGCGCGCGGCTACAAGGATCGGCAGATGTCCGCCTATTCCGAGCTGCAACAGGCGGAATTCGCCGCAGAAGCCAATGGCTACACCGCCACCAAGCATCAGCGCGAAGTCGGCACCGGTTATTTCGACGCGGTTTCCATGGCGATTTCCGGCGGCACGTCCTCAACCACGGCCATGAAGGAGTCGACCGAACATGACCAGTTCCGCCCTGCTGCTGAATGAGTTTTGGGCCGTTGCCCTGCTGATATCCACCGCCTTGGTCGGTCGAAAATTGACCGCTGCCTTTATCGCAATTCCCGCCCGGTCTCGGGCGGGGCAAACTCTTAAAAACCTCCAGGCCTTTCAAAAACCCCAGACATAAGAGGAGCAATGCCATGACACCCCAGACCCGCGTTAAAGAACGTGCCGAAGAACAGGCAACCGCCATGAATGCCGACCAGCAGGCGCTGATTCGGATGCTGGCCAATGATCTGCATCGGCTGAACCATTCCGTCATGAAAGCCGTCGAGGCCGGTGTTTCCGTCGAGCTGGTCCGCTCCGCCCGCCACCATGGTGGCGACGGTAACTGGGGCGATCTGCTGATCCCGGTCGTGGTTACGCAAGGGATTGCGGCTCAGGGCATCAAGGCCGCCTGATATGCAAATGACGAGCGTGTTTAGCCCGGCTGGAAGGTCGGGCTAAACGGCCTTCCCGCTGGTTTTAGCCTTGAGACGCAGGCCCAGAACCAAGGGGACGCTGATAGCATAAACGGCAATGACCGCCATCCAGATGCCGCCCGGCCAATAGTCCCGGATGAAAAAGTAAACGCTTGAAAACATCAGGGGGCCGATAATGGCGGCGAGGCTGAGGGCGGAAGCCAGCACGCCCTGGAATTGGCCTTGCTTATCCGCATCGACCTGGGCGGTTGCGAGCGATTGCAGGGCCGGAACGCCGATGCCGCTCAGGGAAAAAACCGGCATGATCGCAAACACCATCCAGCTTTCGGTTGCAAAGGCAATGACGGTCAACGAAAGGCAGGCGCTGGAAACGCCGATCAGAATGGCGATCCGTTCGCCAAACAGCTTGACCGCCGGGCCGGGAAGAAAGGTCTGGGCAAGCGCCTGACAGATGCCGAACGCGCCGAGCGACAGGCCGATCCACAGCCCGTTCCACTGAAACGCATCGCCACCCCACAGCGCCCAGCAGGTGGCATAGGCTTCACCCGTCAGGCTGAAGATGAAAAACAGGATGACCATCGGCAGCAGGTTTTTCAGCGACAACGCCCATTTCAAAGGCCGCAGCGGATTGATGGCCGCCAGATGGATCTTCTCCCGCGTCGGAATGCGGGATTCCGGCAGCACGAAAAACGCCAGCAGCAGATTGCCGCCATTCAGCACGGCGGCGGCAATGAAGGGCAGCCGCAGCCAATAATCCCCCAGCGCCCCGCCGATAATTGGGCCGAAGATAAAGCCCAGGCCAAACATCGCATTAAACAGCCCAAAACGCCGCGCCCGCTGATCTTCCCGCGAAATATCCGTCACATAGGCCGTCGCCACCGACATGTTCGCGCTGGTCAACCCGGTAATGGCGCGACCCAGCAGCAGCAGCCAGAGATTGTCGGCAAAAGCGAGAAACAGATAATTGACCGACGCCCCCGCCAGCGAAATCAACAGGATCGGACGACGACCAAGCCGATCACTGAGCGATCCCAGGATCGGCGCAAAGATAAACTGAATAACAGCATGAAGCGCCACCAACAGACCAATATAGGGCGCCACATTCTGGATATGCGTCACCTCCCGCAACAAAGCCGGCAAAATGGGAAAGATGAGGCCAAACCCAACCGCATCAAGAGCGACGGTGGCGAAGATAACGACGAGAGCTTTGTTCATAGCGCATTCCGGTTACAGCATTTTCTGCAGAAGTGCGATGCGGTTTTGTGATCGGAAATGCGCGCAAGCAAAGAGTGGGCAGGTCAATGGTCAGAGAAAACGGCGATGGCTGGCGGCTTGGCCTGATAAGGTTCGAACATGCGTTCAGGTCTCGTCCACTTCCGGCCCAAAGCGGACAGAGAGTCATTTAAGATATTGCCATCGGCATCCGTCATATGTTTGGCGAACTCAGAAATAAGCTCTGATCGGATGGCCGCGTTCGCCCCAGAACATGAACCATTGCCCAGCGGCACGTACGATGTCCATTTGTTCTTGCAATGGGAGGGTCGCGGCTGGCTTGGAGAAGGATAGACGGGAGAGCAGACTTTTGCGCTTTTCCCGCGGCGATGTTTCGGCTGCATGTGCAGCTTCCAGCAGCGCTCGCCCGTAGTCGAGCGCTGCCCCGGGGAGCTTGTGTTCCCATGCCTCTGCCAGCATTTCATCGCTGATCACATTTGTACAATCCTCCAGGAATGATCCCCTGAAACTCGTCTCGTCCACACCATCATAGGAGCCCGCATTCGAATAGACCGGAAGGCCATCGCATTCAACGAGTTGCAGAACATAGTGTCCATGGAACTGCATCAAGGTTTGCGCGATCTCATCGGATGTTTGCGCTTGTTGCGCCTTGATGATCCAAGCATCTGCTGCGGCATCGTACCCGACACGCGGTGCGCCAACATTTTCGTAGGCAGGAGTGCTGATCTCGTTGAACCGGGCAATATCCGCGTCCGACAATTCGTCGTTTGCAAACACTCGCTCGATTAGCCGCCGCCACTCCACTTCGTGCCCGGCTTTCGCGCAGCCTTCTACAACTAGATCGAGCCCCATAGAGCCTCCAAGATTGAACTAACTCGAACCGTATATCGAGAACATTCTCCGGATTGTCTAGTGTCCGCTTCTGGCGGATACTGTTGAAAAACTCCCCTGAGCAGCGGTAAGGGGGCGCCTTTCCCGGATCGTCAGGTATAGTTTTATGACGGTGCGGGACAGATGAAACCACTTTGCGTCTGACGTGCTGGGGAGCGTGGCATGCGCAATATTATTTCAGTGAGCCCGAAGGAAAAGCCGCCTGCTGGAGTTTTTCAACAGTATCGGCGCTTAACAGCCAAGATCCCCTAGTTTCTCGATTCTAAATTACCTTATGCCTTGCGAGCTACGACGCGATAGCCTTGCATCCAGCACTCAGAATGCCTGCGTCTGACCGTGCAACCACTTTACAAAAAGCACTGCTGGTGGATGGAGGGTTCCGTTGCTTGGATAGACCACATGGTAGTTCATTTCCGCGGAAAGACTTTCGGTGACGGCTTTAACCAATTGGCCAGAGGAGATTTCATCGACCGCAAGTATGGACCGCACCAGAGCAAAGCCTTCTCCCCGCCGACACGCCTCTAACATCTCATCGAACGTGGGGAAGACCACCATTTTCGCAAGATATTCGGAAATCCAATCTGCGCCTTCGATGCCGAAGAGTTCCAGCATCCAGCGTCGCCAATCCAGCCTGGTGTGATAGGCGTCCGCATGAGTTAAAAACGGAGCGGCGGCAAAAGCGTTTCGCGGGGGAAGTCGTTCGGAAAGCTTCGGTGAACACACTGCAAATTCCTCGTCGGCGGAGAGCGCAAACCCGCCTTGACCTTGCACAGGTTGAGCCAAGCGAATCTGGACGTCTGCACCTCCATCGGAAAAAACATCGCGTCGATAGTCTTGGCTAAGCCGAAGCGAAATTTCCGGATGCAATGCCAAGAAGGCGTCAAGCCGACGGGCAAGCCAATAGCGATAAAGCTCGGGAGCAACGACCACATGCAAATCATTATGCCGGGACTGCGGGCGGGCGACTTCCAATGCGTCTGAGACACCGCGAAGCTGACTTTGCAGCTGGAAGGCAAGCGCTCGCGCGTTCGCCGTTGGTTTCATGGTTTTACCCGACCGCTCGAACAGTCGTTGCTCAACAAAGCCCTCCAACTGAGAAATATGGTGGCTAACGGCGCTTTGCGTCAAATGAAGCCGAGCTGCCGTCTTCGTTACACTTCCAGACTGTACGACCTCGACGAATGATAACAGGATCGACCACGATGGTATTCCACGACGCATCCATCGAAATTCATCATGATAAGCATGATCAGACTTTGTTTTCATTTCCCGCAAACTCCCGTGATCATTGACGGAACCTAACAGGTTTTGGAGAAAATCATGAGGATTATCTATCGATTGATACGGCGCTGGAGAAGTCGCCGGTGCGCGGAACCTCCAATAACCCTCTATAGTGATGTCGGCCTTGAGCTTCCCTTTGAGAAGGCCCATTGGCAAAGCTTCAACCGTTGGTGACAAAATTGTACCGTCTGACATGGTTGGCCAAAATGCTTCCGCCATTGGCGCAAAGCAATCGCATTCACAGCCGGTTCAGCCCCTTTGCACCGACGGGCAAGGATATCCTCGCGCTGAGTAAACGTAAGCGCCCGCTCGCCCCCTCACCCCGCCTCCGCTATGCTCGGCGGACCTCTCCCCGCTGGGGCGAGGAAACAACAGGCGCTGCGGCTCTTTCCCTCTTCTCCCCATCGGGGAGAAGGTGGCGGCAGCCGGATGAGGGGGGCGGAGCCAACACGGCGAACGTAATCAATAATGGCTCTTGATCTCAAATATGCCGGTTATCATTTCATATCAAACGCTTATAAAAAACGCCCGGTCTCTCAACCGGGCGTCCATCACCTCATACCATATCCATCAAGCCGCCCGATCCCAACGCCCGGCCTGCTTCCCGCTTTCCAGCTTGAACTGCTGCAACAACCCCACCAATTGATCAGCCTCGTCGGCTAGTTGACGGCTGGCGGCGGAGGTTTCTTCGACCATGGCGGCGTTTTGCTGGGTCAGGCTGTCCATCTGGCCGACGGCGCTGTTGACTTCGCCAAGGGCTGCGGATTGGTCGCGGCTGGCGGCTGCGATGCCTTCGACATGGGTGCTGATCGTGGCGATCTGCTGGCTGATGACGGTCAGCGCCGCACCGGTTTCCTGCACCAGCCTCGCCCCGGCATTGACCTCTTCGGTGGAGGTGTTGATCAGCGTCTTGATGTCTTTTGCGGCGCGGCCAGAGCGTTGGGCCAGTTCGCGGACTTCCTGGGCAACGACGGCAAATCCCTTGCCCGCCTCGCCCGCACGGGCAGCCTCAACACCGGCATTCAGCGCCAACAGATTGGTCTGAAAAGCGATTTCCTCGATGACACTGATGATCTGCTCGATCTTTTTCGAGGCATCCTCGATCCGGCCCATGGCAGAGACGGCGTTGCCAACCACGACAGCCGATTTCTCGGCATTCCCTCGGGTTTCGCCAACGATGTCATTGACCTCACGCGCCCTGTCAGCGGCCTGGCGGACATTGGAGGTAACTTCGTTGACGGCGGCAGCAGTTTCTTCCAGCGAGGCAGCCTGGGTTTCCGTGCGGCGCGACAGGTCATCGGTGGAATGGGCCATTTGCTGCACATTGCCCTGAATGGCCGTGACATTGCCCTGGATCAGGCCGATGGTTTCCTTCAGCCGGGTCAGCGAGCGGTTGAAGTCGCTGCGCAACTGTTCCATGCGCCCGGCAAAGGGATGGTCCAGCGTGGCGGAAACATCGCCATTGGCGAGGCGCTCCAGCCCGGCGGCCAGTTCCGTCACCGCAAATTGCACATCCTGGTCAGCCTGCTGCTTTTCAGCATCATTGCGGGCGCGCTCGGCTTCGCTTTCAGCGCGAACCCGCGCCCCCTCGGCCTCGGCGCGAATCTTTGCTTCGGCATTGTCCTTGAACACGCCAAGGGCACGGGCCATATCGCCGATCTCATCAGGGCGCGTGCCGCCAGTAATCTCGATCTCGAGATCGCCGGATGCCAGACGCCGCATGGCAGCGGTGATCTGATTGATCGGCCCCTTGAAGGTGGCGATCAAGCCGATACCAGCGACAATGGCGATAACGACACCAGCCAGTAGAGCCAGCGCCGACATGGTATCGGCAGAGGCGCTCTGTTCATCGGCCACTTGACGCTGGGAGGCGGCAAAATCGCTGAGTTGCGACCAGATGGTATCGATATCGCGGGCAGCGGCCAAGAAGGCGGCGGTTTTCTGGCCATCCATGGCCACCAGCCGAGTCGCCTTATCGGCCATAGCGTCGGTCAATGGGGCGATCAGCGACAGCTTTGCCATGATGTCGGCGCTAACATTGGGGTCCTTGGCCATGGCTGCGGCACGGCGTTTCAGGGTGCCGAGCGACGCCTGCAATTTTTGCAGGCCATCCGCCGATGCTGCCGCCATGAAGCGTGAACTGCGCAGTTCAACCCCATTGCTGATATCCACCAGCTGACGTGTGGCAGTGAGCAAAGCGGTCGCTTCGGCAATCGGCTGATCAAGGGTTGCAAACACCGCCGTCGCCTGCCGGGATTTGAGAGTAGACGCCCCCTGCAAGCGGATGGACACCGGCCGCATCAGGTTGATCGCCTGTTCAGTCGCACTGACTGTCGTGTCATTGATCACACCGATCTCGATCTGGGCGGCCAACTGCTGAATATTGTCGGTCAGCGATGTGCCCAGCACGGCCTGTTCCGCTGGCAGCGCGGCAGCAATATCGGCAACGGCCTTTTTCAGCTCCGGCATCCGCGTCTTGACCAGCTCCATCTTCGCCTCAGGGGCTGTGGCACTATTGAAATCGGTAACGAGATCAGCAATCAGATTGGCACCGCGTGTCAGCCGGTCGGAATCGCGCAGCATGGTCTTGGCCTGGCTTTCATCCTTGGCCAAGGCCTCGCGAACACGGGTGGAATAGGAAAGCAGATCGCTCTGCTGGCTGGACAATTGTTGGGTATCGGTTTCCAAAGCTGCGCGCAAATCCGCGGCACCTTGGTTCAGCTCCCAAAGGCGCTTGACCTGACCGGCAATCGATTCCGTTCCGGCAATCGCCGCATCGACCTGGGCTGTACCGCCCAGGCCGTCAAGCGAAGCGCGCATGGCTTTCAAACTGGATAATTGCCCATTCAGTTCCTGATCCAGCGCCGTTTTCGATGCATCTGTGGTCTTTTGCAGGAAAGCCGTCATCGCCGCATAGACATTCTTGAAACCACTCAGCGTGTTGACCACACTATTGGTAACTTCCATCTGCCCTTGCAGGATACGCGATGCGTAGTAGCCGGTCAGACCAACGGCCGAAATACTGAGAACAAACGGAACGATGAAGACCAGAACCTTGGTCTGAATCTTGCATCGAGAAAGTAGACGATCAAATAGCATAGCCAAACCCCCGAAAACAAAGGGCGAAATTAATTAATTCGAATAAACGAATATAATTGCCGCCTTTCTTTTCTTGCATGGGGGTCTGAAGAAATTCTGAATATTCTATTTCGACTTATAGTTATGCACGATCACTTCGTTCTAAAAAGCAACGGACTCTGTATAAGATTCTATTTTCAGCACAAGAAAATAAACCTTAAGTTGCTTTTGTTGACGTGAAACCCCTATGCGTTTATTCGAAGCATGTGGTTTGCCCTCTATCGCCGACCGGCGAAAGCATCAGAGAAGTCTCTCATCAGGGTAACCAAACGCCCGGCGCAATCGCGGATCTCGCTTCTGTGCCGGTCGTCATTATTGGTGACCAGCCATTGCCGATGGCGCAATTCGGTAATCTCATCACCGACCCGCTGAAGCTGCGGATGGCTATCACCGACAAAACACGGCAGGACCGCAAGGCCCATGCCTGAAACCGCCATATCCTTGAGGGAGCGTGGACGGTTGACGGTGATCAGGATCTGTTCGGCCTTATGCTGATGCGGCCACTTCAAATAGGCCGAGATTGCCGCATCCTGCGCGACCGCGATCCAGGGCTGCCCTTCCAGTTCGTCGGCAAGGCGATGGCGATAGGCCGCGTAAGCAACCTCGCCGAGCGGGACCCTGGCAAGATTGCTCTCCTGTGGCTCGAAAGCCCGGATACCGATATCGGTTTCGCGATGCGCAAGGGCAGCGCGCTCTTCGGTAATATGCAGATCGAGCCGAAAGCGATCATTGCTGCGGCACAGCTTCGGCAGGTTCTGGGCGATCAGCCAGGAAATCCATGTTCCCGCTGTCACCCGCACCAGTGCTGGCTGCGACGTCTGCTGGCGCCAGAGATCAATACCGCGCTCCGCCGCCTCAAAGGATTTCAGGTGATCGAGCAGGGCACGGCCATCCACCGTCAGCGTATACCCCGTCTGGGCGCGATGAAACAGAATCCGGCCCAGCTTTTGCTCCAGCTCCACCATCCGCCGGCCAAGGGTGGCAGCACTGAGGCCGGTGGATTGGACAGCCCCGGTCAGCCCGCCGTTTCGCGCCACATCAATGAAGAGCTGGTAAGTATCCCAGGGCAGGTTTTTCATGGGTGAATGATATAGCGCAAACTCGGCGATATATCCATCATCCATGAAACGCTAGCCTTCTCCAGAACACTGGAGATGACGGTCATGGACATTATCGGATTGCTTGCCTTTCAGGAGACCATACGACGGGAGGCGATCAACCGCCATGCACTGACGCCAGCCCAGCAAGAGGATGCGTTTTACACGTTTTACAGTGAGCCATCCTGGCCGCGCCTAAGAAGGATCTTTTCCAAGCTTTTCGACATGGGAAAGCGTCGCAGGTGTGCGCCGGAAGATATCGATGCGCAGGCGGAAGCGACAATTGCCGCTTTGCCGCAGGCGCCAAGGTCTGATCAGCCGATAACGCCGATCAGCATCAGGCCATAGACCATGAAGCAGGCCATCAGGCCGAGACCCGCGCTGCGAAGGATAAGCTTGTTCTGATCGTCACGCGCCTTGGTAATAGCAATGGCGCGGGCCTTCCGGATGGGTCTGTTCATTGGCAGCACTTTCCAAAAGTTAAGCGGGGAATCACCCCGACCTTGATCGTAACCCTAACCCGTCCCGAAAAACAGCAAAACAACGAGGCGGAAGATCACGATGACTGAGGTATATTAACAACTATTGAAAGATGGTGGCGGGAATGCGGCATGACGCAAGACTTGCCCATCCAGGACACAATTGCGGTAAACAAATCGTATCGCCGTACTGGGATGACAAATATTACGCGGCAAGGCCCGCCGCATGGCCAGACGCCCAGGCCCACTGGAAATTATAGCCGCCCAGCCATCCCGTGACATCGACGGCTTCGCCGATAAAATAGAGACCCGGCACCGCCTTGACCTGCATGGTCTTGGAGTCCAGCGCCTGGGTGTCGATGCCGCCCAGGGTTACTTCGGCGGTGCGATAGCCTTCCGATCCCGCCGGTTTGATCTGCCAATGCCGAAGGCCCTCCGCGACACTTCCCAGAACCTTGTCGGAAAGATCCGCCAGCGGCTTTTCCAGCCCATGGCGCTCCGTCCAGTATTGCGCCAGCCGCTTCGGCAAGTATTGGCCCAAAACCGTCTGCACCGCCTGACGGCCATTGTCGCGCCGGGCGGTTTTCAGCAGATCCAGAAAGTCCAGTTCCGGTTGCAGCGAAAGAGAAATCGCATCGCCTTCGCGCCAATAGGAAGAGATTTGCAGGATGGCCGGGCCGCTCAGACCGCGATGGGTAAACAGCAGCGCCTCGCGAAACTCGGTCTTGCCATGACGCACCAGCGCATCGACGGCCATGCCGGATAGCGGCGCCAGTTCCTCCAGCAGCCCCGGTTCCAGCGTCAGCGGAACCAGCGCCGGGCGGGTCTCGATCAGGCCAAGCCCGAATTGCTCGGCGAGGCGATAGGCAAAGCCGGTCGCGCCCATTTTCGGGATGGATTTACCGCCGGTGGCGATGATCAGCGACTGGCAGGTAATCGTGCCTTCAGAAGTTTCGACGCGGAAACCGTCCAGCGTCTTCTCGACAGCCCGGATGTCGGTCTGCATATGCAGCCTGGCTCCCGCGGAGCGCATCTCTTCCAGCAACATGCGGATAATGTCCTTGGCGCTGTCATCGCAGAACAATTGCCCAAGGGTCTTCTCATGCCAGCCAATCCGGTGGCGCTCGACCATGGCGATGAAATCGGCGGGCGTGAACCGGGCCAGCGCCGATTTGGCAAAATGCGGATTGGCGCTGATATAGTTCTTTGGTCCGGCATTGACATTGGTGAAATTGCAGCGCCCGCCGCCGGAAATGCGGATCTTTTCGCCCGGTGCCTTGGCATGATCGAGCACGGCCACAGACCGGCCCCGCTGGCCAGCCCGGATCGCCGCCATCATGCCGGCGGCCCCTGCCCCGATCACCACCACATCCACCCACTTGTCCAATGTCATGTCCTCGTCATCATCGCCATGTCTGTTGTGTTTTCGATCGGCAAAGCGATGTCAATTGCATATTCACCCTCGCCAATTCCAGCGAGGCGGATATGATGGCATCATTATCAACACAGATCCGGTGAGACATGCCTGCAAAAAAGACAATGCTCAGACCCAAGGGCGCGGCGTCCAAAAAAGCAGGCATTCCCCCAGATATCAGCCCGACGCGCGGGGTCAAGACCTGGAAAGAAGCGGCCTCCTGGCTGCGCTCCCGCGGTATCGAGGATATCGAGTGCATCACGCCGGATCTCGCCGGTGTGCCGCGCGGCAAGATGATGCCGAGCTCGAAATTCACCAGCAATACCTCGCTTGCCCTGCCGTCAGCGCTGTATCGCCACACGATCTCAGGCGAATATCCCGATGAAACCGGCAATTTCCGCTATGACAGCCGCGATAGCGACATCAAGCTGCTGCCGGATCTATCAACGCTCTCGGTCGTGCCCTGGGAGACCGACCCGACCGCGCAGGTGATTTGCGACATCGTCGGCACCGAAGGCGAGGATGTCAGCTATACGCCGCGCAATGTGCTGAAAAACGTCCTCAGCCTCTACGAGAAAAAGGGCTGGAAGGCGGTTGTCGCCCCGGAAATCGAATTCTATCTGGTCGCCAAGAACGAAGACCCGGATTACCCGCTGCATCCGCCGAAAGGCCGGTCGGGCCGGTCGATCATCGGCGGCCAGGGCTATTCCATCGCCGGGATCAACGAATTCGACGAATTGATCGACGATATCTATCATTTCTCGGCCAAGCAGGGCCTGGAAATCGACACACTGATTCATGAGGAAGGCCCGGCCCAGCTGGAAATCAACCTGCGGCATGGCGATCCGATTGAGCTTGCCGACCAGGTCTTCCTGTTCAAGCGCACCATTCGTGAAGCGGCGCTGAAGCACGGGATCTTTGCGACTTTCATGGCAAAACCGATGCAGGGCCAGCCGGGTTCTGCCATGCATATCCACCAATCGGTGGTGGATATTGAAACTGGACGCAATATCTTTTCAAAGGCTGATGGTTCGCCGTCGTCAGAATTTTTCCACTTCATCGGCGGCATGCAGAAATACGTGCCGACTGCGCTTGTGATGATGGCGCCCTATGTCAATTCCTATCGCCGCCTGACACCCGATATGGCCTGCCCGGTCAACAATGCCTGGGGCTATGACAACCGCACCACGGCCTTCCGGGTGCCGATTTCCGATGCGGCGGCGCGGCGGGTGGAAAACCGGCTGCCAAGCTCGGATGCCAATCCCTATCTGGCGCTGGCCGCCTCGCTTGGCTGCGGCTATCTCGGCATCTGCAAGGCCATCGAGCCAACCGCGCCGACAGCAGATACCGCCAATGAAGGCTCGATCGAGCTGCCACGCGGCCTGCTGGAAGCCGTCGCCCTGTTGGAGAGCGAGCCGGATTTCGAAACCGTGTTCGGCCGTGCCTTCATCGATATCTATGCAGGCGTCAAGCGCGGCGAGTTCGAGACCTTCATGCAGGTGATCAGCCCCTGGGAGCGTGAATTCCTGCTGCTGAACGTCTGATCCATACAGCTGTCATGGTGCCCACCGTTCCGGTCGGGCTGCCTTGCAGCATTCAAAAAGGAGCTTCGCATGTGGCAAAGCCCGATTGCACCCGGCCTTTCCTGGTATCAAGCCACCGTGGGCGAACGCCCTGAATACGAACCGCTGGATGGCTCGACCACGACAGATGTCGCCATTGTCGGCGGCGGTTATACCGGCTTGCAGGCGGCCTATACGCTGGCGCGCGCCGGTGTCAGTGTGGTGCTGATTGAAGGCGGGCGGTTTGGTGATGGCGGCTCAGGGCGCAATGGCGGCCAGTTCGGCACCGGCCAGCGCGCCTGGCCGGAGGAGCTTGAAGCCGAATTTGGTTTTGAGCTCGCCAAGGCGCTGTTCGATATGGCCGAACACGCCAAACGCTATATTCTGGATTTTGCCCGCGAGCACCAGATCGACATGGAATTCATGCCCGGCCAGCTGAATGTCGAGCACAAGCGCGGCAAGGACAAGGAGTATCGCAAGAGCGTCGAGATTGCCGCCACACGGTTCGATTACCCGCATATGAGCTTCATGGACCGCGAGGAAACGGCAGCCCGGTTGGGTTCCAGCGCCTATTATTGCGGTATCCGCGATATCGGCACCGGCCATATCCACCCGCTGAAACTGCTGGTGGGACTGGCGAAAGTGGCGAAGAATGCCGGTGCCCGCCTGCATGAAATGACCAAGGCCACATCGATTGCCCAAAGCGGCGGCAGAACGATGATCGAAACGTCGAAGGGCACGATCACCGCCCGCCATGTGCTGATCGCTACCAATGCCTATATCGATAACCTGGAACCGGTCACGGCATCCCATGTCATGCCGATCCGCTCTTTCATTGGCGCCACCGTGCCGCTCAAGGATTTTCCCGACATCCTGCCCGGCTCGGAAGCGGTCGCCGACAGCCGTTTCGTGGTGCGCTATTTCCGCAAGACCCGCGACGGGCAATTGCTGTTTGGCGGACGCGAGGCCTATACCGCCGATAGCCCGCGCGACATTTCCGACCATATCCGCCGCCAGATCACCGAGATCTATCCGGCCCTTGATGGCATCGAAATGACTCACGCCTGGGGCGGCTCGGTCGGCATCACCATGAACCGCCAGCCCTTTGCCCGCGAGGTGATGCCTGGGGTGATTTCCGTCGCGGGTTATTCCGGCCATGGCGTGATGTTGTCAAACTATTGCGGTACGCTGTTTGCCAAATCGGTTCTGGGAGAAACCAGCGAGTTGGACCTGTTGAAGGAGTTGAAGGTTCCCGCCTTTCCAGGCGGGTCCCGGCTGCGCTCGCCGCTTCTGTTCCTGGCGCTCAGCTGGTATGCCCTGCGCGACCGTTTTTGAGGGAACGCCATTCACGTATTCGTTTTAGAAGGGCCGGGCGTTTTCAAACAGCCAGGACTGGCTTTTTTAAATCGATTGAATTATAACCCGATCCAACAGCCTTGCCCATTAGCCTTGCCAATGGCCATGAATGAGAGATGCCCGTATGAGCAGCCAGATTATTCCTGTCGAACCCTTTGACTATGTCGTCTTTGGCGGCACCGGTGATCTTGCCGAGCGCAAGCTTCTGCCCGCCCTTTACCATCGCCAGTTGGCCGGCCAGTTGACCGAGCCGACCCGGATCATCGGGGCGTCCCGTTCGCCGATGACGGATGCGGAATACCGCGAATTCGCCCATAAGGCCCTGAAGGAATTTCTGAAGCCCGATGAATTGGAAGAGAGCCAGGTCAAGCGCTTTCTCGACCGGCTGCATTACGTCTCGGTCGATGCCAAGGATGACAAGGGCTGGGATACGCTGAAAAAGCTGCTCGATACCGGTAAGGACATCGTGCGCGCCTTCTATCTCGCTGTGTCGCCCTCGATTTTCGGCGATATCGCCGACAAGATCCGCGATCACAAGCTGATCACCAAATCCACCCGCATCGTGGTGGAAAAGCCGATCGGCCGCGATCTCGCCTCGGCGCAGGCGCTGAACGACACAATCGGCAAGGTGTTTAAAGAAGAGCAGATCTTCCGCATCGACCATTATCTCGGCAAGGAAACCGTGCAGAACCTGATGGCGCTGCGCTTTGCCAATGCGCTTTATGAGCCGCTGTGGAACTCCGCCCATATCGACCATGTGCAGATCACCGTGGCCGAATCCGTCGGGCTGGAAGGCCGCGTCACCTATTACGACAAGGCGGGCGCGTTGCGCGACATGGTGCAGAACCATATCCTGCAATTGCTGTGCCTCGTTGCCATGGAAGCCCCATCCTCGATGAACTCAGAGGCGCTGCGCGACGAAAAGCTGAAAGTGCTGCGAGCGCTGAAGCCAATTGACGCCTCCAATGTCGAAAAAATGACCGTTCGCGGCCAGTACAAGGCCGGTGCTTCGGCAGGCGGTGCGGTGAAGGGTTACACGGAAGAGCTGGGCGACACATCCGACACGGAAACCTTCGTCGCCATCAAGGCCGAGATCAACAATTGGCGCTGGGCGGGCGTGCCGTTCTATCTGCGCACCGGCAAGCGTCTGGCGGCCCGCGTTTCGGAAATCGTCATCCAGTTCAAGCCGATCCCGCATTCGATTTTCGGCGATGTCGGCCGTATCGAGGCCAACCAGCTGGTCATCCGCCTGCAACCAGACGAAGGCGTCAAGCAATGGTTGATGATCAAGGACCCAGGTCCGGGCGGCATGCGCCTGCGCCATGTACCGCTGGACATGAGCTTTGCCGAATCCTTCGGCGTGCGCAATCCCGATGCCTATGAGCGCCTGTTGATGGACGTGATCCGTTCCAACCAGACGCTGTTCATGCGCCGCGACGAAGTGGAAGCGGCCTGGAACTGGGTCGATCCGATCCTGAAGAGCTGGGAAGAAATTGGCCAGCGGGCGCAGGGCTATACGTCCGGCACCTGGGGACCAAGCCAGGCCATCGCGCTGATCGAGCGTGATGGTCGCACCTGGCACGAGAATGACTGAGGGCATCGGCATCATGGCGCATACACTGCATAGCTTTGACACTGGCGCGGCGCTGGCAACAGCGCTGGCCGAGCGGGTTGCCGCAGCGCTCAACGAGGCGATTGCCGCCTCCGGTGCTGCTTCACTGGCCGTCTCCGGCGGCTCCACGCCCAAGGCCTTCTTCGAGGCACTGTCGCAAAAGGCGCTGGACTGGGACAAGGTCTCGGTGACGCTGGTCGATGAGCGCTTCGTGCCGGAGGACAATCCCCGTTCCAACCATTTGCTGGTTGCCACGCATCTGTTGAAGAACCAGGCCGCCGAGGCCGAATTCGTGCCGCTCTATGCGCCGGAAGAGACCATCGAGGCTGCTGCCGCAGTGGCCAGCGATGCGGTGTCCGACCTTGGCACGCCGCTCGACGTGGTTATCCTCGGCATGGGAACCGATGGTCACACCGCCTCGTTCTTCCCCGGGGGCGACAATCTGGAAGACGCGCTTGATCTGACGCTGCCGCCCCGGGTGATCACCATGCAAGCGCCGGGTGCTGGCGAGCCGCGCCTGACCTTGTCTTTCTCTAGTCTTGCCGATGCCGGTCTGCTGATCGTCCATATCGAAGGCGCGGAAAAAAAGACGGTGCTGGACAAGGCGCTGGCGGGGACGGACGAGACCGAAATGCCTGTTCGCGCCGTACTGGCCCGGGCTGAAACACCTGTCGATATTTACTGGGCGCCCTGATCTCGATCAGAACGCCCTGATAGCCAGGCTGGTATCAAAAGCGATGCGGCCTTGACGAACGAGGCCCAACAGCGCGGGCGACCGCAGCGCTCTAGCAAGCGCCAAGGTTGCCGCCCCTGCCCTTTTCAGGAAGGATGCTTTCCATGAGTGCCGATCACCGTATCGAAGCCATCACCAAGCGCATTGTTGAGCGCTCCAAGCCAACCCGCGAGGCCTATCTGGATCGCGTTCGCCGGGCCGCTGGCAAGGGCGTGAACCGTGGCTCTCTGGCCTGTGGCAATCTCGCCCATGGCTTTGCGGTCTGTTCTCCCGGGGACAAGGCCGCACTTGCTGGCGACACCGTCCCCAATCTCGGCATCATCACCGCCTATAACGACATGCTCTCGGCGCATCAGCCGTTTGAGACTTATCCGGCCCTGATCCGCCAAGCGGCCAGCGAAGTGGGCGGCGTAGCGCAGGTGGCAGGCGGTGTACCCGCTATGTGCGATGGCGTCACGCAGGGCCAGCCCGGCATGGAGCTTTCGCTGTTTTCCCGCGATGTGATCGCCATGGCGGCCGGCATCGGCCTGTCGCACAACATGTTCGACGCGGCAGTTTTTCTCGGCGTCTGCGACAAAATCGTCCCCGGCCTGATGATCGCAGCACTGACCTTCGGTCATCTCCCCTCCGTGTTCATTCCGGCTGGGCCCATGACCACTGGCCTGCCGAATGACGAAAAGACCCGCATTCGCCAGCTCTATGCCGAGGGCAAGGTTGGCCGCGCCGAATTGCTGGAAGCCGAATCCAAATCCTATCACGGCCCCGGCACCTGTACCTTCTACGGCACCGCCAATTCCAACCAGATGCTGATGGAAATCATGGGCTTTCACATGCCCGGTGCTTCCTTCATCAATCCCGGCACGCCGCTGCGCGATGCGCTGACCCGCGAAGCCACCAAGCGGGCGCTGGCAATTACCGCGCTTGGCAATGATTACACGCCGTCAGGCGAGATGATCGATGAGCGCTCCATCGTCAATGGTGTGGTCGGCCTGCATGCCACGGGCGGCTCGACCAACCACACCATGCATCTGATCGCCATGGCGCGGGCGGCGGGCATTCTGCTCAGCTGGCAGGATATTTCCGACCTCTCCGACATCGTGCCGCTTCTGGCCCGCGTCTATCCGAACGGCTCTGCGGATGTGAACCATTTTCACGCCGCTGGCGGCATGGGCTTCCTGATCAAGCAATTGCTGCGCGCCGGTTTTGTGCATGACGATGTGCGCACCGTCTATGGCCAAGGGCTTGCCGCCTACACGATCGAGCCGCATCTGAACGCCGACGGCACCGTAGACCGCCAGCCCTCGCCTGAAGACAGCGCCGATCCAAAAGTGTTGTCGCGGATCGAGGCACCGTTTCAGGCGAATGGCGGCTTGAAAATGCTGACTGGCAATATGGGCAAGGCCGTGATCAAGATCTCCGCCGTCAAGCCGGAACGCCACATTGTCGAGGCGCCTGCCATGGTGTTCCATAGCCAGCAGGACATGCAGGATGCCTTCAAGGCCGGCAAGATGAACCACGACTTCATCGCCGTGGTGCGCTTTCAAGGCCCAAAAGCCAATGGCATGCCGGAACTGCACAAATTGACCCCATCGCTCGGCGTGCTTCAGGACCGCGGTCTCAAGGTGGCACTGGTGACGGACGGACGCATGTCCGGCGCTTCGGGCAAGGTGCCTGCCGCGATCCACGTCACACCGGAAGCCGTCGATGGCGGACCGATCGCCAGGATCCGCGATGGCGACATGATCCGTCTCGATGCCGTGGCCGGAACGCTGGAAGTGCTTGTCGATGCCGCGGAATTTGCCGGCCGCAGCCCTGAAGTCATCGACTTGGCGGATAATGACTTCGGCATGGGACGTGAACTCTTTGCTCCGCTGCGCCGCATTGCAGGTCCGGCAGACCAGGGTGCCAGCGTGTTGTTCTAGAATTTATCTTAGGAAAAGGGGAAACCTAGTTTTCCGAAAACAAGAGACGTTCGAGTCTGCCTGGTTCAACCTGAACCTGACAGACTCGACAGCACCGTGCGCTTTATGTGCAGCAGCCGTCATCGCGAATAGCATTCAGACGCGTTGACCCTGTGGGCGAACATCATGGGAGCATGACCGGCGAACTCTACCGGCATCGCACTCAAGCCTCTTTGCACGTCAAGTTTATGATGCCCACCCGAGTTGCCTACCGACGCACCATAGGATCATGTCCTATAGGGCGAATGATTTCACAACCCTAGGTGATTTTCACAGGCAAACAATTCAACCAATAATGATATATGCCATGCTGCTCTTGGCAAAGAGCCATGGCAATTGCGATGCAATCGCGTCCATAATATCAAGTCTCGAAGATGCTGACGCATCCTCGACTTGAAAAATTGAAAATACCTCAAATGCATCAGAGGCTTGAGATATTTTCAAAGGGAATACGAAAAGTCATTTTCAATGATTCTTCGTATAAGAATGCGAGGGCGTTACTGCCACCTATATTATAGGAAAGCTCGAAGATGTGCTGCATACTCTCGTTGAAAACACTGAATAAATCATATTTAAAATATAATATATTTATTCGTAAATGGAATACAAATCTTGGCGTTTAATAGTGCTTGTATTACAAAAATAATTTTAATTTCATCTTCAATTTTCAATCGAAAATTGGATATTAAAATTGCAATTTGTCGTTAATATTCAGAATTTTCTTTTCTTTTTTGTTATTCATAAATTTTTAGTTTTTTTATTAGTTTATTAGAAATAAATACAAATATTCGCCATTCGCACGGCCATAATTGATTTCATCCCGTATTCCAGGCCGGAACGGTAGTGACAGTATTTCTATTTATCGACCAGTTTTACTTGTCAATAAATCTGGATGCTTGACGGCTCCATAATCATTTAATTTATTTTTCCCTACATTAGTAGTTATTAATTTACAATGCAAAATAATAGGAAATAGTTTTCAAACAAAACGAGGACACTGAGCCATGCTCGACAATATGAAACTTAACCACAAGATCTATGGTGGTTTTGGCATCATCATTGCCATACTCATTACAATTGCAGGGATGTCGGTGTACTCGAACACTGGCAATCAATCCGATTTCTCGGATTATCGCGCCATTGCCCGGCTAACCAACGAAGCGGGCCGCGTGCAGGCAAACATGCTGGAGGCCCGGCTGGCCTACCTGAAGTATCAAGACAATCATTCTGCCGATAATCGTGCCAGTTTTGAAAAGCGAATAGCCACGACAAAGGAGAGTGCTGCCAATCTTTCGTCCATGGCCCGCACCGATGCCGAAAAATCCGCATCCGCAGGGTTCACGACAGCCATTGCAGACTATGAAAATGGCTTCAAGGCCGTCGTTGCTGCACAGACGGAACGCGACAAACTCGTCAGTGAAAGCCTCGACCGGCTTGGACCCGGAATTCAAAAATCCACCTCACAATTGCTCGCCGATTTCGACAGCAGCGGCAATAATATCGCAGCGTACAAAGCCACCCTGTTCCAAATCTCCACCTTCGTGATGCGCTTGTCGGCCACCAAATATCTGCTGAACAACGAGAGCAAGGATTTCGAAGCCGCGATGGCGGCGGCACAGGATGCGCTGGCTCGCAGCACAGAGGTTAGCGCCGCCATTGTCATTCCCGAGCGCGCTCAACGGTTCAACGCCACTCTGGATGATCTCAACGCCTATATCAGAGATCTCAGCAAGACGCAGGCGATCATCGTCAAGCGCGATTCTCTCGTCAACAATGTCATGAATGCCGTTGGCCCCAAACTGGCCAAGGAAACAGAGGATTTGAAGCTGGTCCTGAAAAAAGAGCAGGACACGCTCGGCCCTCGCATCGATGAGACAATGCGCAATTCGATCACCACCGCCATTATTGTCGCAGTCCTCGCCCTTGTCGTCGCCACCGTGCTGGCTTTCATAATCGCCCGCAGCATCAGCCGCCCGGTCTTTGCTATCACGTCGGCCATGGGCAAGCTGGCCGACAACCAGCTGGAGACGGATATTCCAGGCCTCACCTACAATAACGAGGTCGGGCAGATGGCCAAGGCCGTCAATGTCTTCAAGCAGAATGCCCTCAAAATTCGCCAGCTGGCGGCCCAGGAAGCCGCTTTGCAGCAGAAGAATGCCGATCTGCAATCCGATATCGCCACGGTCGTTTCGGCGGCAGTGGCCGGTGACTTCACCAGCCGCATCACCAAGCATTACGACAACCCGGATCTGGACGCCTTTGCCCATAACGTCAACACGCTGGTCGACTCCGTGGACAAGGGCATCGCTGAGACCAGGCGCGTTGTGTCCGCCCTTTCCAATGGCGACCTGACGGAAACCATGAGCGGCAAGTATCAAGGTGTGTTTGCCGAGCTGCAAACCAATGTCAATGACACCATGACCAAGCTGCGGCTGCTGATGGAGCAGGTGCGCCAATCCGCAGATGTGATCAATGGCGGCGCCGATGAAATCCGCCAGGCCTCCAACGATCTGTCTCGCCGGACAGAAACCCAGGCGGCCTCGCTCGAAGAAACCTCGTCGGCCCTGGAAGAAATCACCGTTGCGGTCAAAACCTCAACCGAAAGGGCGCAGGAATCCAGCAAAATGGTCTCGCAAGCCCGTCAATTTGCCGAGCAATCCGCCAATGTCGTCCAGGACGCGACAGCCGCCATGAGCCGCATCGAGCAAGCCTCCAACGAAATCACCCAGATCATCAATGTGATTGACGAGATTGCTTTCCAGACCAACCTTCTGGCCCTCAATGCCGGGGTAGAAGCTGCCCGTGCTGGCGAGGCCGGCAAGGGATTTGCGGTCGTGGCCCAGGAAGTGCGCGAACTGGCCCAACGCTCGGCAACCGCTGCCAAGGACATCAAGGCCCTGATCACCAAGTCCTCGAATGAAGTGGAGACGGGCGTGAGACTTGTAACCGGCACCGGGGAAGCCCTGAAGGAAATCCAGCAAAAGGTGATTGGTATTTCCAGCCAGGTCACATCCATTGCGACGGCGGCCAACGAGCAATCGACCGGCCTTAGCGAAGTCAACACCGCCGTCAACCAGATGGACCAGATGACCCAGCAAAATGCTGCCATGGTCGAGGAGGCTGCTGCCAGCACCTCGAAACTGGCCGAGGAAACCGTCAACCTGCTCAATCTGATCTCGCAGTTCAAGGTCCACAAGGCCGACCACGGCATGCGTCGCGCCGCCTGATCAGGAGATATGTTTCAAAGGATATGCCGGGGGGACAAGCGCTCCCCGGTTATTCCGATGGAATAACCGCCCTTCACACCTCCGGTTTTTTTTAATTTACCTTTGTGCCAGCTCCTATAAAACGAACCCCAGACGTTACGGGGTCGTGCATTTTATCAACCACACGATGCTGTAACACATTAAATTTTCTGCATAATTTTCTCCTTAAATCGATTTCGACTGAAGGAATTATGCAGTAGACAGGAGT
Organism: Agrobacterium vitis; assembly: GCF_013426735.1. Taxonomy (NCBI): domain Bacteria; kingdom Pseudomonadati; phylum Pseudomonadota; class Alphaproteobacteria; order Hyphomicrobiales; family Rhizobiaceae; genus Gillisella; species Gillisella vitis. The sequence goes on from NZ_AP023272.1 coordinate 3,513,360, forward strand.
TCATAGTGTCATCAATTTCAGATAGCGATCATAATTCAGGGTCTTCACAGACCGGTCAAAAAAACGAACGACTGCAAGATAACACGCCTCTTCAACCAGGCTCGGCCAATGGCTGGCGTGAACGATGGTGGCGGATCGTCGATATGAAGATCGGCGTCGTTCCTGTTCCAATCTATATTCTGCTCTTCGTGCTGATTGCCGCTTTCACCGCGACCGGCAAAGTCCCCTCAGACCTGACCATGTCGATTGCCATTCTGTCCTTTGGTGGTTTCTTCTTCATGCAGCTCGGTCGCTGGCTGCCATGGCTCGGCATGATGGGGGGAGCGGCGATCCTGTGTTTCGTCGTACCGTCCGCCATGGTGTTTTACGGCCTCATCCCGCCGCCGGTTGCCGAGGCGATCGACAGTTTCGTCAAGAGCTCCAATTTCCTCTATATGTATATTGCCGCCATCATTGTCGGCAGCATCCTCAGCATGGATCGTAGCGTGCTGATTGCCGGGTTTTTCAAGATTTTCGTGCCTTTGGCGATCAGCTCGATAACCGCCATGCTGGTTGGCACCCTGGTTGGTGTCGTCATGGGAATGACCTTCGAGCATAGCCTGTTTTTCGTCGTGCTTCCCATCATGGCCGGAGGCCTGGGCGAAGGCGCAATCCCTCTATCCATGGGCTATTCCGGCGTTCTGTCTCAGCCGCAGAACGAGATTTTCGCGCAGATTATTCCCGTCGTCATGCTCGGCAGCTTCACAGCCGTGGTGATATGTGGGCTTCTGAATGTGCTTGGAAAACGCTATCCTCACCTCACTGGCGAAGGCCGGTTGCAGGCAGGCCTGCTGAATATCGACATTAACGGCAAAAAACCGGGTGAACAGCCGGTGGACCGCGCGATGATTGCCACAGCCGGCGTCACCATCGTCACCTTCTATCTGGTGGGTGTTCTCGCCCAGCGGCTTCTGGATTTTCCAGCCCCAATCACCATGCTGTTTCTGGTGGTGATTGCCAAACTGGGTCAATTGGTCTCGCCAAGCCTGGAAGACGGCGGACGGGAAGTTTACGCGTTTTTCTCGCGCATCGTGACCTGGCCCCTGCTGTTTGCCATGGGCATTTCCTACACGCCATGGCAATCCTTTATCAGCGCCTTTACCCTGCAAACGGTGGTCACGGTGGTCAGCACCGTGCTGACATTGATCGGCACCGGATTTCTGTCCGCCCGTCTGGTCAAGATGTTTCCCATCGACGTCGCCGTTGTGGTCGGCTGTCATAGCGGCCAGGGCGGTACCGGCGATATCGCCATTCTGACCGCCGCCAACCGGATGAGCCTGATGCCATTTTCGCAAATTGCCACCCGCATCGGCGGCGCCATCACAGTCACCTGCGCCATCCTGGCTTTCCAGCATCTGGTTTAAACATGAAAACGCCGCGCTGTTGCCAGCGCGGCGTGATCATATCGAGATTTCTTCGTGTTACAGCTTTGCCATGTATTTCGGCAGTTCAGCCACGGTCGGCACAACGATCAGCGTCTTGATATCGCCGCGCTTGTAGGCGGCCAGGAAGCGCGGATATTCCTGGAACACCACGCAGCCACTGGAATCGCCGCGCACCCGCAGCAGGAATGTATGGGTGAGGAAGCCATCGCGGCCATACATGTTGTTGCCGCCAACCGGCGTCATGCGTAAGGCCTCGACACCATGGAACAAGCTTTCGCGCAGGGTCAGCCGATAGATATTCGGCGGGGTCGCACCACGGTTCTTGATGTGAACGGAGCGCGGATTGTCGCGATTTTCGCCGCGGCCGGAATGCGCTACCAGCTTTTCGCCATTCGGCATATAGACCGTGGCGCTGGAAATATCATAGACGGCAACACCGCTGCCGCGACCGGGCAATGAGGCGCGCTTGCGGAAGATCGACGGGCTTTCATCATCGTCCATCACCTCCTGTGAGCGGGCATAGGCCATCACTGTCTTCGGCGCGGTTTTTTCCGGCGCGGATTTCAGCGGAATGGTCTTCGGTTGCGGCCGGGCAGAGGTGTCTGTGTCGGCTTCTGTCTCAGGCTTGGGTGCAACCAGGACTTCGCGGAAAGGATCGCTCTTGGGCCGGTTGATCGGCGCTGGCACCACATCCGGCAGCATGGCCACCTGCATTGGCTTGGCGGCGGCTGGCGGTTCAGCCGAAGCAATCGTCACGGGGCCAGCTTGTAGCGGAGCGACGGGATCACGACCGCGGTCTGCGACCAGGGCGGTAGCGACCGGCTGCAATTGCGCGGACAAGGGTTGATTTATCTGGCCAAGTGGCGGCGCCGTCTTCAGGATCGCCTCAGCAACCTGCTGTGGCGGCATCGCAGTTGCTTGAACTGGCTGCGGCTTTGCCGCCACGGCCTCGGCGACCTGGCTGCCGGTATCGTTGCTCCAGCGCTGCGCCAATGCCCGTTCGGCAATGGAGACTGCCAGCGCCTGTTCGAGGATAGCGCGTCCGGCGAGGTCAAGCGGCCTGGAAACCGGAGTGGAAAGGGCTGCGATCTCCTGGCGGACCTGCGCCATCTTTTCCTTCACCACCTGGGCAGATCGGACCTCGTCCCGCCTTGCAGCCGCGACCGGCGGCTTTGGCAAAACCAGGCTGTTGCGGAATTCCGCCGCCATATCCCTCGAAAAGGGAGAGGAGACAGAGGCTTGTGAAAACCCGACACCGTGCAAAGTGCTGAATGTCACGGCGACCCAAAGACCGGCGGCAAGGCTACCGCCGACGAGCGCCGCGCCGGACATCAGCCTGGGAACCAGGACGGATTTTGCGCGCCCGGACCTACCAGTAACGGTTCTGCCAGTGCTGGGAAAGAAATCGACCGCGAACGCCATACTCACAACTCGTACCCAAACAGCCGGTCAGCGGCTGGCGGCTCAACGCCGCAACTTTTTACCAAGGCTGGAGGATATCAACGCATCCCCGCCTTCAAGAGAGTGCAACTGTCCCAAATGCATGCCGCGCCTGAGACAATTGCCCTGAAGATCCGGTCCAGAAGACCCAGTCCATCGGCAACAAGCGCCGACTGTCTTTAAAGGATGAAGAAACTTGGTAACCAAAGGGTTTACAAAACCCGGTTTTTATCATCGCAATGTCTCATATTCACGCGAAGAGAGGAAACGCCACGGATTTACGGCATTTTTAGCACTGCGCGCAGGCGCAAGCCTTTCAGACGGAACTGCCCGAAACTACCGCATAAGGCGTAGGACCAAAACGTCAGGACGCCCAACACATCGACATGGACCTGCGCCTGATCTTCAATATTATCAAATACTTGAAAGACAAGAAAAGGAAGGGATACACCCTCCAACGGCCCAAAGCAGCTCCCCGGCGAACAGCAAAACGGGGAGCTTGATGCTCCCCGCCAATGCGTCTGATATTTAATGTTTGGTACGCTACCGTACAAAGCGCTGGCTGGCCAAAATTGCCTCGCCTGCTGTCATTACCAGGTGCGGACATCCAGAACCCGGTCGCGATGGGCCGGATGGGTGCTGAACACGAAGATCCGATCCAGTTCCTTCTGGGTTAACAACCGCAAGAAACGAATCTCGGCAGTATTGTTGGAGAAGGTCTTCATCAACAACCCGCCCACCTTGTTGATGCGGGCATCGGGAATGTCCAGATAGAATTGCTTGGGAAGGTTGAATTGCGTCAGCAGGGAAATGACGGCGCCACTCTGAGAAATACGGATGATGTCGCATCGGCGCGACGCCATATGGCTCATGCCTTTTTCGGTATATTCCAGGCGCCCGGAATTCATAGTGTCTTCCATGCGAAACCGGCCTTCCCGGTCATACATGAAGGACTCTTCCCTGCGCAGGTAATTTGATTGACCAGCTGCCGTATTCATAACGCTTACCCCATTCACGCCCTCACTGGACACAGGCTAGGCGAACGAACTTAACAGAAAATGGATAAACCGGCCTGCCCGCCCCCTCGGCGAGCCTGCCTTTTTTACCATAGTTAATGCATGGGAAATCAAACCCGATCAACGCTTGTAGCTTTGCCCCTGCGCATCAAAAAGATGTAGCTTTTCACCCTCTGCGGCAAAGCGCAGCCGGTCGCCCCTGGCAACCTTGGCAATGCCCGGCAGTTTCACCACCACCGGCTGCCCTTCAACCGGACCGTCAACATAGAGCATTGTCACCTCGCCCAGGGCCTCGACCAGGGAAACGGTGCCTTCAAACAGCGCTGGGCCTTCGGCAGCAATGGTCAAATCCTCCGGCCTTACCCCGAAACTGGCCGCCTTGCCTGCATCTTCTGTAGGCACAGCAATCGGCACCGACAGGGTTGAGCGATCCTTGAGCGCGATGCGCGTTTCAGACCCGGCCTCGACGATGGTGGCCGGCAGGATGTTCATGGCGGGCGAACCGATAAACTGCGCAACGAACAGATTGGCGGGGCGCTCGTAAAGCTCCAGCGGCGCGCCGACCTGTTCGATCCGGCCCGCCGACAACACGACAATCCGGTCGGCCAGCGTCATCGCCTCGACCTGATCATGGGTGACATAGATCATCGTGGTATCGGACATCTGTTCGTGCAGACGGGCGATTTCAATCCGGGTGGCGACGCGAAGGGCTGCATCGAGATTGGAGAGCGGTTCGTCGAACAGAAAGACCTTCGGATCACGGCAGATCGCCCGTCCGATGGCCACACGCTGGCGCTGGCCGCCCGACAAGGCCTTGGGCAGGCGGTCGAGATAGGGTTCTAATTGCAAAATGGCGGCGGCGGCGCGCACCCGCCGTTCGATCTCCTGTTTGCTTTCACCGGCGATCCGCATGCCGAAAGCCATGTTGTCATAGACGGTCATATGCGGGTAGAGCGCATAGGACTGGAAGACCATGGCAATGCCGCGCTTGGAGGGCGGTACGTCATTGACGATCTGGTCGTCAATGCGCATCTCGCCGCTGGTAATGTCCTCCAGCCCGGCAATCATCCGCAAAAGTGTGGATTTACCGCAGCCGGACGGACCGACAAACACCACGAACTCGCCCTTGGCGATATCTAGGTCGATGCCGTGCAGCACCTTGACCTGTCCATAGGCCTTGCGAATGTCTTTCAGGACCAAGCTTGCCATTGTCTTCCCCCTCCTCGTTTTTGGATCTGTCCAGCTCGCCATGAGCCGGACAGATGACCGTTTGTTAGTTTCAGCGTTTAACCGCGACCGAACCAGGCGCCCCAGGCTGGAAGGCTGATCTTGCCACCTGCGACACTCCCGGCAAAACCATGGCCATCCAGAGCCTGCCAATTTCCATCCGGCAAGGACAGTTCTGCCGGTTCGGCAGACATGTTGAAGCCACACAATACTGTCTCTCCATCCAGGCTGCGGGAATAGACGAGGTCAGTCTCCGTCACCGTATGGAAGGCGATCTCGCCCTTGATCAGCGCTGGCTGTGTTCGGCGGAAATGCAGGAAACGCCGATAGTGTTCCAGCACGCTATCGTCATGCCCTTCCTGGACATGGACAGCGTTGAGGCTGTGCTCGACCGGGATCGGCAACCAGGTTTTGTCGGCGGCGCTGAAACCGGACTGCTTGGCCAGCGTATCCCAGACCATCGGCGTGCGGCAACCATCGCGGCCCTTGAATTCCGGCCAGAATTCGATGCCATAGGGGTCCTGAAGGTCTTCGAAGGCGATATCGGCTTCGGTCAGCCCCAATTCCTCGCCCTGATAGATACAGACCGAGCCACGCTGGGTCATCAGCAGTGCGGCCATCTGCTTGGCGAAAGCAGCACGATCGGCGACGTTGGCGCCCCAGCGGCTGACATGGCGCACAACATCATGGTTGGAAAAGGCCCAGCAAGCCCAGCCCTCAGGGGCGGCTTCCTGGAAGGCCTTCTGGGTATTGGCGACCAGCGCCGGTGTGACCGGATCGGGCGCAAGGAATTCGAAGGCATAGCACATCTGCATCTTGTCGCCGCCGGACGTGTATTGCCCGGCGATTTCCAGCCCATATTGGCTGTCTCCGACTTCGCCAACGGCGGCAATCGCTGGAAACTCATCCAGCACGGAGCGGAATCGCTTGAGGAATTCCAGGTTTTCCGCCTGGTTCTTGTCGTAGATATGCTCCTGGAAATTATAGGGATTGACCGCCGGTGCCGTCGCCGCATTGCGCCGTTCGGGGTCCAAGGCCGGATTGTCGCGCAAGGCAAGGTCGTGAAAGTAGAAATTGATGGTGTCCAAACGGAACCCGTCAACGCCACGCTTCAGCCAGAACCGTACCGCATCCAGCACCGCCTCCTGCACATGCGGATTATGCATGTTGAGATCAGGCTGCGAGGTCAGGAAGTTGTGCAGGTAATACTGCATCCGGCTCGGGTCCCATTGCCAGGCGGACCCGCCGAAAATCGACAGCCAATTGTTCGGCGGCGTGCCATCCGGCTTCGGATCGGACCAGACATACCAGTCGGACCTGGCATTGATGCGGCTGGAGCGGCTTTCGACGAACCATGCATGCTGGTCTGACGTGTGGGAGATCACCAGATCGATCATCACCTTGATGCCGAGGCGATGGGCTTCGGCAATCAGTGCGTCGAAATCGTTGAGCGTGCCGAACATTGGATCGACATCGACGTAATTGGATACGTCATAGCCAAAGTCCTTCATCGGCGAGGTGAAGAACGGCGAAATCCAGATCGCATCGGCACCGAGTCCTGCCACATGCGGCAGGCGGGCGGTGATGCCTTTCAGGTCGCCAATGCCATCGCCGTTGGAATCCTGGAACGAGCGGGGATAAATCTGATAGATGACCGCGCCGCGCCACCAGTCCTTGTCCGGCATTGCGACACTATCGGAAGCAGCAGTCATGAATATCTGTCCTTTTGGGAATTTTGGCCTGTTGGATGGGAGGGAGGAGGAAAAACAAGCCGTCGAAAACGCGATCAGCCACCCTTGACGGAGCCGGCCAGCAAGCCACGCACCAGATAGCGTTGCAGCACGAAAAACACCAAAAGCGGCACGATAATGGTGATGAAGGCGGATGCCGTGAGAATTTCCCAATTGGCGCCGCGCGAGCCGAGCAGGTTGACGAGGCGGCCTGTCAGCACCAGTTCCTCATTGCCGGTGCCCAGAAACACCATGGCGACCAGCAGGTCGTTCCAGGTCCATAGAAACTGGAAGATCGCGAAGGAGGCCAGCGCCGGATAGGACAGTGGCAGCACGATCTTGATAAAGATCTCAAAATCGCTGGCACCGTCGACCCGCGCCGATTCGATTATCTCACGCGGCAGGCCAGCAATATAATTGCGCAGCAGATAGATGGCACACGGCAGGCCGAACCCCATATGCGCCAACCAGATGCCTAGATAGGTTTTTGATGGTACGCCAAAGAAAGCCCCGACATCATTATAAATCCGCAGGAGTGGAATCAGCGACATTTGCAAAGGGACGACCAATAAACCGATAATGGCAGCCTGAAGCAGTGATCGCCCCGGAAATGGCATCCAGGCCAGCGCATAAGCGGCAAAGGCAGCGACCAGGATGGGAATGATGGTGGAAGGAATGGCAACCGTCAGCGAATTGATGAAGGATTTGCCGATGCCCTCGGCATTCAACACCGTTCGGTAATTATCGAGGCTGAAACGCGGCGGTTGCTGGGAGGTGAAGAAAATCCGCTGGCCGCGCGATCCCTCGAAGGAAGCATTCGAGGTCAGCTTGAAGGTGCCGTCCTCGGCAACTGATAGTGTCTGGCCGTCCTTGAGCTGGGCCGTGTCTCCTGCCTTGAACTCATCCGGCTTCAGACTGGATGTGCCGAAGGCACTGACCGTGCCGGACCCGCCCTCCAGCACATTGCCTGAAATCACGTAAGCTGCGCCTTCCTGACGTTGCGCTTCAGCGCCGGGGGCGCGAAAAATACCTTTCTGGCTGGAACTGGTCAGCGCCGTCCACCAGCCGGAGGCGACGATCTGGTTCTTGTCGCGCAGCGATGTCACCAACAGACCGATGGTCGGGATGGTCCAGACCAGAACCAGCAGCAGCACCGTCGTATGAACCGCAATATTCAGCGGCGAGAGAGCCCGTGTGCGCATCTCAATGGCCTCCCATTTCCCGGCGAGCATTGCGGATATTCCAGATCATGATTGGCACGACCATCAGCATGATGACCACCGCGATTGCGGCCCCTCGCCCGAAATCGCCGCCGCCCCGGAACATCCAGTCAAACATCAGGTTGGCGAGAACCTGGGTCTGCCATTGGCCATTGGTCATCGCCAGCACGATATCGAAGACCTTCAGCACCAGGATGGTGATCGTCGTCCAGACCACGGCAATCGTGCCCCAGATCTGCGGCACCTTGATCTTCATGAAAATCTGCCAGGGATTGGCCCCATCGATGACCGCAGCCTCAATGGTTTCCTCGGGAATGCCGCGCAACGCCGCCGACAGCAGCACCATGGCAAAGCCAGTCTGAATCCAGATCAGGATGACCATCAGAAAGAAATTGTTCCAGAACGGCAGGGAAATCCACACCTGCGGCGACCCGCCGAACCAGACGACGATGGCATTGAGAAGGCCAATCTGCTCGGCATTGGCGTCGCGATAATCGTAGACGAATTTCCAGATGACCGAGGCGCCAACAAAGGAAATCGCCATCGGCATGAAAATAAGTGACTTGGCGATATTGCCCCACCAAATCCGGTCGGTGAGCGCGGCGATCACCAGGCCAAACAGGGTGGCGCCGGTCGGCACCACGATCAGCCAGAGGATGTTGTTGAAGATCGATTCCCGGAATTCACGGTCGAAAATCATCCAGCGATAGTTATCGAGACCGACAAACTGGGTTCCCGACCGGTCATAGACCGAATAGGCAATCGACGAAAACAGCGGATAGACCAGGTAAATACCAAGAGACAGCAGCGCCGGACCTAAAAACAGCCAAGGCCTGATCTGGCCTGCGATCCGCAGATTGCGCGAGGCGCGGGAGAGATCCGGGGTATTGGAGGGAAACAGCCGGTCGAGAATGAAGTTTGACCCGAAAAAATAGGCCAGCGCCGCACCCACGCCGATAACGATGGTGATCAATGCGTATAAAAGCTGTTCCACGGACCCGGCCTCCCAACCCGTCTGATCGATATGGACGCCAGGTATCGCAGCAGTTTCAGGCTGCGATACCTGGCGCTATTGCGGTGTTATTTCAGTCCGTCCCAGGATTTCTGGATGCCCTTGGCGACTTCGTCGGCGGATTTGCCGCCGGCATAATCGACCATGGCGGTCCAGAAGGCGCCTGCACCGATCTTGCCCGGCATCAGGTCGGAACCGTCAAACCGGAACGTGGTGGCGTCGAGCAGGATCTTGCCCTGTTTCTTCAAGGGGTCGTTGGCATAGGTGTCCTGGTTGGCCGCCTTAAAGGCGGTCAGGAAGCCGGATTGCGCCATCCAGACCTCATGGGCGATCGGGGTCTTGATGAAGTCAATGAAGGCGCGTGCACCGGGCGAATCCTTGGTGATCATCGCCAGGGTACCTGCCCCTTCGACCGGATTTCCGAGTTCAGGCTTGCTGGCGTAATTCGGGGTCGGGAAGAAATCGACATCCTGGCCAACAACCGTGCCCTGCGGGAAGAAGGACGGAATAAAGGATGCCTGATGATGCAGGTAGCATTTCGGCGGGGAGGTAAACAGGCCCTTCGGGCTGTCGCGGAAATCGGTGGAGGCCACGCCCGCGGCGCCGCCATCGACGAATTTCGGATTGCGCGAGAACCAGCCATAGTCCTCAATGGCCTTGACCACTTGCGGATCGTCGAACTTGATCTCGTTCTTCACCCACTTGTCGTAGACATCGGCTGGATAGAGCCGCAGCATCATATCCTCGACCCAATCGGTCGCGGGCCAACCTGTCGCACCGCCAGAGCCAAGCCCGATGCACCAGGGCGTGCCGCCATCGGCAGCGATCTTTTCGGTCAGCGCCTTCAACTCTTCCATCGACTTGGGCACGTCATAGCCCGCATCCTCGAAATTCTCAGGCACATACCAGATCAGCGACTTGATATCGATCTTGTAGGGGAAGCCATAGATCTGCGGTTTGCCGTCCTTGCCCTTGAAGGTGGAAAGATCGACCCAGGACTGACCGGCGGAGAAATTGTCCTTCAGCCACGGCCCATTCTCCTCACCCAACGGCGTCAACGCACCCTTGGAGGCGAGATCGGCGACCAGACCGGGCTGGGCGAGAATGGCGACATTGGGAGGGCTGCCGGCCTGGGTGTCGATAACGATCTGCTGCTCGTAGTTTTCCGAGGAGGAATATTTAACGTCGGCGCCGGTCGCCTGGCGGAAATAGTCGAGCACGCTTTCAAACAGCGTCTGGTCTTCACCACGCCAAGGCCCGAAAATCGTAATCGTCTGGCCCTTCAATTGATGAGACTTGGAAAACTCCTCATAGCTCTTCCAGTTGAACTTGGAATCTTCGCCGGGCTTGAACTTCAATTCGGCGCTATTTGCCACGCCTGCGATCAAGCACAGAGCGGCCACTCCCATAAGCAGATGTTTTTTCACAAAATTCCTCCCTTTATCCAATGCCTGTTTCCCGCGCTGGGGCGATCCTGCCATCACCTTTATCCAGCGTCCAAAGCGCTTTGGTGGGCAAACATCTCTATTGCTCGCGACAGAGTCAAGCCTTTTCAAAAAAGACCGATCCATTCTGTCCCGTTAAAAATGGAGCAGCGACCTGTTTGGGAAAGGGATCAGCTTTAAAAATAGATTTTCGATTTGCACCGCCCGCCCCTGCTGATAATTTGCAAGCGCTTTGGGCGCGGGAGACCCAGGCATAGGGAGAGAGAAGCCTCGTGAATTTGAAGCAATTGTCGCAAATGCTCGGCCTGTCGCAGACGACGATCAGCCGGGCATTGAACGGCTATCCGGAGGTCAACGAAGAGACCCGCCAGCGGGTTGCCAAGGCCGCGGCAGAGACCGGCTACCGGCCAAACCGCGCAGCCCTGCGGCTGGCAACCGGCAAGGCCGGTTCGCTCGGACTGGTCATGCCGATTTCGCCGGATCGCAGCTCTGACATCCATTTCGCGGAATTCCAGAGCGGGCTTGCTGAGACCTGTCTTCAGCATGAATTTCACTTCGTGATCATTCCGGCCCATCCCCAGGCGGAAGAGCAGGCCATTCGCGGCCTGGTCGGCAGCGGCGCGGTCGATGCCTTTTACCTCGCCTATCTCAGGGCCAATGATCCGCGCATTGCCATGGCGAAATCGCTTTCGGTGCCCTTCATCGTGCATGGCCGCTCTCAGGGCATTGCCGAGGACTATCCCTATCTTGATATCGACAATGAAGGCGCTTTCCGGCAGGCGACGGATCTGATGATCGGGCTTGGCCACCGCCGATTTGCGCTTTTGAACGGCCCGGCAGACCTCGATTTCGCCCTGCGCCGATTGCAAGGCACGCAAAAGGCGCTTGCAGCCGCAGGCCTTGTCCTGCCGCCGGAGGCAATCAGCCATACATTGATGACCGACGAATGGGGCTACCGGAAGATGAGCGCCCTACTCCATCAGCCAGAGCGTCCGACCGCAGTCCTCTGCGCCAGTACAGTGCTGGCGCTGGGGGCTGTGCGAGCCATCAACGATGCCGGGCTGACGGTGGGTCAGGATATTTCGCTGGTCGCCCATGACGACGACCTGCCGCTGCTAAAGCCGGAGCATTTCCGGGTGCCGCTCACCACGACACGCTCGTCGCTGAGGGACGCTGGAAGGCGGGTTGCGCAACGGCTGATCGCCGACATTGCCCAGCCCCCGAACGGGCCGCCCCTCCAGGAAATTTGGCAGGCCGAACTGGTGATCCGGGCCTCGACCGGGCCAGCGCCTGGAAAATGACTCAGAATTTCGGCGGCTGCTTGCCTGCGCTGCGATAGGCCGCGATCGCCGTATTGGCCATCAGCATGGCGATGGTCATTGGTCCGACCCCGCCCGGAACGGGGGTGATGGCACCCGCCTTTTGCGCGCAATCTGTAAAGGCGACATCTCCGACCAGCTTGGTCTTGCCCTCGCCTTTTTCAGGGGCTGCGACGCGGTTGATGCCGACGTCGATCACCGTCGCCCCCTCTTTCACCCACTCGGCCTTGACCATTTCAGCCCGACCGACCGCTGCCACCAGAATATCGACCTGGCGGGCCAGGGACGCCAAATCGCGGCTGCGGGAATGGGCCATGGTCACGGTGGCATTGGCGTTGAGTAACAATTGTCCCATCGGCTTGCCGAACAGATTGGAACGGCCAATCACCAGCGCGTTCAGGCCGGAAAGATCAGCCCCATGGATCTGGCGCACCAGCAGCATGGCACCTGCCGGTGTGCAGGAAATCAGCCCGGTTTCGAGATCGCCAGTCGCGAGCTTGCCGGTATTGACCACATGCAGACCATCCACGTCCTTTTCCGGCAGGATGGACTGGATGACCGCCTCGCTGTCGAAATGCTTGGGCAGCGGCAATTGGACTAGGATGCCATGAATGGCGGGATCGGCATTGAGGCTCGCCACCAGATCCAGCAATTGCTGCTGGCTGGTCTCTTCCGGCAAGGTATGCTGAACTGAATTAAAACCGCATTGCTTGGCCATCCGGCCCTTGGAACCGACATAGGCGTGACTGGCCGGATCATCGCCGACGATGATCACGGCAAGACCGACCTTCTGGCCGCTGTCTCTTTCAAATGTCTCGGAACTGATCTTGACGGCCTCAATCACCGATGCCGCAACCTGTTTTCCGTCAATCACCGTTGCCACGCTGGATTTCCTCTCGCTGAAAGGCTTAAGAGCCATCTCAAATCTGGCTCATGGAACAACGGTAGCTACCACTGCCATCAGCGCTTTCAAACGCAAAAACACGGGCTGGCGTTAAAAAATCATCGTGATCGGTGAAGGCGGGTTGAGGGGCCGCTATTGTTGCGCGTCCGCCTTGTCGCGGCGAGCCGACAGCTTGAAGCGTAGCACATGCAAGAGGAAGACCGGAATGCCGATCAGATAGCGCCGCCACAACCGGCTCGGCTCCCGCGTCAAACGGTAGAGCCATTCACAGCGGATCTTGCGCATCCAGTAAGGCGCGCGTGGCATGGTGCCGGAGACAAAATCGAACAGAGCGCCGACGCCGAATACCACGCGCGCATGCTGCGGCTTGATATGCTGGGCAATCCATTTTTCCTGCAAGGGGGTGCCCATGCCGACCAGCAACACGTCGATCTTGGCGTCCTCAAGCCGTTCGAGAATGATCGGCAGCTCCTCGTTGTCGAAAAAGCCGTCGGCCACCGGTACGAATTCGTGCCATGGCGCATGTTTGCGGAAACGGGCGACAGCACCTGCCAGCACACCGGGCTTTGCGCCGATCAGACCGATGCGACGCGGCTCTTCCATATAGGTAAAAAGGGCAGGCACGAAATCCGTACCGTTCAGATTGGCCGCAAAGGGCTCGCCGTCAATGATGCTCGCCGCCAGGTCCATACCGATCCCATCCGGCAGGACGATATGTCCTTTAAGGACATCGCGATAGGCGGCGTCCTTGAGCATAATATTGATATTATTGGCATTAAGGAAGGAGACCTGCGCATGCGCACCCGGCGTTGCCGCATATTGGGCGATCAGGCTGAGGCCTGAAACCCAGGAGAGATCAAAGATCGGCATGCCGAACAGGATCTTTTTCGGGGCAATCTGCTCTGCTGTTGAAATCAGGTTCATCGGGTGGAACTCATCATCATGATGGAGGCGACCCCAGTCTCCAGCCAGATCCTGGCGAACCCTATGAATAAGGCGCGCCGTGCTGATCTGCTCATCAGCATCTGCGACGGGGGCTTTGCGCGTGGTAACAGTGTTCATAAACATGACAAGCCAGATTGAAACCATGCGCAGAATAACAGGCAGGCATAAAATCCGACTTAAGTAGCCCGCTAGAAATACAGGCTTTTCGTTTATACTTCGTTTACCGCGATCGCTCCAGCCACTTCGCTTGCTCGGGCCGCTTGCCCGACCCGCTTATTCAGCAGGCGCCGCCCCTTCCGGTACCTTTTGTCCTTCAACGATCTTGACCGCTGGCAGCAGCTTCGGCTTGCCGCCACCACCTTCGCGGATATCGTCCTTGCCGAGGAAGTCCAACTGCTCGATCAGCACGTCATTGATGACATCGCTGCCGAGGCGTTTGTTGATGCCGGTCTTGATGGCCTGCTTGAAACCGTCAACATCGAGCTTGGTCGATTTCGACAGATCAACCATTGAGTTGCCGACCAGCAGGGTAAACAATTGGTCCGTCATCAGCGCCGTCATCGGCATTTGCATGGCGCCAGCTTTTTCCTTGTCAACCATGAAGGAGAACCGGCCAATGAAATAGCCTTTCACCTTACCATTCTCAAGAAATGGCACAGTGATGGCTTCTCCGCGCACCACTTCAGTCGGCGGTGCCTTGACCTCTTCGACCGGTGGTGGCGCGGTGGCCACCTGGATGGAAAAGTAGACGGCGACGAGAGCGACGATGCAGGCCCATACGCCGGCAATGACAATCTTGACCATTAATTTTCTCTGTAGAGAAACTGTTCCTGGGAATAGGTACCATCATTATCGGCATCCTGAACGGCGCTACGCAGAATATCGGCCACCGCGCGCACAGCATCCAGATGCGCCTCGACCCGTCTTGCGTTCAAGGCCAGCTTTTTCTTCAGCCCATGCATCTGCTCGACATAATTGATGGCAATTTCCTTGGGATCGGTATCGCGAAACAACATTGTCAGTTCGTAAAGGCACCGGCTTTTGTGGGCGTTCGAGACCTTGAAATCAAACTGCGGATCATTGCCGATTCGATGATTTTCGTTGTCGACAATCATTTCGAGACGACCGAGAACGGTCTTGATCCGGTAGTCGTTGGACACATGTTCCATGAAAAATCTGTTCCTTGAATTCCGACCGCCAAGCGCCTGCGTTGTGGCGCTGGGGCTGATGTCACTTTTAATCTGCGCATATTTTTATGCTGAGCCCAGTCGGTAGGCAGGCACCCCAAGGGATGTGGGATAATCATGCACTGCTACAAACTGTGTGCCTCACGGCGATAAGATCAGACTGTGGCTGCGCCAGAGAAGGGCGCCTTTACCGTGTCAGTTGCCTCTTCGGAACCCGAAAGGCCGAGTGACTTGCGCTCGATCTCGTCAAGCCGCATCTGCGCCATGTTCTGCTGAGCGGGGTCTGTCGTGGCGTTCTGGGCGCCCTTGTTGCGCAGTTTTGCCATTTCATCGGCATACATCTGCTTGGCAATACCAACGCCACCACGCTCGGAAATGGTATTGCCGATCTGCTCGGCCATCATGCTTTTCCAGATTTCACCAGCATTGCCCTTGCCAAAAACAGCTTCACTATCCTTGGGCAGCATGTTGGAAATGAAATTCTGCAACACGATACCTTCATATTGCCGGTAAGGCTTGGGAATATCGCTCGCCTTGATCGTATTGGTGGCGCGATTGGCCAGCCCCGCCTTGGTGGAAGCGCCGTCGTTCAAAGTGTTCATCGCCACTTCGAAACCGGCGCTTTTTTCGTTCAGGCTAGCGGCCTGGACACTGGCGCGTGCCGATTGCAGCCTTTGCTGGGCCTCTGCCATGGCAGACGGTTCGGCCGCCCGCACAACATCCATAACAAGATCGCTTGGAGGAGAAATAGCCACGGTGTTCGTTCCCTGAAAATCAACTGGAACCACTATCTCTCGTGAAGCTTGCTGGAGGCTGGTGTGGCAAATGTCAGGTCGATCAGATCCTGAAGCGTTTCGTCTTCGGCCTCGCGATCCTCGTGTCCGCGCGCCTCGAGCATCTTGTCTTGCAGCCGTTCCGCCTTGGTGCGCTGGCGCAAAACCTTGTTTTCCTGCACCCGCTGCACATCGGCCATGCGCCGGTCATCGCCCGAAAGCCGATCGAAGCGGTCTGCATAGGATTGGGCAAACAGCCTATGCACCGGGTCCATCGACCCCAGCGCCTCGATCACCCGTTCGAGGCCAGCGGCAATTTCCTGGCGCTGGCGCGCGGTCTCGACGAGATCGTATTCGGCGATCTTTTCCAAATGCCGCTGCACGGCCACCAGCCGCTTCAATTTCTTGGATTTCTTATCGGGTCCCATGACACGGCCTCATCGAGAGCATCGCACTCATCCCTGGCTCTGTCATGTCAGTTGCCCCTCATGTCAATGCCCCAGGAAGATCGGTATGAAAGCGTCGGCGAACTGGCGCATCATCACCCCGATCGACCAATAAACCAGCAGCATTCCCCCCGTGATAAGATAGGGGGTGGATATGTAGTAGACCGGGATCTGCGGTGCCAGCTTGTTGACCAGGCCGACCCCGAGATTGAACATCAGGCCATAGATGATGAAGGGGCTGGAAAGCCGCAGCATCAGCATATAGGTCCGCGAGGCGGTATCCGTCAGCGTTATCAGCATCTTCTGGGTATCCGGCACGCCGCCCATCGGCATAACCGTATAGCTGTCTATCAGCGCCCGGAAGACGACATGGTGAAAATCCATCATGAACAGCATCATCAGCCCGCAAAAGCTGATCATGTTGGTCATCTGGTTTTCGGCACCGTCTTCCAGAACATCCGCCGTGGCCGTGCTGTTGAAACCGATCATCATCGTCAAGATAGCACCGGCAAATTGCAGGCCAAGCGTGAAAAATCGGGTAATCAGCCCAAAGACGGCGCCGATCAGCGTTTCCGTAAAGATCAACGCGACAAAAATCGAACCGCCGCTGCTCACCTTGGGATACACGGTATCCCACACAAGCGGCGTGCAGGCCATGGAGACCGCGACCGCGAGCAACAGGCGGATCTGGGTGGGAATGCGCGAGGACGCAAAACCCGGCATGGTCATGAAACAGGAACCGATACGGCAAAACACCAGAAACAGCGCCAGTACCGATCCTTGCGGATCAGTGATCATGAAATCGATCCCAGGATCTTGATTTCGATGCCTTTGGCCAATTCGACATGTGACAGCACCGGCAGGGTTGCAAACAAGCGTTCAATAATCATGCGCACATAAGACCGCGTTTCCGGCGACGTGACAAGCACGAAAGGCAGGCCGCGGTCCATGAATTCACGGATAACCCGGCTTGCCTGCTCGCTGAACTCTTCCAGCGAACGCGGGTCGATATCGAATTCGACAACCTCACCCTTGTTGTCGCGCTTCAGGGCCTGATGGAAGACCAGATCCCATTTGCTGCCCAATCGCAGAACCCGCAGCACGCCATTGTCGGTCAGATCGCCGCACAATTGCTGAGCCATGCGCACACGCACATGTTCAACGATCTGCTCGGTCTTGCGCACATGCGGCGCCAGTTCGGCCACAGCCTCGAGGATCAGATGCAGGTTACGGATCGACACCCGTTCGGCCAACAACAGTTTCAACACGGCTTGCAAGCCTGAATAGGACATATGCGAGGAGCAGATTTCGTCTGCCAGCTTCTTATATTCAGGATCGAGCCGATCGATCAGGATTTTCACGTCCTTATAGGACAAGAGCTGAGGCAGATTGTTGCGGATAACCTCGCTCAAATGGGTTAGCACGACAGAGACATTGTCGATCGGATGAAAGCCTTCGCGCTTCAAGTCTTCGGTAAAGGCTTCCATGATCGAGACGGCTGGCATGCCAAAGGCGGGTTCGCGAATCTCATCGCCCGGAATGCGCGGCTTGCGACCATTGCCGGTGACAACAAGCACTTCGCCAACCCGCAACAGGTTCGAGGCGATGGTCGTGCCATGGACCCGAATATGATAGGACTTGTCCGGGATGGCGATATCGTCCGTCACCTTGATTTCAGGCACGACAAAACCGTATTGGCTGGCGAATTTCTTGCGCATCTTGCCGACGCGGAAAGCCAGTTCCTGATGCGAGCCAAGCAGGCGGGTCGAAACCAGCTTGCCGAGCGCCAGTTCGATCTCGGAGGTTTTCAGCACGCTCTTGACCGAATCCTTTTCGGCTTCCTTGTTCTGAATAACCTTCTTTTCCTCGACCTGGCGCTTGGCAAGGTTCACGGCTTCCACCTGGCGGGGAATGTACCAGCTGCCGAACGCCATGAGACCACCCAGGATCACGAAGGGCAGCAATGGCAAGCCCGGAATGATCGCCAGAAGGAACATCAGGCCAGAAGCGACCGACAATGCACGCGGATAGCCGCTCAACTGGTTGATGACCGCTTCGTCGGTGGACCCGGCATTGCCGCCACGGGTGACGAGCAGGCCGGCGGCGAGCGAGACGATCAGAGCGGGGATCTGCGAGACCAGACCATCGCCCACCGAGAGCTTGACGAACACATCGGCTGCTTCGCTGATGGGCATGCCATGGCGGAAGTAACCGATGATAATGCCACCGACGATATTGATGGCGGTGATGATCAGACCAGCGACCGCATCGCCGCGCACGAATTTCGAGGCACCGTCCATCGCGCCGAAGAAGGAGCTTTCCTGCTCCAGTTCCTTGCGCCGGCGTTGAGCTTCGCTTTCCTCGATAATCCCCGCCGAGAGATCGGCATCGATCGCCATCTGCTTGCCGGGAATGGCATCCAGCGTGAAGCGGGCGCCCACTTCCGCGATACGGGTGGCACCCTTGGTGATGACGATGAAGTTGACGGTGACCAGGATCGCAAACACGATCAGACCGATCACGAAATCGCCGGACATGACCAGGTTGGCAAAGCCGGCAATGACACTGCCGGCCGCATCGTGACCCTGATGACCATGCGACAGGATAACCCGTGTCGTCGCGATATTCAGCGACAGGCGCACCATGGTCGAAATCAGCAGAATGGTCGGGAAAGAGGAGAAATCCAGCGGCCGTTGTATCCAGAGTGATACCATCAGGATCAGAACGGAAAGGGCAATGGAAAACGCCAGCCCCATATCGATCAGAAAGGGTGGGATCGGCAGAAAGAGAATGCAGAGAATAGCGACAATGCCCATGGCAAAGCCGATTTCTCGGCCGCGATTATTGGCAATTGTCGGAAGTGAGGTCGTCGGTGCTTGCGCCATGTCCTGTTCCATCTCTTCATGAGAAGGCTGGCGGAACGAGAATCCGCCATTATGGCGACAGGACTAGCGGACAAAGCTTGCGCGAGGATGCCCTTATCTCAGGACGAACGGCTGCACAGTGATTTAAAACCCGGATTGGACCCGGGAAAACACCAGATTGGCAAAAATCGAAATTTGAGAACCGACAAAGGGAGCAGAAATACCGATCGTCACCATGATCGCAACGATTTTCGGGACGAATGTCAGGGTCATTTCCTGGATCTGGGTCAATGCCTGGATCAAGGCGACCACGACGCCGACAATCATCGCGGCCAGAACGGCTGGCCCCGAAGCAATCAGCACGGTCCATACAGCGGCGCGCATGATATCAAGGGCATCTGCTTCATTCATCGGCATTCCTCCAGCGGCATCATGCCACCTGACACGACTCAATTGATAAAGCAAAATTCCTCAAATCCCAATCGATTTGAGGAATTTCACAGTCGTTAAAGCCTTTTGCATTTTCCATCTCGACCGGTTACGGCGGAATGGAAATGACCGATCAGGAGCCGCTCGAGAAGTTGACGCCGGTCTGCAGCTCTACTGTGCCGCCGCTGCTGGTGGTGAGTGTCACGGCGTCGTCGGCAACCTTGACGTTGGAGACAACACCCGTCGTTTCGCCGTCCGAGCTTGTTACCGTCTTGCCGACGATATCGCCAGCCCGCGTCAAGGCTTCCGCCTGCAACATGCTGCGCAGCAAGGTATTGGTCTTGATGGATTGCTCGACCTGCGAATAGGTTGCAAGCTGAGACACCTGCTCCGTGGCAGACATCGGATCCGTCGGGTCCTGATTCTGCAACTGCGCGATCAGAAGCTGAAGGAAGCTGTTATAGTCCATGGATGCGTCTGCCGCGTCCGAGTTGGCCGATGCGTTGGCAAACGGATTGGTATAAGTCGCCGAACTCGAAGAGGACGAGGAACTCGTTGATGTCGCTGAAGTCGTTGCGTCTACCGCCATGGCGCAATCTCCTTGCGGATCTGTTCGATCGTTGCCGGTGCCATTTCCTGGTTGTTCAGGATTCTATCCTCAAGCGGATAAAGACCGCGAATGGCCTTCAATGCATCGAAGGCGCGTCCTGAAACGACCTGGGCGTCGATCCGCTTCAGTTCGGCCAGGATCTCGTCATCCTGGAAGCAGGACAGCAACATCACGATCGACTTGCGGAACATGGTCAACGTCTGTTCCTTGCCTTC
The DNA here is from genome assembly GCF_013426735.1 of Agrobacterium vitis. NCBI lineage: Bacteria > Pseudomonadati > Pseudomonadota > Alphaproteobacteria > Hyphomicrobiales > Rhizobiaceae > Gillisella > Gillisella vitis. The sequence goes on from NZ_AP023272.1 coordinate 3,533,566, forward strand.
CGGATTGATGAGAATCATCTGGGCAATGAAATAGAGCTGGCGTAGTGGGGTATTGGCGTCTTCCGGCTGGAGCACGTGGTTTTCCAGCAGAAATGTCACATCGTTCAAGAATTCCAGGGCAACCTTCCGATCGACGCGCAAAACGGCACCATTGATAAAGATTCGTTCCCCGGATTTCAGCGAGATTCGCAAGGTGCTCTTCATTTAAGTCCATCCCTGATGATGGTGGTTACATCGATTATGCCTTGGTAATTGTCGGATTCCCGCTTTCTGATGCGGTCACATTCCTTCAATATCCAAAGGGCAATTGAAATGAGATTGGCTCGAAGTTCCGTGCCAAGCTGGTTGTCCGGCTGCTTGAGATCCTCAATGAAGCGGATCCAGACGCGGCGCGTGTAGTACAGAGCCTCGATGCCTTCACGGCCGTATTTTCCGGCAGTCCTGGCCTGGCTCAGCAAGTCTATCGATCTGTCGAGAACCTGGCGCTCACGCTCCTTAGCGTCGGCAACCCCATCCTCCATAATCTCATTGTAGGAAAACTGGTACATCTAGATTTCCTCTACTCCACCCCACCCTTGATCATCAAAGGTAATCCACAAGGCTGAGCTTCTGCAAGCGTGCGGTCAAGGTGTATGATGTCTCGACCAAGGATTGCAGGTTGTTCAAACGGGTCGATGCTTCATAGGCATCCACACCGGTCAAATCGCTTATTTGGTTTTCAATAATGTCCTTCTGGGACGTTAAGGAATCGTTTGCATTGGTGACCCGTTCCTGAGAAAGGCCCAATTGTGTGCGCTCGTCATTGATGCCGGAAACGGCAAGACCGGAATATTCGATCGCCTTGGAGATCATCGCATTGCGGGTTTCGGTCGAGTAATTGCCATTCAGCATTTCGCTGCCGATCACCGAAACAAGGCCCGTATAGCGGAAGCCATCGGAGTTGGCGCTGGATGAGCTTTGAATAACTTCGTTTTTGCTGATCCGGCTCGTCATTGTCTCATCGGTGGCCGCCGACCAATTGTCCGTCCAGTCCGCCCCGTCAAAGGATGGCTCAAGGACGTTCTCCATGAAATCGTCCATCTGGTCAGCGCTGATGCCACTGACGCCATCATCGTCAGGCGACATGCCGAAATATCCGGAAAACAGATTGTCGAAATTCTGCTTGGCGTCCGTTTCATTGCCGTCGTCATCGATATAATAGTAATCGGTGATCGGCTTCACATCGGTATTGATGCCAGAAAACAGATATTCACCGTTCACAGAGGTATTTGCCGCGTCAATGAAACTGTCCATCGCGCTTTTCATGGTCTTTTGCGCTGAGTCCAGCGTCGTACTGTCAGTGCTGGTACCAAGACCAACCAGCGTCGATTGCATTGTCGTTGCTGCCGATGCAATCGTATCCAACGCCGTCTGAGATGCATCAAGACGGGTCGAAACGATGGAATTGGTGTCCATCAGTGACTGCAAGCGCAGAGAATCCCGATTGAGATCCACGGCCGAAGAGGTCTTGGCGCCCAGTTCTGTTCCGACATCTGCGTATTTGCCGGTCGTCACTTCTGTCTGAGCATCCGACATCTGCTTTTGCGCATCACTGATCGTGAGACGCATGGCGTTCTGGATGGTAAGACTGGATATGCTCGATGTCTTCATGGCTTATGCGATCTCCAAGAGGGATTTCAGCATCTCATCGACAGCGTTCATCAGCTTGGTCGAAGCCTTATAGGATTGCTCGATATCGAGCATCTTCGACAATTCTTCATCGAGATTGACGCCGGTCTTGTTCTGATAGGCTTCCGTGGCCCGCTGCGACAAAGCGGATTTGGTTTCATTGGCTGAATCCGCCGTCGAACGATAGCTTTCGAGCCAGCCGACGGAGTTCGAGGCATAGTCAAGGACATTGGAGGTGTCACCGAGGCCTGCCGATGAATCGAAGTCCATGTCATCTTCGAAACCTGTGACAAAGTCGTCGAGCAATTCCGAATAGCTGACACCTTCCGTCGTATTCCAGGTATAATTGGAGCCATTGGCGCCACCATCGCGCAAAAGGGTCGGATCGCCATCATCCGCGGTCACGTAAGCACTGTTGACCTTGAATGATTCCGAAATACCGGAAACAAGCGTTCCATCTTCCGGCGTCGTTCCTTCTTCCCATGTGAAGAGGCCCGGTATGTCATTGTCTTTAGTTGATGGCTCCGTTTCCGAAAATAACTTGATCAGCGAGCGCGAGGTCTCATCCAACTGCTGCTGCATCTGCGGCGCAATCGAATCGCGGATCTGCAGATTGGCGGCGATCGATCCTTCCGCCGTGGTGTTCCCCCCCGTACCAGCCTTGACGGGAACGCCGTCGATATAAACCGAGTTGCCCTCGGTTGAAGCGCCGTAAGCGCCGGTCGAGTCGAATGTCACCGTCCTCGGCTGCTTGTCGAACAGCACGGTGCCATCATTGGTGTAGAGCGCCATGTCGTTGTTATCGCGCTTGACCGACGAAACACTGACAATCTTCGAAATATCCGAGACGAGTTTGTCGCGCTGGTCGAGGGCGTCGTTTGGATCGTTCCCTGTTGCCGTCGCTTTGACGACGGACTGATTGACGGTCTCAAACTGCGACAGAAGATCGTTGAGCTTGCTAACATCGTCCTTGATGGCGTCGTCGGCCTGAGCCCGGACGTTACTGATACCCTCGGCAGTACTGTTAATCGAGGTGGCGACATCCTGGGCTGCGCTGACCGCCGTTTCCGCCAGGGACAATTCGCTGGGCTGCGCCGCATAGGATTGCATCGCATCCCGAAGCTTGTTGATATAGGTCGAGGGTGACGACTCGTAGTCGTTGCCGCCGAGAAGTGCCTTCAACTGGTCCAGACCGGTATTGAGCGTATCCTGCCCTTCCGCCTGGGACTGGCCTGAAAGCATCTGCTTTTGCAAGACAGCATCTTCGGAGCGGGTCGTAACGACCTGCGCTCCTCCGGTGCTGGTCGAAATAGTGGCAGCGTCACGCTTGACGTAACCTTCCGTCTGGGAGTTGGCAATATTCTTCGACAGAACCTGCGACTGGGTGCTGGAATTGCCGAGAGAAGTTGTTGCCGTATTCATCGTTGACGAAAGAGACATGACACTGCCTTTAAAAGAATAGGATTACCGCTTCAGACTGATCAGCGTATCCAGCATATCCGCCGCCGTCTGGAACACCTTCGAATTGGCGCTATAACTGCGTTGGGACTGGATCATGTTGGTCAGTTCAGTCGCGAGATCGACATTGGAACTTTCAAGCGTCTTGGAATTGATGCTGCCGAAGCTGCCAGTATTGGCAAAACCAACCACGACCGTGCCTGCATCCGCCGTGACCTGATAGGCCGTGCCGTTGACCGATTTCATATTGTCGGGGCTGGCAACCGTTGCCAGTGCCACCTTGTAAAGATTGGCGGTCGATCCATCCTGATAGGTCGCAACAATATTACCGTTGCTGTTGACCGTGACGGAGGATGCCGCGCTGGCTCCGTTGCCATCGACGTCGCCAGTCGAAGAATTGGCGCTATTCAACTGGGTCATGTCCGACATATCCACCTCGATCGTCTGAGGCGAACTGGTCGTGCTATCGGTGAAGGTAAACGTTCCGCCGCTGGAGACCGCGCCATCGGAATCGAAGGTCAGTGTCGTGCTGCCGAGAACACCATTGGTATAGGGAAAATTGGTCTCGTCGGTTGCCTCGCTAGTGCGGAAAATATCCGCCTGCCATTCGTTGTCGGCGGTCTTGGTATAGTAGATGTCATACTGGTTGGCATTACCAAGACTGTCATAGGCAACCATGGAACTCTTGAAGGTCCATGTCGCGCTAGCGCTATTGCTGGAGGGCAGATCGCTGGTCACGATATCAGAACCCGACTTCAGGTTACCGTCGATCACTGCATTGGTCGTGGCATTGGCCGAGATGCTGCTGTCCTGGATCTTAACGGGTTCGAGACCTTCGAAACCATTGATAACAGAGGCCGGTTCGCCATTTTCGTAGGAATAGCCCAGCAGGGTATAGCCGGCCGAATTGACCATATACCCACTGTCATCGGCCTGAAAATCACCTGCCCGTGTCAGGAAGACGCTGCCCGCTGCATCCTGAACCACGAAATAACCATCGCCCTTGATCGCCAGATCTGTTTCCGATGTGGTTGACTGATAGGAGCCTTCCTCGGAAATGCTGTTGACCGTGGTTGTCTGTACACCACCGGAATTGTAGGTGCCGCTGCCGGAAGATCCGACCACGAGGCTGGAAAATGCGGTTGATACCCGCTTGTAGCCTGTCGTATCCGAGTTTGCGACGTTGTCGCCGACCGTGCTCAGCTTGCTGGCCTGGGCCTGCAAACCGGATACGGCTGTATTCATGCTGCCTGAAAGGCTCATACCACGTCCCCATTCGATCGTCGTGTGAGAAGATTATGAAGTGGGCCTTGCGTGAAGCTGTTTGAAAAAACGCTTAAGAGCACATTTGGCTGCAAGGCCCTGAGAATCTGGCGGCATGGCCGCCAGATTGTTATTTCCAATCAATACAATATCCAAGGAACCGCTTGGAATCGACCGGGTCGACACCAAGCTTCTTGCGCAGTTTCTTGCGCAGCTTGCTGATATGGCTTTCGACCACGTTCTCTTCGACTTCCTCGTCGAAAATGCCGTAGATCGCATTGAAGATTTGAGACTTGGACACTCGCCGGCCGCGATTGGCGACTAGATATTCCAGAATGCGGCGCTCGCGGCGCGGCAAGGGGAAAATCTCTCCACCGATCTCGGGATCGCGGCCATCCGAATAAACGCGGATCGCGCCGATTTCCGTATAGTTGGCCACAGCCTTCAGGCGCCGCCGAATGGCCGCAGCTCTCGCCAGGATTTCCCGAGGGTGGACCGGCTTACGCACCACGTCATCCACGCCACTGTCAAACAGGGCAAGTGTTGCTTCCAACGATGGCTGGTCACTGACCGCAATCACCGGAGCCGTCGTACGATCCCTGATGGCCCGAGGCAGATCGCCTGTGCGATCTCCCTGACCAAGCAGAAACGCTTCCACGGCTGCAACATCGCTATCGGCTGCCGAGGCAACCCATTCACCAAATTCGATCGGGTCAAACCCGGTCGAAGGTATTCCTTCACGTCCAAATAAAGACGTGTATCCATTCTTAACGAGCTCGCGCTCATCAACCACTACGATCATTCGTCCGCCTCCGAATCAGTGTGGTGTTTCAACACAACAATGGGTACGAATCGGGGGCTAAAACGACAACTGTAGAAAGTTAATGATAGTTATTAATAGTTGATTAAGATTTTAGAGGTGATTTGACCTACATCTTGTGTCACTGCCGCTAACCACATACTATTTTTCTGTGAAAAAGGTTAACAAAACGCTTGCAAAGCCGCGAGCACATGAAAAAATTATTCGATACTAATGTGGGCAAGATCGGGGCAGGCAATCAACCAAAGATTGTTTTTGCTGACAGAACGGCATTGTGATCTCTGACAGAGAAGCCATCATTTCCGGCGTGCCAGGTTGTTATTGCTGACAAAATTGCCGCGCATTCGCGGTCCAGTTGCCGTATCCGGTTGCAACGAGATTGGCGATGACCCTGCAAACATAGCGTTTTTGCGCTGGATCGTTGTTGGGACCTGCATGATAGCGCGCCACTGCCATTGTCCAGGTTTCGTGTCTTCCATGCAACGCGACCAGGAATTTTGCGGCGTATTCGACGTTCCGTTTCGGGTCGAACATCTCTTCGAGCGAGTGGAAATTCTCGTGATGGAAATAGTGGTTGATCTGCATGCAACCAATATCGATCAATTTCGCGCCCTGTTGCTTGGCGAGCGCGAAGGTTTGCATGGCATCTGTCATGGAATCGGGGAACAGCGCCTTGCCCTCGACATTGAGAGCGTAAGGCTGAAGTGACCCTTTGCGTCCGGTTTCCGTAAGGCCGACCGAATAGAGGATCCCTTCAGGGATCCCGTATTTGGCCGCAGCGTTGCTAATTTCGCGCTCGCATAATCCCGCTGAAGCCGAAGCGTAGCTCTCGTTACAGGTAAAGCTGACCGCTACCGCCAGAAGCATTGCCGCCGGTGCCCACCGTCGCAGAACGTGCCGCATCATCGACTGGACCTCCGGATGTCTGTCCATAGACATCAAAAATCGGCTGCGCTTGTGAGCGGTTGCCGCCCTGGCTGGAACTGCCACCGCCCTGCTGCATGCTCTGCTGATTGCTGCTCTGGCTCTGGGAATTGGTCTGGTTGGCGTCATTACTGGGCTTTTCAGTGCTGGCTATGCTGATCTGGACGTTGTCCACGGAGAAGCCGTGGCTTTTCAGCGCCGTTACAAGACCGTTCTGGTCTTCGTTCAGCTTTCGATAAGCCGCGCTGTTTTCAACAACCAGGCTGACCGTCAATTCGCCATTCGTCAGCTTCAATGTCGCCGTGACACTCCCAAGATTTTCCGGCGTCATCTTCAGTTTGAGCGTGTTCATCGTTCGATCGGTGCTGATCTGTTCGCTGGCGCTGAGCTTATCGGAAGCATGACTGTGCATCGCCTGCGCCCAGGAACTGTCACCGGCCATGGATGCGGCAATATTGGCGCCATTGCTGGTGTTGACCGGGGCAATAATGCGTCGGCTGTCAAGCACGCTGACATTCTGCAACGGATCGATACCTGTCGTTGCTGGCTGGCTTGCGGTATCATCGGCAGGCGACGCCGCCGAGGCATCGCTGCTGGTGACCATATGCAGGGCATCCGCAACACTGCTATCCTTGACCGTCTCCTTGCTCGCCGGTGAAACGGCATCCTGCTGCCCCGACTGGACGGACTTGGCCTGCTTGGCAAAATCAACCGCTGCGGTACCCTGGCCGATCTTACCCGTCTTGTCATCCTGCGACGCAACCTGGCCGGCGACGGCGGTCAATGCCGTATCGCCGTTACTGGTGGCCGACCCGGCGGCTGTCTGGCTGCCTGCTTGACGGGCAGCGTGCTGCAATTGTCCGGCGCTCAAATCGCCCAATAATGTCAAGGCATCCTGGGCACCTGTCGCTGCCTTTGGCTCTGCAGCAGTGTCTTTTGTATCCTCTGCGGCAGGCTTTGCCGTCTTGGAACTGTCCTTGGTCTGGCTTTTGGTAACCCCCGGCATGTCTGACTGAGCCGCCGCCGTAGCGGCTTCCTCATCGGTCGCTGTCGACTTGAGGGCTGCCAGGGCCGCGAGCAAAGGCGCACTGTTTTCCTGCCGGCCCTTGATGGCGATCTTGCCGGTATCATCTCCAGCGCTGTCAGTTTCGGCAGCGAGCGCTTCCTCCGCATTTGCGCCAGCAGTAGCAGCCTCAGTCGTGGCATCATCCTGCTGGGTCAGGGCCGCAACAAGCTTTGCGAGCATCCGGCTCTCATCCGTCTTCTCCCCGGAGGAAGATGCGGTCTCTGTTTGCCCTTCCGTCTGGCCCTCAGCTTGGGTTTGGGTTTGGGCTTGTGTCTTGGTCTGGCTCGCCAAAGCCTTGGCAATCAGCGCAGCCGCCCTGGAATCACCAGCAGCTATCGGCGCATTGCCGACGGTTTGCGACGGTGCCTTGCCGTCATCGCTGGCGACAGTGGCTTCATCATCAGCCACATTCCCCTGCTCCACCTCAGCCGAACGCTCCTGATATGCTGTAGCAGATGTCGCTGTGGATGTGGTTGATTTGGCCGATGACGAGGAACCCGCAGTCGAACGGGTGTTTGTCTGGTCCTGATCCACAGGAGCATCGTCATCGTCTGCCTTTTGCTCCTGCGCTTGGCTACGGTCAGCCGTATCGGCCAGAGCGTCCAGAAAACCCTTGCCCGCGCCCTTGCTTTGATCGGAACGGCTGCTGCTATAGGCTGGCGAAGCGGCAGAACCTGCTGTGATAGTGGCATCGATCATTTCGTTACGCCCTCCCCCTTCAACATTTTATCTATTTCTTCAAGTTTAGATCGGCCACCGCTCATGAATGTCTGGAATTCCGGATCAGGCTTCTGCTTTGCATCTGCCGCGGCCGGAGTAACCGGCGCCGTGCCAATGCCAGCATCGGGCATTGCATTCGCCTTGTCTGGAACGCCGGGGTCCTGCTGATCGGACACATTGGCCACACTCTCTGGGGCAGTATTGTCTCCAGACGGCGGTGGTGTGCTTGGCGAAGCCGATGGGCTTTGCGGCGCGGTAGGCAAGGTAATAACCTCCTGCGCGACGGCCCGGGCCGCTTCCAGCAAGGCGTTGTCGGAAGCCGACAGTTGATCTTTTGGCAATTGCGAGATCGTGTTGAGCGCGTTTTTGACGTCGGTGGTCGAAATCAACGCCGCGCCGCCATAAAGCAGCGCCTGAGGGTCGTTTTTATCTGGCAGACCCGCCAGGCTTTGCGCCTGGCTGGAGGCAAGACTGGCCAAAGCCTGATTGCCGTTGATCGTCGCGCGACGCGCAATGCGCAGATAGACTTCGCGCTGACGATCCGGATCCATGGTCGCCAATGTCGCCAGAATATCGTTCTTATCCAGCTCCGAGAAATGATCGACAACCAATTGCACCAGCAGATCGGCAAATTGGCTGGCATAGGGCGAATAGAGAAAGCGGCGGACATAGCGATTGGCATAGGCCATGGCGCGACCATTCTGGCCGGTATCCATGGCGATCTGGAAGGACCGCCGCAGCGCCGCTTCCTCGACGATGGTGCCGGGCGCAACAAGGCGGGCGATATCGAAGAATTTAAGGGCCGCAGCCGGATCTTTCACCAGGGTGACATTCCCAGCCACCAACGCGATATAAGGCCCGACCCGACCGTTCTGATAGAGCGGTACCATCTCGCCAAGCGAGCTTGCCACCAGCACACCTTTACCACTCAAGTATTTTCTCAACATATCGCTGACGCGGTTGTCGAAATGACCATCAACGTCGCGGGCAACGAGATAGTCCAGCGTCGCCGGATTACCCCCGCTCATCGTGTAGATCAGCGCCGCATCGACATTGCGGGGGTCTTCGAAATCCGAAGGCGCAGCCGTCCGCAGCCGCTTGTCGATCCGGGTCAGAAGAAAACGCTGCATATCCGCAGCTGAATGGTCGCCGCGAACGACCGAGTCCTGCACAAATTGCAGAGAGCGCAACATCAGATAAGGTGGTAGGTTATCACTGTCGCCGCCTGCGGCAGCGCTGCCAACAGGCCCCGTTGCGCCAGCAGCAGGAGCCGGAGCCAACCCGTTGCTTGCAGGGGGAGTTTGTCCTGCCGCATATGCCTGACCCGCACAGGCAACAGGACTGCCGACAGCCAGAGTCAGCAGCACGCCATAGAAGGCGAAACTGGAAAATCCAGATCTGGCACCCAGGGATCTGCGCGCGGTCATCACCTTACTTCTGGTCTCCCTGAACAAGGATCTCGATCCGTCGGTTTGCAGCGGCCAGCGGGTCTTCCGGCTTCAAAAGCCGGCGATCGGCAAAGCCGGACACCTGGGTAATACGGTTTTGTGCGAGCCCGCCGCGCACCAGCATGTAATAGGCCGAATGGGCGCGTGACATCGAGAGGCCCCAGTTGTCGTTATCAGGGCCTTTATATTGGCGTGCGTCGGTGTGGCCCCTGATAACCACGGCACCCTGGCGCTCCGCCAGCAACTTGCCGATCTTTTCCATCGCCAACACCATTTCCTTGCGAGGCACGGCGGAGCCAACATCGAACATCGGAGCCTGGGACTGGTCGGTCAGTGTTATCAGCAATCCACCTTCAGCCGGCTGCACAATCAACCCCTCGGCCAATTTACCCGCGACACCGCCAATTTCGGAGGCGATCTGCTGCTTAAGCTGGTCCGCCTGCTGTGTCTGATCGCTATCAGCCGATGCATTCTGCTCTTCACGGGCAACCTGCTTGGGATCAGGTCGCGCCTTGGGAACAGCAATTGCCACCTGCTGACCGTCAATTTCGACCTGTGGCTTTGCCGCTGGCTGAGACATCGACGGGGGATTGCCCTGCGCTCCATCCGGTGCGGCTGCGGCCGCCGCCGCAGAAGCCTGCTGATCGACCGGTTTTTGCGCGAATGGATCGGGCTTTGCCGCCGCCTCGGCCACGGTTTGCTGCTCGTCAGGCTTTGCTTTGCCGGGCTTGCCCTGCGCCGTCTGCATCTGCTGGCTCCAGAAATCCGGATCGAACGGGTCGCGGTAAGCCTCGCCACCCGACGCGCCGGTGGATGGGCCGGATTCGCTGGCTCCGCCTTCACCCTTGGCGCTGACATTGGCCTGTTGGCCAACTTCCTGGGCAATTTCGGCCAGGACGGAATAGGGATTTTCGAACAGGTCCGCTTCCGAATAGACAGGCTTATCACCCGAGGTCGAGGTCATGTCCTCGCCGGTTGCCGCCGCCTTGCCGAGCGTTTCCTCTTCGGCTTTGATTTTCGAGCGTTCCTTGCTTTCCTCGCCCTCAGCCTGATCGACCGGCTTTTTGACGCCCTTCTCGGTCGGCTTTTCATCGGCCAGCTTGATCGGATTGAAATAGCTCGCAACTGAAGCAGTCGTCTTCTCATTGGCGGCGTTGACCAGCCACATGACCAGGAAGAAGGCCATCATCGCGGTCATGAAGTCGGCATAGGCAATCTTCCAGGCGCCGCCATGGGCGCCGTCGTGATCGCCGCCGCCATGCCGCTTGATAACGATGATCTCGTTCTTGCCGTGGTGGTGATTTTCAGCGTCGCTCATGCCAGAACTTTCTTCAGACTGGCCGTCCAGGCGGAAATCCGGGTGACCAATGCCGCGCCACCGACATCGACCGTCAGATCGAGATCATCGGCCTCGACGTGTTTCAGCAACAGGTCTTGTCCTTCCATCAGGTTGGCAAGCTGCTTGAACAGCGCGGCAGGCCCGGTCACGGTGATCTGACCTGCGGCTCCCTCCAGGACGGCAGCCTTCAACAGGCTAGAAATATCCTCCAGGGCCTTGTCTACGAGCATATCCGATAGCAAAGGCGCCAATGTCTCGACTGTTTGGCTGCCGACAATGCGCGACAGGTCCGAGGCGATCTGCTGAAGCCCTTCGGCAATCACACGTGCCAGTTCCGCGTGATGCTTGTCCGTCAGTTCCTGAAGCGCTTCGGCATGAGCCTTTTCGAGGATGCTGAGCGCTTCGGCGTGACGTTCATCCGCCGCTTTAACCGCTGCGTCGTGGCCATCCGCATAGGCATCCTGTCGCTCTTTTTCCACATCGACCGGATCTGGCTGAGGAAGCTCAAGCATTGGCATATCCGGAAACATCAACGCGTCATCGTTGAAACTCACAGGCTCCGCCGCCATCGGCGCTGGCCGCGGTGCAGAAAAATCCTTCAGATAATGAGCGAGCGGCATCGTCATGTCATTTTCTCCCGGACCTTACGGCCCTTATCGTCGAGACCGCGCCTATGGCGTTATCGACGCACAATACCTTCGGCCGGGTAAGGCCCAAAGCTTAAATCATCAACCTGATACCCGGGATCATTTCCAGGACCCTTTCAGGACATGCAGGATGTCACAGGCGGCCCGATTTCCCGCATGACGGCAAACACCAACACCTGTTTCATGATGTCGAAGCTAGGCGGCCAAACTTGCGCGAGGATTTTCTCAAGGAGATCAGGCATGCCGATTGGCACTCATCCTGCAAAATTTACTGAAATTGGGCAGGTTTAGGATGAAAATGCCTCGGCGGATTTTGCAGTCATATCGGCTGCATCCCCTGAAAATATGTTGGACCGCGCCAGGGCAGTTGCGCGGTCCAACGATTCCACCAGATGCCGATGACCGGCGGCACGGCAGAAAGGGAAAGTTGTAACTCCGGCCCGTTGTCGAAAACTACTTGAAGAGCGTCAGGATGTTTTCGGCATTGGTATTGGCAATCGACAGCGCCTGGATGCCAAGTTGCTGCTGCGTTTGCAGCGCCTTGATCTTGGTTGACTCCTCGTTCATATCCGCATCCACCAGACGTCCGACGCCCTTGTCGATCGTATCGCTGAGGTTTTTAACGAACGTATCCTGGGAATCGATACGACTGCTGATCGCACCCAAGGTCGAAGCAGAATCGGTCAGATCCTGAAGCATTTTATCGACGGCCGAAATCATGCCATCGAGATCGTCGTTGGACATGTCGGTTGTCAAAGTGATTTCGGTGCCGGTGGCAGGCGTGGTCGAATCTGCGTCCAGCAGGTAATAGGTGCCTGTCGTGGTGGTCGTACCGTAGGCCCAGGTCGCAGTCGTGGTACGTGTCAGGATGCCGTTTTCAGCATCCTGGGTATCGATCAGCGTCGATTCGGACGTGTTGAACTTCAATGTGGTAACCGACACCGTACCGTCGCTGGCGCGGTTGAAGGAGGCAACCATTTCCTTGGTGGTCGGAGGATTGGTCGATTCGTTATACAGCCAGTTTTCACCGGAGAATGAAGCGGATTCGGCAATGGAGGCGAGCTGGTTCTTCAGCTCGTTGATTTCCTGGTTGATCTTGTCCTTGTCCACGCCCGGTTCGCGCGCCGCGACCAGTTTGGACTTGATAGAGCTGAGCACGTCAATACTGGAATCCAGACCGGTATAAGCGGTATCTGCTTTGGAAGCAGCAAGCCCCAGAGCATCCTGAACCGTGGAAAGTGCCTTGTTATCGGAGCGCATCGTGGTCGCAATCGACCAATAGGCGGCATTGTCTTTGGCGCTATCGACTTTATAGCCGGACGAGATTCTGTTCTGCGTCGTCTCCATGTTCTGGTCGATGCCACGGAGGGTCTGCAAAGCCGCCATAGCGGAGGTATTGGTCATAATGCTGGTCATAGAGTGCCCCATGAAGGTGAAGGGACATGCCGGATTTATGGAAGACACCGGCAACGTTGGTCTGCTTCATGCACGTCGGCTACGCTCTTGCCCTGGTAGCCAACCCAACGTTGTTAACAGATTATTAACCCTGAATTAGTTAACAAATGGTTAACGAGATTATCAAAGTTTTAATAAGTCTAAACGAATTCCTAATTTTTTCAAGACCAAAGAAAAGCAGGCATAAAAAAAGCCGCAGCGGATGCTGCGGCTTTTATAAACATCATGGGTCCACCACATCGGGCAAAAGCCATTCTTGGCCTTCCAACAGTCGTCGCCTCTGGCGTTGTGAACCTTCCAAGCCATTGTTGCGGCTTGGAGTTTTTGATTTTGAGGAGAACGGCGTAAACGCCTTCGAACCTTCGTCTTATTTGAACAGCGACAAAATGCTTTCGGAATTGGAGTTGGCAATCGACAGGGACTGAATGCCCAGCTGCTGCTGCGTCTGCAACGCCTTCAGCTTGGTCGATTCCTCGTTCATGTCCGCATCTACCAGACGGCCCACACCTGTGTCGATCGTGTCGCTCAGGTCCTTGATGAAGCTATCCTGCAACTTCAGACGCGAGGTCGTCGCACCGATGGTGGAGGCAGCATCGGTCATGTTGGACAGCATCTTGTCGACCGAGGCGACCATGCCGTCAATCTCATCGTCCGTGGTGGACGAGGTCAGCGTCACTTCGCTGCTGGTCGCATCCCCTGCAACCGAGGAAATCAGGTAATAGGAAGCGGTTGTCGTCGTTGTACCATAGGCGTAAGTCGCAACGGTATCCTTGGTCAGCAGACCACCAGCAGCCGCCTCGTCATTGATCAGGATCGAATTGGTCGTATCAAAGGAGATCGTCTTGATCGACACGTTGCCGTCGGAACCACGAACGAAAGAGCCGACCATTTCCTGGGTCGTACCAGTGGTATCGCTGTTGTCATACAGCCAGTTCTCGCCATTGAACGACGCGGACTTGGCAACAGAACCCAGTTGGTTCTTCAGCTCGGTCAATTCCTTGTTGATCTTTTCCTTGTCCACGCCCGGTTCGCGCGCGGCAACCAGCTTGGCCTTGATGTCGGTAACCACATCGATCGCCGATTCCATGCCGGTGTAGGCCGTATCCGTCTTGGCTGCACCAAGGCCGATGGCGTCCTCAACGGCACCGAGCGCTTTGTTGTCCGAGCGCATCGTCGTGGCAATCGACCAATAGGCCGCATTATCGGATGCATTCTCAACCTTGTAGCCGGACGAAACCCTGTTCTGTGTCGAATTCATATCGTCGGAAATCGACCGCAGGGTCGAAAGTGCTGAAATTGCAGCGGTATTTGTCATCAAGCTCGTCATAAAAGTGCCCCTTGAGGTGATTGTTTTGGAAAGGGACAGACCGGATTAAGACCGGTAACATTGGTCGGCTTCATGCCCGCCGGATCTCTATCTGCTCGTCCGGCCCAGTGCTTTCGTGAACACAGAAAACACCACCATGGTTAACGAAACATAAATTTGAAAAAATATTAACCATACAAAGAGAATGCATGCAGGTTTGCGCCTTCCATTCCCATCATAAGGAAATTTAATTTTTCTTATTTATCAACCATTTGAAATACCGTTTGGATTATTCCCACGATGAATGAAACTTCGCCACGCCCTGAACCAGCATAATCGATAAGACGTCCGCTCAGGCGCTTTTTGCTAACAAGATAAAAAAATAGCCGGGCTTTCGCCCGGCTATGCATTTGGTGATTCTCGATGCCCTTAGGCTTAACGGAACAGCGACAGCACGTTTTCGGAGCTGGAGTTGGCGATCGACAGAGACTGGATACCCAGCTGTTGCTGCGTCTGCAACGCCTTCAGCTTGGTCGATTCCTCGTTCATGTCCGCATCTACCAGACGGCCCACACCCGTGTCGATCGTATCGCTCAGGTCCTTGATGAAGCTATCCTGCAACTTCAGACGTGATGTGGTCGCACCGATGGTGGCAGCCGCATCCGTCATGCTGGACAACATCTTGTCGACCGAGGCAACCATGCCGTCAATCTCGTCGTCGCTGGTCGTTGAGGTGAGCGTCACTTCGCTGCTGGTCGCATCCCCTGCAACCGAGGAAATCAGGTAATAGGAAGCGGTTGTCGTCGTTGTACCATAGGCGTAAGTCGCAACGGTATCCTTGGTCAGCAGACCACCAGCAGCCGCCTCGTCATTGATCAGCATCGAGTTGGTCGTATCAAAGGAGATCGTCTTGATCGACACGTTGCCGTCGGAACCACGAACGAAAGAGCCGACCATTTCCTGGGTCGTACCAGTGGTATCGCTGTTGTCATACAGCCAGTTCTCGCCATTGAACGACGCGGACTTGGCAACAGAACCCAGCTGGTTCTTCAGCTCGGTCAATTCCTTGTTGATCTTGTCCTTGTCCACGCCCGGTTCGCGCGCGGCAACCAGCTTGGCCTTGATATCGGAGACGACACTGATCGCCGATTCCAAGCCGGTATAGGCCGTGTCTGTCTTGGCTGCACCAAGGCCGATAGCGTCCTCAACAGCGCCGAGCGCCTTGTTGTCCGAGCGCATCGTCGTGGCAATCGACCAATAGGCCGCATTGTCCGACGCGCTCTCGACCTTGTAACCGGACGAAATCCGGCTCTGGGTGGTCTCCATATCGGAGCTGATCGACCGCAGCGTGGAAAGTGCTGAAATCGCAGCATTGTTCGTCATAATACTCGTCATAGGCGTTGCCCCTTATGGAACTGGAAACGGAAGGGACATCCCGGGCTCCTTCCCGGCGAACGACGGCTCCGCTTCATGCCATTAATCCTTTTTAAACAAAAGATTAATCCGTCGTTTTGATGTTTTTATTTAAACCCAGTTAGGTTAATTCTTGCTAAATCAGGAGAGAAAATTATTCAAAAAATTTTATGAAATGGTGATTCGTTGATCGATAACGAGCAACTTGAGTTTTATTCAAAAGGATAACCAAAACCGAAGCCGTCATGTGCTCATATGATCGGAAACGGGAGCAGTCCAGAATTGTAGAACGGCACATTCCAGATACGAAAAACAAAATAGCCGGGCTCATCACCCGGCTATAGATGTTTCGATGCTGTGGAACTTGAATGCTAGCGGAACAGCGACATAACGTTTTCGGAGCTGGAGTTGGCGATCGACAGAGACTGGATACCCAGCTGCTGCTGTGTCTGCAACGCCTTCAGCTTGGTCGATTCCTCGTTCATGTCCGCATCCACCAGACGGCCCACACCTGTGTCGATCGTATCGCTCAGGTCCTTGATGAAGCTATCCTGCAACTTCAGACGCGAGGTCGTCGCACCGATGGTGGAGGCAGCATCGGTCATGCTGGTCAGCATCTTGTCGACCGAGGCGACCATGCCGTCAATCTCATCGTCCGTGGTGGACGAGGTCAGCGTCACTTCGCTGCTGGTCGCATCCCCTGCAACCGAGGAAATCAGGTAATAGGAAGCGGTTGTCGTCGTTGTACCATAGGCGTAAGTCGCAACGGTATCCTTGGTCAGCAGACCACCAGCAGCCGCCTCGTCATTGATCAGGATCGAGCTGGTCGTATCAAAGGAGATAGTCTTGATCGACACGTTGCCGTCGGAACCACGAACGAAAGAGCCGACCATTTCCTGGGTCGTACCAGTGGTATCGCTGTTGTCATACAGCCAGTTCTCGCCATTGAACGACGCGGACTTGGCAACAGAACCCAGCTGGTTCTTCAGTTCAGCGAGTTCCTTGTTGATCTTTTCCTTGTCCACACCCGGTTCGCGCGCGGCAACCAGCTTGGCCTTGATATCGGAGACGACACTGATCGCCGATTCCATGCCGGTATAGGCCGTATCCGTCTTGGCAGCACCAAGGCCGATGGCATCCTGCACGGCGGCAAGAGCCTTGTTGTCGGAGCGCATCGTCGTGGCAATCGACCAATAGGCCGCATTGTCCGACGCGCTCTCGACCTTGTAACCAGACGAAATCCGGCTCTGGGTGGTCTCCATATCGGAGCTGATCGACCGCAGCGTGGAAAGTGCTGAAATCGCAGCAGTGTTCGTCATAATACTCGTCATAGGCCTTGCCCCTTGAATGACACATAGGAAGGGACATTCCGGGCTATTCCCCGGTGAAATTCGGCTCGCGTCATGCGATTAACATTCAATTAACAGGTTAACCTGCCGATTTCGATAGCCCGTTTTAACTCAGACACAGTTAAAAATCTCCTAATGGAGAATTATGTGATTAATTTTTATAAAAATATCCATATTTTACTTGGTTAATACATTGTTAAATTAATGAAAAATTAAAAAGGCCGGACAGAATGCCCGGCCTCTTCGTTTCGTATGCCTATGTCGGCTATTAACGGAACAACGACAAAACATTCTCTGTGCTGGAATTGGCGATTGACAGCGCCTGGATGCCCAGCTGCTGCTGCGTCTGCAACGCCTTCAGCTTGGTCGATTCCTCATTCATGTCCGCATCCACGAGCTTGCCGATGCCGACATCGATCGTATCGCTGAGGTCTTTCGCAAAGCTGGACTGAGATTCGATCCGGCTCTTGGTCGCACCGATGGTGGCAGCCGCATCCGTCATGCTGGACAACATCTTGTCGACCGAGGCAACCATGCCGTCAATCTCGTCGTCGCTGGTCGTTGAGGTGAGCGTCACTTCGCTGCTGGTCGCATCCCCTGCAACCGAGGAAATCAGGTAATAGGAAGCGGTTGTCGTCGTTGTACCATAGGCGTAAGTCGCAACGGTATCCTTGGTCAGCAGACCACCAGCAGCCGCCTCGTCATTGATCAGCATCGAGTTGGTCGTATCAAAGGAGATCGTCTTGATCGACACGTTGCCATCGGAACCACGAACGAAAGAGCCCACCATTTCCTGGGTCGTACCAGTGGTATCGCTGTTGTCATACAGCCAGTTCTCGCCATTGAACGACGCGGACTTGGCAACAGAACCCAGCTGGTTCTTCAGCTCGGTCAGTTCCTTGTTGATCTTGTCCTTGTCCACGCCTGGTTCACGGGCGGCAACCAGCTTGGCCTTGATGTCGGAGACGACATCGATAGCGGCTTCCATGCCGGTATAGGCCGTATCCGTCTTGGCAGCGCCGACGCCGAGTGCGTCCTGCACGGCAGACATCGCCTTGTTATCGGAGCGCATGGTCGTGGCAATCGACCAATAGGCCGCATTATCGGATGCGTCCTTGACCTTGTAGCCTGAAGAAATGGCGCTCTGCGTGGTTTCCATCTGCGAGCTGATCGAGCGCAGCGTGGAAAGTGCCGAAATGGCCGAATTGTTGGTCATGATGCTTGTCATCAGATCTGTCCCTGTGGTTACACAATACAAAAGAGGGACATGCCGGACTATATACCGGCAGAAGCGATCGACATCATGTCAATTAACTAGAGTTTGTTTAACTCGCCTCTAATCAGCACATAACCACGCACGGCTTTAAGGTTAGCTCAACAGGAGTGGTAAAAGAACCATTAACAACGCCAAAAACGCCCAGGATTGGGCGCAATGGGCAAACACGCTGTTCTATGGTTTATAAACCCTCTATTTTTAGGGGCGATGTGGCTTCAGGAAAAAGAGCGCACCAAACTGCCGACCAGAAGGTTCCAGCCATCGATGAGCACGAAGAACAGGATCTTGAACGGCAGGGAAATCGACGTCGGCGGCAACATCATCATGCCCATGGCCATGGTGATGGTCGAGACGATCATGTCGATGACCAGAAAAGGCAGGATGATCAGGAAGCCGATTTCAAAACCGCGCCGGATCTCTGACAGCATGAAAGCCGGAATCAATACCCGGTAATCGACCTTGCCTTCAACGACCGTCGTCTGCCCGCGCTCATTGGCCAGATCGATGAACAGCCGGAGGTCTTTCTCGCGGGTATTGTTGGACATGAAGCCCCGGAAAGGCTCGGCAATCCTTGGCACGGCCTCGGCCTCGGTGATCTGGTTGTCCAGAAGCGGGCGCACACCGTCACGCCAGGCCTGATCCATGACCGGTGTCATGACATAAAAGGTCATGAACAGGGCAAGACTGGTCAGGATCATGTTGGACGGCGTGCTGGATAGACCCATGCCGGAGCGCAGAATGGAAAACGCGATCACGAAGCGCGGAAAGCTCGTCACCATGATCAGGATGCCGGGAGCAACCGAAAGAACTGTCAGCAGACCGAATGTGCGGATAATCCAGGCCGCGACGGATCCGTCGACCGGCGCTGTCAGGAAGTTTGACGGAAGCTGCTGAGCCTGGGCCAGTTCCGGGGCCGCTATCATCGCGGCGATCAAGATAAGGGTTCGAATCATTCGATGACAAACGTCCTAAACAAAAGCTTCGATACCCGTCCTTCAGACCGCACGTCAACTCGCTCGCGCAGATCATCCTTCAAATAATCGAAACCGCGTGGGCCTTCGATCTGTTGCAGGGATACCGTGCGCATATAGGCCATCAAATCCTGATGGATATCCTCGGCCAGTTTTGCATCGACCGGACCGTTAAAGACCAGAGCCACTTCCAGCCGGACCCAGCTTTCAGAGGGATAGGCAAGGTTGGTGGTGACGGGATCAAGCTGGACGATACCATTGGCCTCTGCTGGCAATTTCGGCAAGCCGGTCTCTTCTTTTTCGCCTTCTTTTTTTTTGCCCCCAGCCTCTTCAGCCGCCTTTTGTTCTTCCTTCGCCACCTTGACCTTGGGCGCAATCATAGTTCCGACCAGCCAGCCGGCACCCGCCCCGACAACGGTCAGTCCCGCAAGTGCAGCAATGAGCAGAATGGGGGAAGCCTTTTTTGAAGGGCCTTCCAGCGCCGGTGCATCTGCCATGGTGGTCTCCATCCTGCAGCATCGCCCTTCGATCGCCTTGGATATGAAGGGGCATGCAAAAAACAAATCGGCATATTTCGCCGGCCAATCGTAATCAGCCGGAACGCATCATACCAACGGCCACAGAAACAGGCCGTTGGTACAGGGCAACATCTTTGTCACATCGTCAGAATGGGGAGAACATGTCGACGACCTGCTGGCCAACCGGCGGCTGCTGCACCTCCGTCAAACGTCCCTTGCCGCCGTAAGAAATGCGGGCCTCTGCGATCTTCTCATAGGAAATGGTGTTCTTGGCATCGACATCCTGCGGGCGCACGATACCCGCGACATTCAGAATGCGGACTTCATGGTTGACGCGCACTTCCTGCGAACCGCTGATTAGCAGATTGCCGTTTTCAAGAATGCTGGTCACCACAGCCGCCACCATCAAGGTCAGCGTTTCAGACCGATCGACCGATCCCTTGCCATCGGAACTCGAATTCGAATCGGTGCTCATGTCGCCGGACGAATCTGGCGGTGTGATGCCGAACAGGTTGATCACCGTCGACCATGTCAACGATGTCGAGTTCTTGCGGCTGCGTGATGTGTCGTTCTTGAACTTCGCCTTGTCGGCAATCGAGATATTGACCGTCAGCAGATCCCCGACATTGATGGCGCGCGAATCCTTGAAAAGCGCCGCCTGGCTGTCATTCCAGAGGGAGTAGCCGTTGCTGACAGCCTTGGTCTGCTTCGGATAGCTGGCAAGCTGCGGCGCCTGATTGTAACGCAAGCCGCTGCCCACCGGGCTCATGGCCGGAGCATTGCCGACTTCTTCCAATGTCTTGTTCCCACAGCCGGTGAGGATAACGGCCATGAGAACCACAGCGCTACGCTTTATCATGTGGGTTCCTTCGAGGTATTGGGATCAGCGGCATTGGACATGATGCCGGCGACGAGCGCGGCTTTTTCGGGGTCCATCTCGCTGAGAATCAAACTGGATTGCTTGGCCGGAAGCCTCATGATGATCGCTGCGGCCAAGAGAGGATTGACCTTCTCCAGCTGCGGGGCAGCGGCATCGGGCTTCATATTCTTGTAGACATCGGTCAAGCCGGCTTCCGCCTTTTGCAGAAAGTCGTTTCGCCGCGCCAGCCAATCCTGATATTCGCTCTTTCGCGCTTCAAGCACGGCAATGCGGTCATTGACATCCGATTGCAGTTTTTCCAGATCCTGCTTTTGCAGCAGATACCGCTGGTCGCGGGCCGGATCGGCAATGTTGGTGCAAAAGCGCTGGATGTCATCGGCGCTGGTCGTGCCGGTGGAGCCGCTATTGGCGGCACGCGCCGGGGCCGCCTGCTGGGCGCTGCCCGGCAGGGCCGAAACAGCAAGAACAGCGCAGGCCAGGGCCAGAGCGCCAAGACCAGAATATCTTGAAGCGGCATAGTTTGCGAGGGAGGCTGTTGATCTCATTGCAGGACAAGCTCCGCTTGAAGTGCCCCTGCCGACTTGATGCCTTGCAGGATGGCGATGATACCGTCCGGCTTCACGCCGATATTATTCAGGCCAGCCACCAGCGTGCGCAGGTCGGGTCCATCGACGATGGCAACCTTGTCACCGGTTTTCTGCGCGGAAATATCCGTCTGCGGCTGCGTCGCCGTCGTGCCGCTGGAAAAGGGCTGCGGTTGAATGACCTGAGGGGTCTCATTGACCTGCACCGTTAGCGTGCCGTAGCTGACAGCAACCTTGGAGACACGCACGTCAGCGCCGATGACGATGGTTCCTGTGCGCTCGTTGATCACCACCTTGGCCGGTGTGTCGGTCTCCACGACAAGGTTTTCGATATCGGCCATCAATTGGGCCAGATCCGCCGTGCGCGGTTTCTGGATCACCACTTCCTGGCTGTCGCGTGCCTCGGCAATCGGAGCGCCGTAGGTGGCGGTGGCATAATTGTTGATACGCCGGGCCATGCCGAGCGACGTCGAAAAATCCGGATTGCGCAATTGCAGCACGAGATTGACCGAATCCTTGAATTTGGACGGAAGTTCGCGCTCGATGATCGCGCCGTTCGGGACACGGCCGGAGGTGGTGACGCCTTCGGTCACCGTGGCTGCCTGACCCTGAGCGGTAAAGCCGGAAACAACCACCGACCCTTGGGCAACCGCGTAGATCTGCCCATCGGCGCCAGAAAGCGAGGTCATGATCAGCGTACCGCCGCGCAGCGACGTGGCATCCCCCAATGAACTGACCGTGGCATCGATACGACTGCCAGGACTGCCGAAGGGCGGAAGGGTGGCGGTAACCATGACGGCAGCGACATTCTTGGCCGAGGACTGACCGCCTTGGGTGGAAATCCCCAGATTTTGGAGCATGGCGCGCATGGACTGGTCGGTGAAAGGCGAGGAACGAAGACTGTCGCCGGTGCTTTGCAGACCGACGACGAGACCGTAACCGATCAACTGGTTATCACGGCCGGCCTGGAGGGAGGCAACATCCTTGATGCGCGAGCCCTGCGCCAAGGCAGGACCGGCAGCCGCCAGAAGGAAGCCGGTGAAAATCGAGAAAAGCAGAACCCGGATACTCATTTTGCCATCACCTGCACAGTGCCATCGCCCATGACCGTTCCGCTGACGATCTGGCCGGAATCGAGATTACGGACGCGGATGACGTCGCCGATATTGGCATCGTCCATCGGGCTGCCCGACGCAGAAATGGTAAGGTTGCCGATATTGAAGATCAGCCGCAGCTGCGATCCGCGAATCACCGCATAGGGGCGTTTCAGCGTCGCCAACGGAATAGTGCGACCGGGCAGCAGTGTCTTGGTCGAGAGCATGCCGACCACATCCGCCATGTCAGAGGCAAAGCCGCCGGCAAGATTGGGATTGGTCACCTGAACCCGATCCAGTTTGTTGGACGAAATCGCTTCGCCTGGATAGATGGTGTCCGTCGGAACGATCGCATAACGATCCCGCGCCGCTGACGGGGCGGCGGCGAAAGCCACCAAGACCATGACGGCCACCCCGGTCAACCTGAACATTCTCTTCATATGGCGAAACATCATGTTTGCCCCTTTGATGTTTACTTTAGGTTTTTACTGACGATCTGTGCCATTTCGTCGGCGGTGGTGATGACCTTGGAATTCATCTCGTAGGCGCGCTGGGCCGAAATCAGGCTGGTGATTTCCGTGACCGAGTCGACGTTCGAGGACTCCAGATAGCCCTGCTTCAGATAGCCATAGCCCGCGTCGCCGGGCACGCCGTTAATCGGATTACCGGAGGAAGCCGTTTCCTGGAACAGATTGTCGCCGATAGCCTTCAAACCAGCCGGATTGACGAAAGCCGATGTTTCCAGCTGACCAAGCGTTGTATAAGTGGAGGAATCGCCTTGCAAAACCGAGACCTCACCGGATTCGCTGATCTTCACTTCGGTCGCATCCGTTGGGATGGTGATATTTGGAATGATCTTATAGCCTTCGGTCGTCACAAGGTTGCCGTCGGAATCCTTGTTGAGAGCGCCGGCGCGGGTGTAGAACGTGGTAGCACCGTCAGGGCTCTGCACCTGGAGGTAACCGCGTCCAACAATGGCAACGTCCAGTTCGTTCGAGGTCTCCGACAATTCGCCCTGCTCGTTCATCGTCCGAACGGCTGCCGTCTGCACACCGAGACCGATATTAGCACCTTCCGGCACCGTCGATTGGTTGGCGCGGTTTGCGACGCCCACAGCCTTTTCAGTTTGATAAAGAAGGTCTGAAAACTCAGCGCGCGACTTCTTGAAACCGGTCGTATTGATATTGGCGATATTGTTGGAAATGACCTCGAGGTTGGTCTGCTGGGCATTCATGCCGGTGGAGGCAATTGCGAGAGCTCTCATGTGCTGCTATCCCTGAGGTTAAATCTGCATTTTTGTGATGTCGAGGAAGGCCGAAACCAGCTTGTCGCGCAGCGCAATCGCCGTTTGCAGCGATTTCTGCGCAGACATCACGGAATCGACCACTTCGCGGGTGCTGACCTTGCCGAGCATGCCGTCGATGGAGTTGCTTTCAGCAGTCTTCAAGTTCTGCATCGCATCGTTCATCACGCCGCCGACGACATCGCTGAAGCTCATGCCTGTTGCGGTACCCGGTGTCGCATTCTGCACCGTGACGCCCGTCTGCGTGCTAAAAAGCGAATGGGCGCCGCCGAGCGAGGCCGTGCTTGTTGCGTCGGTGTCCTCAGTCATGCCCGATGGAACGAGAGAGCCAACTTTGCTAATAGAATCGATCATTGTGAGCTCTTCAGCAGGTCGAGGGTCGAGGTAATCAGGTCACGTGTCTGCTTGACGGACTGAAGATTGGCTTCATAGGTGCGGTTGGCTTCGCGCATGTCGGCCATTTCGATCAGCACGTTCACATTGGGCATTTTCACGTAGCCCTTGGCATCGGCAGCCGGATTGCTGGGATCGTATTCTTCCGTGAAATTCGACTTGTCGAAGCCAAGCTTCTTGACCTTGACGATTTCCGTGCCTGTGGCGCGGTCCATTTCGGACCCGAAGGTGATCGTCTTGCGACGGTAGGGATTGGCGCCGGGCGTGTCGCCGGTGCTCTGGGCGTTGGCAATATTTTCCGAAACGATCCTGAGCCGGGTGGACTGTACATCCAGTCCGCTGCCGGCAATTTTCAGGGCCGAGGTGAGAGGATCTGTCGCGGTGACGGAATCCATGGTTTACCCCTTTACAGTCATCAGCATCATGCGATTAAAACTACTGACGAGGTTAGTGTTGAGCGAGTGCTGCCGCTGGATCTCGCCCATCTTGGTCATCTCATCGGCCAGCGCGACCGAATTTCCCGAGACCTGAACGCCGATTTCACCATTCAAAGGCGCCTCGCGGATATCGACATCCAGATCGGTGTTCAGATCGCTCGAGGCCATATGCTTCGAATTGGTCCGCGCCATACCAAACTGACGCACGTCCAGGATGGCATTGAAGGGTGTGATGTCCTTCGCCATGAATTTCGGTGTATTGGCATTGGCTATGTTGCCGGCGATCACTTCCTGGCGCAGGGAAAGCCACTCGGCCTGCCGTGATGCCACATCAAAAAGCTTTATCGGTTCCATAGAGTTTTCTCCAATTTACACCCTGGAGATTAGGCCGGTAATCTTGCGTGGGACTGACCGCAAAACCGGCCTTTTCTACAATCGTTAACTTTTCCTAAGATCCAATTTAAGATTTTGAAACAATTGTATATTTATCGAGGATTGATCGCCGGGCGAGCACAATTTCAACCCTGGCCGCCAATGCAAAAAGCCGCCCCTAGGCGGCTTTGAAAAACACACTGGATGTGGGATGAAAGCGACGGTCGGCCAAGGCTTATGCCGGCTTCCGGCCCGCACGCGCAGGGCCGGGCTACTGGTTTTCGTAGATCGCGCCGGTGCTGGTGATAATCACCCATTTTCCATTGCGTTGTTCCAGTGTCGCCACCCGGCTATTGTCGGGAAGGACGGAGCCGATTTTGACCATGAACATGCCAGAGGCATCCTCGATCATGGCGCGACCGTTGGAGACATGCAGCAGCCGGAAACCGCCACCGGGAAAGGGCTGTTCGATCTTCACCGGCTCACCATCGGGATCTTTCCGCCCGATATCGGAGGCCGTCGCCGTGGTCAGCGGGTCGAGATTATCAGGAATTTTCTGTTCACGGTCTTCACGCGACACCAGCGCCATGGGAGACACGCTGAACACATTGCGTGCATCGACCTGCGGCAAGTCGCGGGTCCGGTCCATCGGCTCGACATGAATGCCGAATTTATCGGGATTGAAAAACACATACCACGGAAACATCGCCGCGCTGCACGCCAGCACGACGCCAACCGCCGCCAACATCCTATCCATCGGTGATGCGCCCGACCGGCGGGGCGCGCGAGGCCGAACCACCTCGTCGGCATCGCTGTCTAGTGGATCATGCTCTTGATCTTGCATTGCTGTTTCCAGAATTATTGGCCGCCTTCAGGGCATGGGCGAGGTCGGCATAAGCATCGACGACAGCCCTGTCGGACGGGGTTTGCTTCAGCACTTCGTAAAGGATCGGAACCTGCTTGATCGCCATATCGAGATCGGGATCGCTGCCGGCGCGATAACCACCGATCAACCGCAAGTCGCGCGTTTCCTCGAAACGGTGGATCAGCGTCTTCAGGCGTGACACGAGCTTTTCCTGATCAGGTGTCCAGGCCTTGCGCGCCAAACGCGAAATCGAGGCCAGTGGATTGATCGGCGGATAGCGTCCTTCTTCAGCCAGGCTGCGGTCCAGCACGATGTGGCCATCGAGAATGCCGCGAGTACAGTCGGCAATCGGGTCATTGTGATTGTCACCATCGACGAGGATCGAAATGATCGCCGTGATCGTGCCTGTTCCCTCTTCGCCGGGACCGGCACGTTCCAGAAGCTTGGGTAGCTCGGTAAACACTGAGGCGGGAAATCCACGGGCAATCGGCGGTTCGCCGGCTGCCGTCGCCACTTCGCGGATCGCATGGGCGAAACGGGTAATACTGTCGGCGATAAACAGGACATTGTCGCCCTGGTCGCGAAAATGCTCGGCAACGGTAATCGCTGTCAAAGGCGCCATCTTGCGCAGCATCGGGCTTTCGTCGCTGGTCGCCACGATCGCCACGGTCTTGGCCATGTTGTCGCCCAGCGTATCCTCGATGAATTCGCGTACTTCGCGGCCACGTTCGCCGACCAGCGCAATCACCACTTTGTCAAAGGCGTCGGCCTTGGCAAGCATGGAGAGCAAGGTCGATTTGCCCACGCCTGAGCCGGCGAAAATCCCGAGCCGCTGGCCAAGGCAAAGCGGCGAGAAAATATCGACCGCCTTCACGCCGGTGCGAAAACCGGTCTCTACCCGCTTGCGCCCCATGGAAGAGGGTGCGGTATTGGCAATAGAGCGGCGCACCAGACCGGGCATCACCGGCCCCAGCCCGTCGATCGGATCACCCAGTGCATTGAGCGTGCGGCCACACCAGCTATCCTGGGCGGCGACCCGGAAGGCGCCCTTGCGGATCACCGTGTCGCCAATGGCAATCGGCTCGCCTGGCTCGATGGGGCAAACATAGGCGAGATCGGGCTCGACCCGCACCACTTCGCCCAGGTGAATGCCGGTTGGACTGCGATGGGCAACAAAATCGCCCAGATGCAAATGGCGCGACAGGCCCGTCACCGTGTAATGGCCAGCGGCAATGGTGCGGACATGCCCGCCATGGGCAACGGAATAGTCCGATGTGGCATAGCGTTTGGCAATGGCTGCCATGGCGTCCAGCTGGGTATTCCTGTCGATCCGGGGGGTGAATTCAACGGTCATGGGAAGACGATCCAGTCACCGGTCATTTGCTACCGCCCAGCGTCTTGATCGTTTCGCTCATGCTGTTTTCAGTCTGGCTCATCGATGCCGAAATGCTTTCGAAAGCGCGGCTGACCTGGATAAGTTGCGTCATCTGGCTGATGCCATTGACGTTGGATTGCTCGACATAACCCTGCATGACGCCGATTGTCGCGTCATCGACGACGGCCTGCGGCCGGTCGGTGGTGATAACGCCACTATTTTCGGTGCGCAGATAGCCCTTGGAAATATCCGCCGTGAACAGGCCGATCTGGCTGATCTGGCGGCCGTTCTGGTTAATCGTGCCGTCGGCGCCGACATGCGGCTCACCGCCATTGGGATCGAGCTGAATAGGTCCGCCACCGGCATCCAAAACAGAATAGCCGCGCACCGAGACCAACTGACCGGTGGATGTCATGGTAAAACGACCGTCACGGGTCAGAGCCGGGCCGGCCGGCGTATCAATGCTGAACCAGGCGTCGCCCTTGACGGCAAAATCCAGGGTACCGCCGGTTTGCAGCATTTCGCCGGATTGGGTATTCAGATAATCGTTGCCTTGAGACACAAATGCGATCTTGGCATTCTGATCGTTGCCGGTGCGGCTGACCACTTCGTCAAATTTCACCTCGGTGCCGCGAAAGCCAACCGTATTCACATTCGCCATATTGTCGGCGATGGTGGTGAGACGTTTGTCGAGCGCCCGTTGCGACGACAGGGATACATACATGCCGGATTGCATTAAGAGTTACCTCCAAGCCTTGAGTTCGTAACCAAGACCAGCAGGCCTGACGTCCACCGCCATTGTTCCGTCACGCAGGATCATTCTGCTTCGGGCTACAGCGTGTTTTTTGCGGTCCGTCACGGTTGCTCGCCTTCCATCATGGAACGTGGTTTACCGTTCATTGACCCTATTCATGCGCGCAAATGCTTGCGCGAAACTGTCCGGGACCATCACCCGTTAATGCCAATCACCAAGGACATCAGTGCGCCGGGCCATCAGCCTCACGCAAGGCAGGCTGCCTATCGGTGATATGCAAGAGAAACGTGCGAAATGCAGGCGCTACATGATTATCATTATCGGATTTGTTATTATCATCGGCAGCATCATCGGCGGTTTCATGGCTGAGCATGGGCCGGTTGAGCGTCTGTTTCAGCCTTACGAATTGCTGGTCATCGGCGGCGCTGGCGTCGGGACGTTCATCATGGCCAATACCATGAAAGTGGTGAAGGATTCCGGCAAAGCAATCGGTGAAGCCTTTGGCCACAAGGTGCCAAAAGAACGCAACTACCTCGATGTTCTCGGCGTGCTTTATTCCCTGATGCGCGACCTGCGCACCAAGTCGCGCAACGAAATCGAAGCGCATATCGACAATCCGGACGAATCCTCGATCTTTCAGACAGCTCCCAACCTGCTAAAAAACCGGGAGCTGACCTCCTTCATCTGCGACTATGTTCGCCTGATCATCATCGGCAATGCCCGCAGCCATGAGATCGAAGCCCTGATGGATGAGGAAATCAACACGATTCTGCACGACAAGATGAAGCCCTACCATGCGATCGTCGCGGTGGGTGACAGCTTTCCCGCTATCGGTATCGTCGCCGCGGTTCTCGGCGTCATCAAGGCGTTGAGCTATATCAATGAGCCGCCACAGGTTCTGGGCGAGTTGATCGGCGCTGCCCTTGTAGGCACCATGCTCGGCATTCTGCTCTCCTATTGCGTCGTCAACCCGATCACCTCGCAAATCAAGATCGTCCGCACCAAGCAGCATCGTCTCTATATCATCGTCAAGCAGACACTGCTTGCCTATATGAACGGTTCGGTTCCGCAGGTTGCCCTTGAATATGGCCGCAAGACCATTTCCTCCTATGAGCGTCCGTCCATCGATGCCGTAGAGCAGGAAATGATGAATCCAGGCGGCGGTAACGAGAAGGCTGCATGACCATGAGCGAGAACGCCCAGCCCCAATCCCTGCCAAAACCGATGGACCACGCCTTGCTTGCTCGTCTTACCGGCGGCCTTGGCGATATGAAATCCGTCGAAAAGCTTTGCCAGGATTTCGGTCAACTCTATAGCGAGTTCCTGCCTGACGTTTTTCACAGCGAAACCAACCTGACCATCGAAGTCGGTTATCTCGGCTTTAAAAGCGGCCTGATGCGGGATCTGATCGCCAGCCTCGGTGATAATTTCGTGCTGGCCAATACCTCTCTGCGCAACTGGTCACAAAACTTCGTCATGGCCTGCGGCAATGGTTTTGTCATCACCCTGATGGAAACCCTGCTCGGCGGCATGCAGGAATTCATCGGTGAGCCGATCAAAAGGCCGCTGTCGAATATCGAACTCGACCTGGCGGTGATGGTCTTTGAACGGATCGCCAATGTGCTGCGCTCCGGCGTCAATGCGACCGGGGGCTTTGAGCCGATTTTCGAGCGGCCGCACAATTGGGAAAACCGTCTGAGGCAAGATGGCGAACAGATCGAGGAGTTCGGCGCCCTGGTGCATATGAGCATCAAACTGGGCAAGATCACCTCCGATTTCGCCCTGATCATTCCGCAGAAAACCCTTTTGAAGACCAATGTCACGGCGCCAAAATCGAAAAACCAGGTCTCCAAAGCCCGCAAGGAATGGGCCGAGCAGCTGGCGGAACAGGTGCGCAAGAGCCAGGTCACTCTGGAAGGCCGCATCAGCCTGCAATCGCTGAGCCTGTTGACGGTTTCCAAGCTTGCGGCCGGCGATGTGATTCCCTTTCTCGAAAAGGGCGATGTGACAGTCGATGTCAGCGCCAACGGGCGCGACCTTTATACCTGCGAATTCGGGCGCGCCGGCGATCACTACACCGTCCGGGTGAAGTCGATGCACAGTACAGATAGTGAGCTTTTACGTCATCTCATGAGATGACGATTTTCCCTGCTGCATCCATGGCAGCAGGTTGAGGCAAGTTTCAAAGGGAATAGTATTTGCATGGCTACGAAAAAAACACCCGTAAAAGATGATGATGCCCTGGCGATGCCATTGGGCGATGCCGATCTCGATCAGGCAATCGATGACCTGCGCGGGGTCTTGAAAAGCGACAGCGATGGCGGTCTGCCGGATATCGGCGCCGATTTCGGGGGAACCGATTTCGCAGCCGCTGGCGCCAGCGACTTCGGCGATGCCGCTGGCGGCCTTTCCGATTTCGAGAGCGATTTCGGTGGTGGCGCAGCCACCGGTGCCAGTGATTTCGGCACCAGCGACTTTGGAGGCAGCGATCTCGGCGGTGGCGATTTCGGTGGCGGCGATTTTGGCGGGAGCGAGTTGGGTGGTGCTGGCAGCTTCGATGCAGGACCGGCCCATCAGGCACCGGGCAGCGCTCTGGACTCCAATCTCGACCTGATCATGGACATCCCGATCGATGTTCAAATCGTACTGGGTTCCAGCCGCATGCCGGTTTCGGGCTTGATGAATCTTGAAGAGGGCGCAATCATAGCGTTAGATAAAAAGATCGGTGAACCTGTGGAGATCATGGTTAACGGTCGACGGATTGCCCGCGGAGAGATTACAGTTCTTGAGAATGACGATACGCGATTCGGTGTGAAATTGATCGAAGTTATGAGCACCAAGACGTCCTGACCCCATGAACGGGCCAGAGAGGAAAGACCATGATGGACTTTGACGATTTCGGCGGACCGGTAGCGGGCAAGCCACTGAGCCAGGCCGACAAGGCAGCCGCCGTGTTGTTGGCCATGGGCAAGGGCGTGGCGGGAAAGCTGCTGAAATATTTCACGCAGGCCGAACTGCAGATGATCATCAATTCGGCCCAGACGCTCAGAACCATTCCACCGGACGAACTGGCCGAACTGGTCGGCGAATTCGAGGACCTGTTCACCGAAGGCGCCGGCCTGATGGACAATGCCAAGGCCATCGAGGAAATCCTCGAGGAAGGCCTGACGCCGGAAGAAGTTGACGGCTTGCTTGGCCGGCGCACAGCCTTCCAGGCGTTCGAAACCTCGATCTGGGACCGCTTGCAGGATGCGGACCCCGATTTCATTGCTCAGTTCCTGTTGCGCGAGCATCCGCAGACGGTTGCCTATATCCTGTCCATGCTCCCCTCCTCCTTCGGCGCCAAGGTGCTGATCAAGCTGCCGGACAGCCGCCGCGCCGATATCATGAACCGTACGGTCAACCTGAAGAATGTCAGCCCGCAGGCCGCTCAGATCATTGAGAACCGTGTGGTGGAACTGATCAGCGAGATCGACGCGGAACGCAATTCGGTGGGCACCGCCAAGGTGGCCGAACTGATGAACGAGTTGGAAAAGCCGCAGGTCGATACCCTGCTCGAATCGCTCGAATCGATCAGCAAGGAATCCGCCACCAAGGTCCGTCCGAAGATCTTCCTGTTCGAGGATCTGCTGGTCATGCCACAGCGCAGCAGGGTCATGTTGCTCAACGATATTTCCGGCGACATTCTCACCATGGCGTTGCGCGGCGCCTCGAACGAGATCCGCGAATGTGTGCTCTCGGCCATCAGCCCGCGCTCGCGCCGCATGATCGAATCGGATCTGCAAGCCGGAACGGTCGGAATCAATCCGCGGGAAATCGCTATCGCCAGACGTGCTGTCGCGCAGGAAGCTATCCGTCTTGCCAATTCCGGCCAGATCCAGCTCAAGGAACCGGAAGGCGACAAGGATACGGCTGCCGCCTGACGCTGCACAGGCTGGCATGGAGGCGGCGTGACCATGTTTCATGGCGCAGCCTGCACGCCACTGTTGACAATACCGCGACCCAGCGATCCGAATGGACTGAAAGAGTTGAAGGCCGGAATAGAGAGCGTTAAGCTTTCTGCTCCGGCCTTTGCGCGTTTTATAAAATACGCGTTGCTACAGCGCCGGAAACTGGCATGCAGACTCCCATTATAATTCCTTGATGCATCGCATAAGGTGCTTGACGCTGTAATCAACCGACCGAGGTCCCGACATGGCAGATGATGAGGACCAGGAAAGTAAAACCGAGAGCCCGTCCGAGAAAAAAATGCGGGACGCGGCAGAACACGGCAATTTGCCGATCTCGCGCGAGGCGCCGTTATTTGCAACGACGCTGGCCTTCTACATCTATTTTGTATTTTTCATGCCACAGGGCGTCTCCACACTTTATCAGACCCTGCGCGACCTGATGGAAAAACCGGATCAGTGGATCATCGGCACCGGCACAGACGTGATTTCCCTGTTCGTGCATCTGGGTTGGTCGATGGCCGCCATGCTTGGTCCGGCCCTGTTATTGTTCATGCTTTTTGGCCTCACCCAGTCCTTTGCCCAGCATTTGCCAAGCTTCGTTCTTGATCGCATTACCCCCAAGATGGAACGGTTATCGCTGATCGGCGGAATAGGGCGGATGTTTTCGGTCATGGGCTTTGTCGAATTCGGCAAGTCGCTGTTTAAGATCATCGTCGTCGCGATCATTATGTTCGTTTCGATGCGCGGCCAGTATTTCGGCACTTTGGATGCAATGCTGTCCGATCCGCAGATCATTTTCGTCAAGCTTTCCGATATCGTCCAGGAAATGCTTGTCATCGTGCTATTTGCCACCGGCCTGCTGACGGTGATGGACCTCGGATGGCAGCGATACAACTGGTATCAGAAACTGCGCATGACCCGGCAGGAAGTGAAGGACGAACACAAGCAATCCCAGGGCGACCCGGTCGTCAAGGCACGCCAGCGTTCCGCCCAGCGCGACCAGGCCCGTCGCCGTATGATGAACAACGTGCCGCGCGCCACGATGATCATCACCAATCCCACCCATTTCGCCGTGGCCCTGCGCTATGTGCGCACCGAAATGGAAGCACCGATCGTGCTTGCCAAGGGTCAGGATCTGATTGCATTGAAGATTCGCGAAATCGCCGAGGAAAATAATATCCCGATTTTCGAGGATCCGCCGCTCGCCCGCTCCATGTTTGCGCAAGTCTCGGTGGATAGTGTCATCCCACCGATATTTTACAAGGCCGTCGCTGAGATAGTACAAAGACTATACGCTGCCGACAGCAAGAACAAGAGGCGGTTACGCTAAAGAACATGAAAAAATGCAAATATACGACTGAACGCGAAAAAATAGTTGCACAAGCTATTAGCCCCGTCGCCTCAGAACTACGGTTACTGGATGCGGCGGACCTGATATCGCTGATCCGTCTGGAGTTTTTCGGTAATATTGCTGATCTCGTGTCTTCTGCCGCTGAGCTTTACTTTCATCCCGGCACGGTCAATTTCGGTGCCGCAGGCGAGTACAAGCTGGACTGGGGCGAGACGCCTGAAGTGGTTTTGGACCTCGAAATCAAACCGCGCGACATCACCATCTATGCGCAACTGACGTTGAGCCACGACCATGCCGGGTTGGAGATCAACCACATCTCCTTCAAGAACCCATCGGCCGACCCGCATGAAAACACCGCCCTTCTGGCGCAATGCATGAACGAAGCCCGCTTCGTGCCCAATCTCCCGGCACCCAGTTTTGTCATGTAAGGGATTATACCCAGAGTCATCGCTGATGACCCTGGGTATTCTATATATCAATATCTAAACCCCTGGGGCCTTGAACAGACTGTAAGATATTCGAAATTACACAGTGCCGTGCGCCTTATACGAAGAATCATTGAAAATGACTCTTCGTATTCCCTTTGAAAATATCTCAAGCCTCTGATGCATTTGAGGTATTTTCAATTTTTCAAGTCAAGGATGCGTCAGCATCTTCGAGACTTGGTATTATAGGCCCACGGCACTGAGCCAGGCATTATCTCATCCCCGCTCAACGCGCTGTCAGCGCCTTGCACCCAAACTTTTCCCGGTTTCCAAAGCTTATCTCCCTCCCAAAACCTGTCTGGGCCAGAAACTGGCTGTCAGAGGCGCCGTCTTCAGGCTTGGCTGCGCATTCAGCGCGGCTCTCGTGCGCCGCTCCAGCTCTCCATCATCCTCAGGCATGAAGATAATGTTATAGCGCTCTGGCCCCATGAATTCCTTGGTGAATTTCAAAGATATGCCGAAGTGGTTGGCCTCGAAGGGTTCAAGCGAGCGCATCCGGTCGAAATCACCGGCAAAATCCGGCCAGCGACTGGCGTTGAGAATGAGATCAAGGGCAGCATCATAACGCTGCCAGATCTGCTGACTGGATTTGACCTCGATGACCTTGATCCGGATCTGGGTGATCTGGCCATCCGGTGTCCCCCGCACCACCATGAAGAATGAGGGGGCGTCACCATCAGGCTTTGTGGCTGGCAGACTGGTTTCAGCGATACAATTGAAAATCCCGGGCGAGAAAGGATTCTGGACCCAATCGGCAGTCCCCAGCCCCGCCGCCTTTATCTGCTCACAAAGCGTCTTGCCGGAAATACGAAACTTGCGCACCGGCGCTGCAATGTCGAGCAGCGGCGGCATGTCGAAAAATCGGGCGGGTACCATCACCTGCTCGGAGGGCATCTGCGCGGACGCGAGGCGTTTTCCCCGCAACACAATCGGTTCCGGCTCCTCTCGGCTTTGCCAGGGCAAGACATCTTTAACGCTCTCGATCAGTTGATTGAGCCGGCGCTGATCGTCTGCGGTCAACACCGCGATAGCGATGCTGCAACAGAATAACAGGAAAATCACGGCAAACAGCCTCAGCCCTCGCCGCCGCATGCGGTGGGCTTCCAGGCTTCCGTCCGGCCTTTTATGGCCCGAAGGGAGGTCGCGCTGCTGCATCCATAGGTCCGGTCTTCATCACAATAGGCTTATGCCACAAAATTCCTTGCAAAGAACTATATGATGACGCGAGCGATCACAGGAAGATTTTACTCGCGGAAAACCGGTCCCCTTTTTCCCTATCAAATTCTAGAATTTGACACTGGCCCTCACGGTGACATTGAAGGGTTCCCCAACCTGGTTGGCGTAATTGGTCGAACCGATCGATGAGGTATAATAGGTCTTGTCGAAAATATTTTTCAAATTCACCTGAAGCGTCAATGGACGCTCAAAGTTGAACGTGTAAGCAGCGAACAGATCGACGACCGCATAGCCGGGCAAGAAATAACTATTGTTGTTGATGCCTGCCCGCTTGCCCACGGCGCGGATGCCGCCACCAACCTTCAAGCTGTTGCCATCGCCGCCGATGTCACCGACATCATAGGCCACGGACAGACTACCGGTGTGGCGGGCGACATTGGGCAATTGCTTGCCGGCATAATCCGGGTCCTCCAGCACCTTGGCATCGGTATAGCCATAGCTGACAATGGCTTGCCAACGATCCGTCAACTGACCGGCCACATCGACCTCGACGCCCTGCGAGCGCACCAGCCCCGCCGTCTTGACCACGCTTTCGCCACCAATAGTCTCGGAATAGGCGACATTCTTCTTGCGGGCGGAAAACAGTGCGACATTGGCGCTCAAGCCGTCCATAAGCTCAAATTTGCTGCCGATCTCGTAGGATGTCCCCTCTTCCGGGTCGAGATTGCCATAATAGCTTGATATCGACGATTGCGGACGGAAAGTCCGGGCCGCATTGGCGTAGAGCGATATCTGCGGCGTCAGCTTGTAGACGATACCGCCATTGGGAATGAGCGCATCGCCATTGCTATCGGTATTGGCATTGAAGGGCCGCCCCTTGCCCGCATAGAGATCGTAATATTGGTAGCGCAGACCACCGACCAATATCCATTGGTCGGTCAGGTGCAGGCTGTCCTGCATATAGACCGAGGCCGTCGATAATTGTTCCGTCTGGTCGCTGTCGGAAGCTGAAACCGTGTTGCATTGCGCCAGATTGCCGTAAACCGGATTGTTGATGTTGAAATTGCTGGAATTGGCGCAACGCAGCATGTCGGTACGCAGCGTATCGCTGTAATCGTAGGAAACGCCAAACAACAAGTCGTTCTGCAAACCGCCGATCTCGACTTCGCCGGTCAGGTCGGCCCTGACCGCGTGATTGTAGCTGGTGGAATATTGCGTGGCATCGGCACGGCGCGTTACGGCACCGGTTGCGGAATTATAGCCGGTGACGCGGGCCTGGTTGTCGGAATATTCGTTGCGGCTATAGGCATAGTTCAGGGACAGTTTCCAGTCGTCGCTCACCTGCCGGTCAATCGACACCTTGGCCAGATCTGATGTGCCATCGGTAATGTTATATTTCTCATCCAGCCGGGTGCGGCGGCTCAGATCCACCGCATGACCGGTGGTCAGATCGAAGATCGTGCCGCGGTCAAAGGGCACGCTGTAATCCTCATGCATATAGGAAACCGTAACCTCAGTATCCTCGCCACTCCAGCTCAAGGATGGTGCAACCATCCACTTCTTGGTCTCTCCGAAATTGCGCCAGTAATCGCTCTTCTGACCTTCTGCGATAAAACGATAGGAAAAGTCGGTACCGGAAATCGGACCGGTCACATCCAGCCCGGAGGTCGAGCCATATTTGCCAGCTCCATATCCGGTGACACTGCTATAGACCTCGCCGGAAAACACGTCCTCCGGCTTCTTGGTGACGACATTGACCATGCCGCCAGGATCGAGAATGCCGTAAAGCGTCGAGGCCGGCCCTTTCAGTACCTCGACCCGGTCGGTGGTGGCGTTGAAGGAAAACGGCAATGCGGTCTTCATCCCATCGGTCAGGATCGAACCGTCGCGATTGTCCCCAAAGCCACGGCGAATGACGGCGTCCTGCGTGCCGCCCAGCGTATTGGCCTGGGTAATGCCGCTGATATTGGCAAGCGCATCGTCCAGCGAGCGAGCACCCTGATCCTTCAAAGCCTCGCCGCTCACCACGTTAACCGCCTGCGGCACATCCAGCAGCGGCGTATCGGTGCGCGTTGCTGTGCTGGTGGAGAGCGGCTGATAACCGCGAGTCGATTTTTTGCCCGTCACGGTAATGGTCTGAAGCTCTGTCGTACCAGCCGTATCCCCGGCCTGACCGGACACATCTTCGGCGCTGGCTGGCAAAGCGACGGACGCCAGCAACAGCGCCGCTATCATCCGACCACGGCTTTTGCCGTTGCCACGCATCAGTCTCGCCGTTCGCCCCACAGCTTTACCCCCAAAATTACAATGTCATTCGCTTGTTCTCTGGGCTTTTCCAATTGATGAATGTAGTAGTCAACTTTAAAACCCCGTAGCTGCCGGGCAAAAAGGCCGCTAAAGCGGCATATACACGGAAAATCGGATGGGCAGCCTGCCCCTTTGCGGCAGGTATTCAAAGGTTTTGGTGGAGAAATGCCCGATCTGGACAATGAATGCGGGCGACTACTACAGGATCAGGAGCACAGCCAAGGAATGGGCAGGCAAGGCGAACGGACCGGCAAATCACGGCGCATCGACCGGTATGGCGAGCGGCTGAAAAAGCGCCGCGATCAGCTGTCACCCGGCCTCGTGACCGTCGCCGATTATATCGATGGCCATCGCCATGCGGTGTTGAGCAAATCGGCGCTGGAAATCGCCTTCGAGACCGGCACATCCGACGCCACCGTGATCCGCGCCATTCAGGCGCTGGGCTTTCGCGGCCTGATCGACCTGAAGGAAACGCTGAAAACCTATCTGGGCGAAACCGATTCCCCCATCGAGAAAATGGCCGCGACCACCGAGGACATCAGCGGTAACAGCGATGCCGCCGTGAATTTTGTGCTGGAAAACCAGCAGACTGCGCTGGCGGCACTGGCAAGCCCGGAAAATCGGGCCGCTCTTTCCAAGGCAGCCCTCCTGATGGCCGAGGCCCGCGCCATCGGGGTTTTCGGCATCGGCGCATCCGGCATTATCGCCAGTTACGGCGCAAGGCTGTTTTCGCGCTCCGGGTTTCCCTCCTATGCGCTCAACACCACAGGAATTTCGCTGGCCGAACAATTGCTCGGGCTTGGCACCGGCCATGTGCTGGTCATGCTGCTGCATGGCCGTCCGCATCGCGAAGCCATGACAGTGATTTCCGAGGCCAAGCGGCTGGACGTGCCGCTGATCCTGGTGCTGGGGCAGGCGGAAAGCGTGCTGCGCCAGCATGCCAGCGTCAGCCTCGTCGTTCCGCGCGCCAAAAGCGAGCAGGTGGCGCTGCATGCGCCCTCACTGGTGGTGATCGAAACCCTGGCGCTGGCGCTTTCGGCTCTCAAACCGGAACGGACGCTGGAAACGCTGAACCGGCTGGTGGAGCTGCGCAGCGCCATTCGCCCCGACAAACGTGGGTAACGACTTGATTATGCCGCGTGCAGGCCGGGCGCTTCCTGCCCGGTGCGCTCCACATATTCCGTATAACCACCGCCATATTGATGGATGCCATCCGGCGTCAGTTCCAGGACGCGGTTGGACAAGGCGGCCAGAAAATGCCGGTCATGGCTGACGAACAGCATGGTGCCTTCATAGGCCGACAATGCCTTGATCAGCATTTCCTTGGTATCGAGATCCAGATGGTTGGTCGGCTCGTCCAGAACCAGCAGATTTGGTGGGTCGAACAGCATGGCCGCCATCACCAACCGGGCTTTCTCGCCGCCTGACAGCACCCGGCAGCGCTTTTCGACATCGTCGCCGGAAAAGCCGAAGCAACCGGCCAATGCCCTGAGCGGCGCCTGCCCTGCCTTCGGAAAGCTTTCCTCCAGCCATTGCAGCACAGTGCTATCGCCATCCAGCACATCCATGGCATGCTGGGCGAAATAGCCGAGTTTGACACTGGCGCCGATGCTGACCGTGCCTTGATCCGGCTCGGTTGTGCCGGCAACCAGCTTCAGCAGCGTCGATTTTCCAGCGCCGTTGATGCCCATGATGCACCAGCGTTCGCGCCGGCGGACCATGAAATCCAGACCCTGATAAATCGTCCGGCTGCCATAAGCCTTGTGGACATTCTTGATATTGATGACGTCGTCACCGGAGCGTGGCGCGGGCAGGAAGTCGAACGCCACCGTCTGGCGACGGCGCGGCGGCTCGACCCGGTCGATCTTGTCGAGTTTCTTCACCCGGCTCTGCACCTGGGCGGCATGAGAGGCGCGCGCCTTGAACCGCTCGATAAACTTGATTTCCTTGGCCAGCATTGCCTGCTGACGCTCGAATTGCGCCTGCTGCTGCTTCTCGTTCTGGGCGCGCTGGCCCTCGTAAAAACCATAGTCGCCGGAATAGCTGGTCAGCGAACCGCCATCGATCTCGATGATCTTGGTGACGATCCGGTTCATGAACTCGCGGTCATGTGAGGTCATCAACAAGGCGCCATCGTAATTCTTCAGGAAGCTTTCCAGCCAGATCAGGCTTTCGAGATCGAGATGGTTGCTGGGTTCGTCAAGCAGCATCACATCGGGCCGCATCAATAGAATACGCGCCAGTGCCACGCGCATCTTCCAGCCACCCGACAGCTTGCCGACATCACCATCCATCATCTCCTGGGAAAAGCTCAGCCCATCCAGCACCTCGCGCGCCCGGCCTTCCAGAGCGTAGCCATCCAGCTCTTCGTAGCGCGCCTGGACCTCGCCGTAGCGCTCGATGATCGCATCCATTTCGTCCATCCGGTCGGGGTCCGACATGGCACCTTCCAGCTCGCGCAATTCTGCCGCCACTGTGCTGACAGGCCCTGCCCCATCCATGACCTCAGCGACAGCCGAACGCCCGGACATTTCGCCGACATCCTGGTTGAAATAGCCGATGGTCACACCTTTTTCGGTCGCGACCTGGCCTTCGTCGGGCGATTCCTCGCCGGTGATCATCCGAAACAGCGTGGTCTTGCCAGCACCGTTCGGCCCGACCAGGCCAATCTTCTCCCCCTTGTTCAGGGCGGCAGAGGCCTCGATGAACAACAGGCGATGGCTGTTCTGCTTGGAGATATTTTCAATACGGATCATGTCACAAGGCCTGGAAACGGTGGTTTTTGCGCCTTATGGCACGGCTTGCGCGTCCTGTCGCGCCCATTTCTCCATCCGATGCTTCGGAATGGCCGATGCATAGCGGACCTTATACGAAGATTCATTGAAAATGTCTCTTCGTATTCCCTTTGAAAATATCTCAAGCCTCTGATGCATTTGGGATATTTTCAATTTTTCAAGTCGAGGAGGCGTCAGCATGTCAGAGACTTGGCATTAAAGGGCCTGCGATTGTCTCAAATCCGCCAAATGCCTGAATTATCGCGTATTTGCCATGTCACGAGCAGGAAAGCCTCCTGCAAAAACCCGATATAACGGCACAGGTGGAACTCATGCTTGACTTTGGAGGGCTGGCGACGAAAAAGCTGGCATTCACTATGCTTCGACGCGACATGCTTTTCCGTGACTGGCGGGAAAGCTAAAGGAGATGGCCCTCGTGCATTTTGCATCCGCAGCCCGGCATCTATTGTCTTTCCTCGGGTTGAAGACATCAAGGAAAACATTGATCGAGCGTCAAATCGATCATCTCAAGTCATTCGTAAGCTACGAGCCTTCCGGTGGGCGCCCTCCCCTGGACACTCTGGATATGTCCCGGCTGCGCATCACCTGGGTCATTCCGGATTTCATGCCGGGAGCGGGCGGCCATATGACGATTTTCCGGATCGCAAGCTATCTTGAACGCTTCGGTCATGACGTTCGCTTCCTGGTGCAGAATCCGAAGGTTCATAAAACCGCCGCAGCCGCTCTGGAAACGATCAACACCCATTTTCAGCCGTTTTCCGGATCCCTGGATCTGTTCAAGGGTGCGACGCCGCAAGCTGAAGGCGATGCCTTGATCGCAACAGACCGCTTTACCTGCTACCCGGTCAACGCCATGCAGGGCTTTACCCGCAAATTCTATTTCGTACAGGATTACGAACCGTCCTTCTATCCATCGGGGACGGAAGCCCTGCTCACCGAAGCAACCTACCGTTTCGATTTCGATTGTCTTTGCGCCGGCGATTGGCTGCATAAGCGCATGTCGCAGCAATATGGACGATGGTCGATGTCATGGCCGCTTGCCTATGATGCAGGTATCTACAATCTCAGCACCGGCACGAAGGAGCGCCGCAGCAAACGCATTGCCCTTTATGCACGCTATGTCACGCCACGCCGCGCTGTTGAGCTTGCCTTCATGGCCCTCGATATCCTGAGAAAGCGCAATGTCGATTTTGAAGTCGATTTTTTTGGTTGGCCCTTGGGCAAACTCGACGTTGATTTCCCCTATCGTGATCTTCGCATTCTGAAAGGTCCGCAACTGGCCGAGCTTTATCGCGAGGCAACCGTTGGCGTGGTATTTTCAGCCACAAATCATTCGCTGGTGAACAAGGAAATGATGGCTTGCGGGCTTCCCGTCATCGATCTCGATCTCGATACCGTCCGCTCGATCTTTCCCGACAATGCCATGGCCTTCGCCGAACCGACACCGGAGGGCATAGCCGATCAGATCGAACGCCTGCTCAAGCAGCCTGAGGAACGCGACCGTCTTCGGCAAGGCGGCCTTGATTATGTGAAGGACCTGTCCTGGGAGAAATCGGCGCGTCTCGTCGAGGCGGCAATCCGGGAACGGGTAACCCATGGTGCGCAGCAGGGAGCGCAATCATGACGAAATACCATTGCGCCGTGGTTATTCCGACCAAGAATGCCATGGCAGTCCTGCCGAAGGTGATGGAAAAGGTGCTTCACCAGCAAACATCCTGGCCCTATGAAATCATTGTCATCGATTCAGGCTCTCGCGATGGCACGAAAGACTATCTTTGCAGCCTGGAACGGGTGCGGCTGATCGAAATCGATCCGCGTGACTTCGGCCACGGCAAGACCCGCAATCTCGGCATTCAGACCGCAGATGCCCAGTTCGTAGCCTTTCTCACTCATGACGCGGAGCCTGTCGATGAACATTGGCTGGCGCGCATGGTCGCGGTCGCGGAACAGGATATCCGGATCGCCGGTGTGTTCGGCCGCCATATCGCCTACGATACCGCGTCGCCTTTTACCAAAAACGATCTCGACCAGCATTTCCGAGGCTTCCTGCATCATCCGCTGATCGTTCATAAGGACCTTGATCCGGCCCGCTATCAGGCCGATGAAGGCTGGCGGCAATTGCTGCATTTTTACTCTGACAATAATTCCCTGATGCGCAAATCCGTATGGGAACGTTTCCCCTACCCCGATGTGGAGTTTGCCGAGGATCAATTATGGGCGAAGAGCATTATCGAGGCTGGCTATTGGAAAGCCTATGCGCCGGACGCAGTGGTCTATCATTCCCATGACTACAGTTTCATCGAACAGCTTCGCCGGGCTTTCGACGAATCCCGCAACTTCACCCGGTATTTTGGCTATCGGCTCTCACCGAACCTGGGACAGGCTCTGGCCGGGATGGGCAAGTTTACCGTCCAGGCTTTTCGCCAGAAGATCGATCCGGCTTATGGAGCAATTACCTTTAGGGACAGGTTGAAACGGGCCACGCAACGCATCGCCCTGGTCGCCGGGCATTGTCTTGGCGCCAATCACGAAAAACTGCCTGGTTTTCTAACGGATCGCCTGTCCCTTGATAACAGGCTGTTCAAGTCCTAAATCGTCTTGAAACGCAAACGTGACATTCCAATTTCTCTCACGCCACGTTACCGCCATATCTACCGATGATATCAACAAAATAAGAAGGATCGGTCTGTGAGCGGCAGAACTGCTTGAGGTTCGCATCGAGATGCGATCTGCGAAGCAGTAATGAACGGCCTTGGCTGTTGCCCGTTGAGACGAAGCAATTGAGAATATATGAGCAAAAGGGTATGACCGTTACGGACAAAGGATGTTTCCGCATCGCTTGCGCCAACAGGAACGCAATATGAGCCTTGAAGTCGGTTTTCCCGTTCATGATGCCCAAAAGACCAATCGAGGACAAGCCGGCACCCCTGGCCTGTCTGAAAAAGGTATTGTCGGGACGCTGCTTGGCCTGTTTTTCACCAAGAAAAACTCTCTTATTGCTTTCGTGCTGGTGCCGAGTGTTTTTGCAGCGATTTATTATTTCCTGATTGCCAGCGGCCAGTATATTTCCGAGACCCGTATGGTTGTTCGCACCATCGGCGTCAGCGAACGTTTCGACACGTCTGAGCAAAGAGAAGGCCGCTCGATCATCGGGGGCGATTCGCTGACGCAGGATTCGTATATTGTCGCCAATTATCTGAAATCGCCTCAAATTGTCAGAAAGCTGGACACCGAAATCGGGCTACGCAATTTTTTCTTGAAAGACGATATCGACCCGCTATCACGCCTGTCCAGCGACCCCACATCCGAGGACCTTCATAAATACTGGATGCAGCATGTCGATACCTATGTCGACGGCCCGTCCGGCATTATCATTTTTACCGTTCGAGCCTTCTCGCCCGAGGATTCGGTCAGCATATCCAAGGCGGCTCTCGCCGCTGCCGATGAAATGATCAGCAAGATTTCCGACAAGGCCAAGAGCGACCTGGTTGATCGGGTCGAACACGACTTGATCAGCAGCCTAGAAGACTATCGCAAGGCGCTGGACGATCTGCGGGAATATCAGAACAAGACAGGTATTCTCGATCCGGTTTCGTCCGCAAAAATGGTCAGCACGATCATTTCGAAGCTGACTGAGCAGAAATTGAACCTGACAGTCGATCTGAAATCTCTTGAAGCCGCCAAAGCGGACAATACGGCGCGCGGACGAGAGCTTCGCCGGTCGATCCAGGCGATTGACGACCAGATACAATTGCGCCAGAACAGCCTGGCTGGCAAGGATACCAATGATCCAACTCAGCTTTCGACCAGTATGATCGAGTTTTCAAGGCTGGAAACCCGCCGGATCGTGACCCAGGCGCTTTACGAAGCGACAGTCAAAAATCTCGATACTGCAAAATCCACGGCACTGAAACGAACCACATTCGTTTCTATTTTCTCGGATTCGCACGCGCCAGAAAAGTCAAAATACCCTGAACGTTTTTCCGCATGGCTCATTCTCTCTGCGGGCCTCTTCACGCTTTGGATGACAGCAACCCTGGTCTGGATGTCGATCGAGGATCATAAGGCCTGACGATGATCACCCTTGAGAACGTAACGAAATATTACAAGACAGCGGCTCATCGCCGATTTATCCTGCGCAATCAGAGCATGCAGTTTGTTGCCGGGCGGTCCTATGGACTGCTTGGGGTGAATGGCGCAGGGAAGTCGACCACCATGCGGCTGATCTCTGGCGCGGAACTGCCCAACAAGGGGCGCATTCATCGCCAGGTGCGGGTGTCCTGGCCACTTGGCTTTGCCAATGGCCTGAACCATATGTTGAGCGGAAAGGAAAATCTGAAATTCGTCGCCAGGGCCTATGGCGAGGATTTTCACCGGGTGCTGCGCTTTGTCGCCGAATTTGCCGAAATTGGCAGCTATCTGAACGAACCGTTGCGCACCTATTCGTCTGGAATGGCGGCGCGTTTTGCATTTGGCCTTTCTA
The DNA here is from genome assembly GCF_013426735.1 of Agrobacterium vitis. Lineage (NCBI taxonomy): Bacteria > Pseudomonadati > Pseudomonadota > Alphaproteobacteria > Hyphomicrobiales > Rhizobiaceae > Gillisella > Gillisella vitis. The sequence continues at coordinate 3,577,811 of NZ_AP023272.1, forward strand.
TGGCCATTGAGTTCGATTGTTATCTTGTCGACGAAATAACGGCTGTCGGCGACTCGAATTTTCAAAGACGCTGCCGGGACGCCTTCAGGGCAAGACGTACAAAATCCGATGTCATCATGATTTCCCACGACATGGACACGATTAAGGATTATTGCGATGTCGTGCTTGTTTTAATTGACGGTCATATGGTGCAATTCGACAGTGTCGAAGAGGGTATCGCCACATATATGCGACTGAATCGCTAGAGTTTGCCTTGGGAAAAGTGGACGACGTGTCAGAGAAAACAGTGACAGACGACAAGAAAATGATTGAGGCGGACCTGCCTCCTGTGCTTGCGCGCAGTCAAAAACTGGCGTCTGCGCTGAGTTCCTATGCACGCGCCCTGACGTTCGAAAACCGAAGCCGCCGCAATCTCTATCGGCTTGCGGGCCTTGCTCCCCGCACACGCGACCGGGTATTTGCCGTCATTTTAATGATCTTTATTGGTGCAACATTCGTTTTGCCAATGAGCGGCAGCATCCTCTACTATGCATTTCTAGCAAGCCCCGGATATGCTTCGGAAGTACGGTTCATCGTGCGTTCCTCCGTTCCGTATCTGTCGCGCGACCGGTATTCGAGCGATACTGTCGAACCAAAGATGAAAATTGTCCAGGACACCGCCATCCTCCTGAACTATCTCAGCAGCCCGGCGGTCATCCAGGATTTGCAAAAATCTGTCGATCTTCACAAAATCTATGGTCGAGACGACATTGATTGGTTTTCTCGTCTTCGAAAAGACGCCACCCAGGACGACATCCTCAAATACTGGAAAAAGCGATATAGTGCTTCGGTAAACGCGAAGAGCGGCATTGTGGAGCTCGAGGTCACCGCTTTTACCCCGCAAGAAGCGCATGACCTGTCAAAATTGGTCCTGAAGCTTTCCGAGCAGCAGATCAACCAACTGAGTTCGGGAATGTGGGATGACCTTCTGGTCTCGACGCAGCGGGATGTGGACAATGCGACGAAGGAAGTCAGTGATCTCCGTGGGAAGCTTCGCGATACGCAGAATCAAACAGGCGTTTTCGATGTGGATCTGTCGGCCACCAGCATCATTACCGTGTTGACCAATATCGAATCGAGTATTGCCGATCTGAAAAGCCGCCGCATGGCTCTCAGCCAGAGCGTTAGCGCGAGTTCTCCGCAGGTGGCCGATATCGACAGGCGCATCGCGGCACTCGAGGAACAATCCAAAAGCATGCAGGCTAAAACTGCGGGCCTTTCGGCAGGTGCCGACGGTAATCTCGCCGATTACTCAAGCCTGTTCAACAAGCTTAACCTTGATCTGAAAATGGCAGAAAGCCGCATGAAATCGGCAATCAGTGACTTCGAAAAAGTGAAGCTGGTCAGCTCTCTGCAACTTGTCTATCTTGACAGTTTTACCGATTCAACACTGCCTGACACCAACAAATATCCAAGTACCGGTCTGAACCTGTTCCTGAGTTTGCTGACCTTTGGCGCTATCTGTGGCGCAGCGTGCGGAACAGTGCTGCTTGTTCGCAAGAAGCTCGACTGAATTTAGGTTTTGCCGCGATATGGTGTGACGTGTACCCAATAAATTAGGCTATTGGGATGCTGAATTTTGCACTTGTAGTCCCGCCGGGCAGAGAGAAAAGTTCCCATGGAGGCCCGAGGTTTAGCGGTCAGCGCCCGGGCAGGAGAAACGTCTTACTTCAGCTCCATAAGACCTGCCTCGGTATGCCGGAAGCCGCATTTCCGATAGAATGAAGTCAGATTCGGTTGGAAATCAACGTGCAACCACTTTGCACCGCGTTCTCGCGCCACATTGGTGGCCGCAACCACCATGCGAGTGGCGACCCCCTGTCTTCGTATTCTCGGATCGACACAGGTATCGAGGATAAAGGCGTGGATACCTCCATCCCATGCGACATTTACGAAGCCGACGAGCAGATCATCTTCATAAGCCCCTATATGCGTAAGACTGCGCAATAGGACACTTGTGAATTCTTTTCGATCAGGGCTGCTCCAAGCCTTGAGCCAAAGTAAATTCAGCTCGTCTTCGGATGGGAACGGATCAATTCGGAGTATCACCATTTGCCCGCCATCCACTCACCTTTGGGAGGCTATCGTTGCAATATGCTCCGTAGCAGTCGCTCATCGAGCATATTGATTGAATAAACTTCAATTCTGGTGAACAAGTCTAGAAGAAATGCTTCTGGATCACAACGACATGCAATGCAATCAGTCTAATGATTTCAATGGAATGTAATGGTGCTGCTAGAGAGATTTGAACTCTCGGCCTCTCCCTTACCAAGGGAGTGCTCTACCCCTGAGCTATAGCAGCATCTGGCGAAGCGGACTGTGCCGCTGCGGAACGAGTGGGCTATTGCCACAGGATGACGGGGCGCGCAAGCAGCAAAACGTGGTTGGGCGAATAAAATAGCAAAACCTTGCCTATCTTCCGGTTTATCCACATTTGCGCTATGACGCCGCTATGACAGACGAGACCGATACATCCAAAGCCGAGCGCGTGGCAGAAGCCAAGCGGATTGCTGCGCTGAACACCCAGGCGCAGGCCGAGCGCCGGCGTGAGCGGGCGGCTCAGAAATTGCGAGAAAACCTGATGCGCCGCAAAAGCCAGGCGCGGGCACGCCGGGCTGGCGGCGCCGATGAAACAGATGGATTGCCCGCCGCACATTTGCCCCAACCGGATGACACTGAAACCTCAAACAGCGAAACCTGACACAGCGAATTGAACGGCTGGCGGTTTTCCTCTAAACACCGCGTGCATTGCAGTGCCACTTTTTGCTGTCATGGCGCGACACACTCTTCAAACCAAGAAAGGCGGGGGCAGGCCTTGCCCCCTGATCACTCTTTATGGATCGTATCAGGATTGTCGGCGGCAACGCCCTTAACGGCATCATTCCAATCTCCGGCGCCAAAAACGCCGCCCTGCCCTTGATGATCGCCTCGCTCCTGACCAGCGACACGCTGACGCTGGAAAATGTGCCGCATCTGGCCGATGTTGAACTGCTATTGCGCATTCTGGGCAATCATGGCGTCGATATTGCCGTCAATGGGCGGCGCGAGCGCCAGTCTGGCAGCTATTCCCGTACCATCCATTTCACCTGCCGCACCATTGTCGATACCAATGCACCCTATGAGCTGGTCTCCAAAATGCGCGCCAGCTTCTGGGTGATCGGCCCGCTTCTCGCGCGTGAGGGCAAGGCCCGCGTCTCGCTGCCCGGTGGCTGCGCCATCGGCACCCGCCCGGTCGATCTGTTCATCGACGGTCTGCGCGCGCTGGGCGCCACTCTGGAGATCGACAGCGGCTATATCGAAGCCACCGCTCCGAAGGGCGGCTTGATTGGCGCGAGCTACACATTCCCCAAGGTTTCCGTTGGCGCCACCCACGTCATGCTGATGGCGGCATCGCTGGCACGCGGCACGACGGTGATCCACAATGCAGCACGCGAGCCGGAAGTGGTGGATCTTGCCAATTGCCTGAACGCCATGGGCGCGAAAATTACCGGTCAAGGTACAGCCACGATCACCATCGAAGGTGTTACCAGCCTGTCTGGTGCCCGCCACCGGGTTCTGCCGGACCGGATCGAGACCGGCACCTATGCCATGGCCGTGGCCATGACCGGCGGCGACGTGACGCTGGAAGGCACCGATATCACCCTGCTCGACACCGCCGTCGAAGCGCTGCGCCGGGCTGGGGCCGAAGTCTCTGCCATCGAGGACGGTATTCGCGTCATCGGCCATGGCGACGCCATTCGTCCGGTCGATATCGTCACCGAGCCGTTTCCAGGTTTCCCGACTGACTTGCAGGCGCAGTTCATGGGCCTGATGACCCGCGCCCAGGGCGTGGCACATGTGACGGAAACGATTTTCGAAAACCGCTTCATGCATGTGCAGGAACTGGCGCGACTTGGCGCCAAGATCACCCTCAGCGGCCAGACGGCCCGCATCGAAGGCGTACAGCGCCTAAGGGGCGCGCCAGTGATGGCGACCGACCTGCGCGCCTCCGTCTCTCTGGTCATCGCCGGGCTTGCCGCCGAGGGCGAAACTTTGGTCAACCGCGTCTACCATCTGGACCGCGGCTTCGAGCGGCTGGAAGAAAAGCTGACCCGCTGCGGCGCGATTGTGGAACGAATCAGCGACTGACCACGCCTATATTTCAAGCTCTTCAAGCAAGGCTGCCCGTTGCTTAATGACGGCGGGCAACCTATCTGCAAGAGCAAGTGCAATAGCGGGGCCATGCTGATGACCGATCTCAAGCTTCTATCGCTGGACGAGGAAGATCTCGCCATTCTGTCTGCCCATATGCAGGATGCGGTGTTCAAGCCGGCGGATGTGGATTATGCGGCAAAGTCCGGTGTGTTTTCCGTCGCTGTCAACCGTTTCGTCTGGGAGAAAGCCGGAAAAGGCGGCGGAATATTTCGCCGCACCAAGAGCTTCGAGCGCCGCCGGGCCTTACTCACCATCAAACGAGTGCAGGCGGTGCGCTCCATCGGCATAAGCCAGACGGACAAGGACCAGGTGATGAACCTGCTGGCTGTGACCTTCACCGCCGCCCAAGGTGATGGCAAGGGGAATGGCCCGGAAGGCCGGGTGGAGCTGGTATGCGCGGCGGGCGCCACCATTGCTTTGGATGTTGAATGCATTGAAGTACAGCTTGCAGATACCGGCGGCGCGTGGGAAACCACATCAAGGCCCCGGCATCCCGGAGCCTGAGGAATAGGCGGGCCGGAAGAAGGAATTAGGCGCAGTGGCAGTTTGGCTTGAGCAGGCATCGGATGATTTCGAGGCGCGGTTTGCCGCATTTCTCACCACCAAGCGGGAAGTGTCCGAGGATGTAAACGCAGTCGTCAGAACCATTATCGACGATGTGCGGGCGCGCGGCGATGCCGCCTTGGCGGAATATTCGCACAGGTTCGATGGGCTGGATTTCACAGTGACGCCCATGCGCGTCACCGAAGCTGAAATCGATGCGGCCTTTGCCGAGGTCTCGCCTGAACTGATCGACGCGCTGCACCTTGCCGCAGAGCGCATTGAGCGCCACCACGCCCGCCAGATGCCCAAGGACGATATTTACGAAGACGCCATCGGCGTCGGCCTCGGCTCCCGCTGGACAGCCATCGATGCGGTTGGCCTCTATGTGCCGGGCGGCACCGCAAGCTATCCCAGTTCCGTACTGATGAATGCCGTTCCGGCCCGTGTTGCTGGCGTGCCGCGCGTCGTCATGGTCGTGCCGGCCTCCGGCGGTGCCATCAATCCCACGGTGCTGGCTGCGGCAAAAATTGCGGGCGTGACGGAAATCTACCGGATCGGTGGCGCTCAGGCTGTCGCCGCACTCGCTTATGGCACGCAAACCATCGAACCGGTCGCCAAGATCGTCGGCCCCGGCAATGCCTATGTGGCTGCCGCCAAGCGCCATGTGTTCGGCACTGTTGGCATCGACATGATCGCAGGCCCATCGGAAGTGCTTGTGATCGCCGACAAGGATAATGACCCAGACTGGATTGCCGCCGATCTGCTGGCGCAGGCCGAACACGACCGGGGCGCTCAATCGATCCTGATCACCGACAATCCAGATTTTGCCAAAGCGGTTGAAGCGGCCGTCGAACGGCAATTGAAAACATTGAACCGCAGCGAAACTGCCAGCGCCAGCTGGCAGGATTTTGGCGCGCTGGTCATTGTCCCGAACCTTGGCGCCTCCGTGCCGCTTGCCAATCGCATTGCCGCCGAGCATCTCGAACTGGCTGTCGCCGATCCCGAGACGTTGATGGCGGGCATTCGCAATGCTGGCGCGATCTTCATCGGTCGCCATACGCCGGAAGTGATCGGCGATTATGTCGGCGGCTCCAATCACGTCCTGCCAACGGCCCGTTCGGCGCGGTTTTCATCCGGCCTGTCAGTGCTGGATTTCGTCAAGCGCACATCGATATTACGGCTCGGCCCGCAACAGCTTAGGCAATTGGCGCCGGCAGCAATTGCTCTGGCCAAGAGCGAAGGGCTGGACGCCCATGCACGATCCGTCGCCATCCGGCTCAATCTTGAGGAATAGCTGATGGCCAAGGGCGACTTCAAGCTTTTCGATGTCGTTCTCGATGAGACAATCGGGCGCTCGACGCCGGATGTCGAGCATGAGCGGGCGGTGGCGATTTTCGATCTGATCGAGGAAAACTCTTTCGAGCCGGTCGGTCATCCAGGTGGCCCTTATCGCCTCAGCCTGTCTCTTGTGAATGCCCGGCTGGTCTTCACCATCACCACGCAGGATGGCGAGGCTGTCGCCACCCATATCCTGTCGCTGACGCCGCTCAGGCGGATCATCAAAGACTATTTCATGATCTGCGAAAGCTATTACGAAGCGATCCGCTCGTCCACGCCCAGCCAGATCGAAGCAATCGACATGGGGCGGCGCGGCATTCACAACGATGGCTCGCAAACTTTGAAAGACCGGCTGAAAGGCAAGATCAATCTCGATTTCGACAGTGCTCGACGACTCTTCACGCTGGTCTGCGTGTTGTATTGGCGCGGCTGAGGCGTCTGGCATGAGCGACCCGACCAAAGATCCCACCGGCATCGGCGCCGATCACAGCCAAGAGAAGGCCATACCTCACTCCGTGCTGTTCCTCTGCGGTATGAATGCCGTGCGCTCGCCCATGGCCGAGGCCCTTGCCAAGAGGTTACTGCCATCAGGTGTCTATGTGGCCTCGGCGGGCGTGCGGCATGGCGAACGCGATCCTTTCGTTGATGTGGTGCTGGATGAAATCGGGCTTTCGCTGGGCAAGCGTCAACCGCAGACCCTGGACGAACTGGAGGACGACTTTTTCGACCTCGTTGTCACTCTGGCTCCCGAAGCGCATCATGCCGCCCTGGAACTGACTCGCTCCTCTTCCGTTGAGGTGGTGTATTGGCCTATGCATGACCCAACCATCGAGGCCGATACCCGCGACCAGCAACTGGCCGCCTATCGCGAGGTGCGAGACCGGCTGGCGGTGCTGATCGAGCAACGCTTCAAACGGCCAGGAACAAGCCCGCTTGGCGGTGTTTGAAACAAATTCGAAAAGCCCGATCTACAAGGTTCACAAAAGCCCAGTGATTGTGTAGGTTCCGGCCACATTTTGACCGGGGCGGTAGCCGCCTCGACGAAACACACAGAAAGACAAGGCATCAATGGCTAAAGAAGAAGTCCTCGAATTCCCCGGTGTCGTTACGGAACTGCTGCCGAACGCCACATTCCGGGTGAAGCTCGAAAACGAACATGAAATTATCGCCCATACGGCTGGCCGTATGCGCAAGAACCGCATCCGAGTTCTGGCTGGCGACAAGGTCCTGGTGGAAATGACACCCTACGACCTGACCAAGGGCCGTATCACCTATCGCTTCAAGTAACGGCGAGGAGCCGCCTATGGCCGGCAAACGCAAGCTGATCCTGGCCTCAGGCTCCCCCCGCCGCGTCGAACTGCTGCGGCAGGTGGGGCTGGAAGCCGATCGGCTGATGCCGATGGATCTGGACGAAAGCCCCCTAAAGAACGAGCAGCCGCGCTCGCTGGCGCGCCGCTTGGCAACCGACAAGGCCAAAGCCGCCCTGGAGGCCTGTGCTGACGAGGCGGATTGGAAAGGCGCTTTCATCCTGGCGGCCGATACGGTGGTTGCCGTTGGCCGTCGGGTGCTGCCGAAAACCGAATACAGCGATGAGGCCATTGCCGCGCTCAATCTGGTTTCGGGCCGCAATCACTGGGTGTTTACCGGTGTCTGCCTGATTACCCCGGATCGCAAGATCCGCCAGAGGGTGGTGGAAAGCAAGGTGCGCTTCAAGCGTCTGTCGGAAGCGGACATCAATGCCTATATTCTATCCGGTGAATGGCGCGGCAAGGCTGGTGCCTATGCCATCCAGGGCATTGCTGGCAGCTTTGTGCAAAAACTGGTCGGCTCTTATTCTAACGTCGTCGGCCTGCCCCTGTATGAAACCGTGCAATTGCTGGCAGGCGAAGGCATGGATGTGCAGGCCCGCTGGTCGGAAGGGTAGCCGCCCAGCAGGCAAGAGCCAGCGAGTTAAGGCTGATGCCAAGCAAAGGATAACAAATGAGTGACGAACCAGAACATACTGCCAAGGTAGAACCCTTGCGCAAACCCCTGCCCTGCCCGGAATGCGGCCATCCATCCCACCGCGAACACTACCCCTTCTGCTCCGACCGCTGCCGCACGCAGGATCTGTCGCGCTGGCTGAAAGGCTCCTATGCTATTCCCGTGGCCGAAGACGAATCCAACCCGGATGACGACGGTCGATTTTGAACTGAGACAGTCATTGTAATTTCATCGTAAGATATTGTTTTTAAATTACTTTCAATCTTTTTACATGCATCGTCAAAAAAGTGTCTTTTGGCGCTGGACATGAAAAATTTAGATGGTATAACCGCGCTGCTTCCGGGGGAAAGTTTTCCCCTAACGGCAAACAGAGCTTCAATAGCATTTGTTTGGCCAGGATGCCCGGATAGCTCAGTTGGTAGAGCAGCGGATTGAAAATCCGCGTGTCGGTGGTTCAAATCCGCCTCCGGGCACCATTTTTCCAAATAAAAATCGCTGGTATTCTTTGATTGGTGTGTCCATGAACGGGCTGCACCAAGGCTCGCACCAGTTTGTTCTCCTAGAGCATTTCCAGGAAACGTGGAAACCAGTTTTGCCGAAAATGGTGCCAAAGATCGTGAGATGCCAATGCCGAAGCTTTCTGTCTGTATTCCGGTAGAGCCGGGCCATATCCTGCCAGTCAATCTGGTCCAGGAACTCCTGAAGAATGCGACCGCTGATCTGGAAATCATTCTCTCCGGCTTTGGCGACACCGTGCATCGCCATGGACCATTTGCGGATATAGCGGCACGCGATAGTCGTTTGCGCCTTCTGCCACCTGCACCGGAAACCCTTTCGGCAGCCCAACTCTGGATCGGCACCTTGGCTGCGGCCGAGGGCGATTGGGTGTCGCTTGTCCATCCCGAAGACATGATCGAGCCCGATCTTCCCGAGCTGCTCTCCTCTCTGGAAAATAAACATCCCCATGTGGATGCGTTGGGATGGAGTGCATTTCAGATCTTGGCGGATGCACCACGCCATATCAAGACCAATGTGGCGATCCCGGTGCTGCATAATATTACCGAATTTGAGAAGGCTCCGATGCTCGAGGCTTTCTTTCACTGGAAAGAGGCAAGGCAAGTGCCGCGCATGCCTTTCGGTCTTTATCATGGGGCCATCAAGCGAAGCCTGATCGACAGTATCCTTTCGGCTTGCGGCGCACTGAGTTGGCTAACCCTGGTGCCGCACTATGAGTGGGCGGCCCGCGTGCTGCTGTTTGCCAATGCACTGGCCTTTTGCAATCGCCCGCTGTCCGCCGTGCATGCACACCCGTTCCAGCCACGTCCCGTGCCATCCGCACTCAAGGATTTTCCATTCCATGCCGGAATAGGCCTGACGGCTGCCATTGCCGAAGTTCAGGCCCGAGTGCTGATGGAGCTTGGCAGCGAATGGGCAGGCTTTGGGGAGGATTTCGTCCGCGCCTGCATGTATGATTGCGCTTTCGAACATTCCATTGGCCCGTTTCGGACAAAATACGACGCCTATTCCCGAGCCTTCCTGTCCATGCCGGGGGGGCAGGCATGGGTCCGGGCCTTCGCACCGCCCTTTTCCGCCACACCCCATGAAGACAGACAGCAGGGCCTGCATGGCAAGGTTCTGTTGGTAGACCGCTTCATTGGCAATGCCGTCAACGCCCAGCAGTTCTACGCCGTGGCGCGCAGCATGATGACGCCAATCAGGGTCATCGCGGAGCCAAACGCCCGCGCAAGTGCCTGACGCCAAGGTCCAGATACATTGGCGTCTTCAATGCGTTGCGATAAATGAGAGCCAGTCAGGTTCAGATTGAACCAGACAGACTCTCATTTCTCTTGTTTTTGTTAGTCTTTTCGGGAAAACCGGATTCCACTTTTCCCTGACAAACGAGGGCCGAAAGTATCAACCTGCAGCCATTCCTCCTGAGGCAGGCTTGATCGCCTCAACATTGCACACGCCGACCACCGCCAGGGGATCGGCAGGATGGATCTCCGCCGTGCCGAATTCCAGCAGGTCGCGACGGCCATAGTCATCGGCAATGCGTTCGGCCAGCGCCCGAATGGTGATTGCTTTGCCGGAACAGATATTGATCGCGCCAGTCTGTCCGGTATCGATCACCCCGGCAATCATTTTTCCGGCCTCTTTCACATCCAGAAAATCGCGCCATTGCGTGCCTTTGGAAAGCTTGGCAACGGCACCTTGCTCGAGGCGCTGCCTCAGGTAAGGCACAAGACGGGCCGGATGTTCGCCTTCTCCGTAGAGATAAAAGATCCGGCACCAGGAAAACCCCAGGCCAAGGCCTGCGAAATACCGATCCAACATCTGGTAGGTGGAAAGCTTCGCAGCGGCATAAAGCGTCTTCGGCTCAAGGGGTGAATCCACAGTCAAGTGGTCCGACGGCAGGCGATATTCAACACAGGTACCAAGGCCGATGAAATGGGTGACGCCAGCGCGGGCAGCCCCTTGCGCCAGGGCCAGGCTGCCGGTGACGCAGTGAAAATTCAGCGGCGAATCCAGGTATTTTCCCGCCTCCACATACCAGGCGGCGTGGATGACAGCGTCGCAGCCCTGGCATTGGGCCGCCCACCAATCGGCCGATTGTGCAAAGACATCCGCCGCCTCGATCACTCTCGCGGCACGGCCTTCTACCGTAAGAATGCTTGCGGAGTGCGGCCGGACGACAGCCACCACGCTATGCCCTGCGTCCAGCAGAGCACGGTGGATCTGCCTCCCGACAAAGCCCGTCGCGCCCGTCAACAGAATAGTCTTGCCCATCCCTTGCCACTCCAATCTTTCATCTGCGGCAAACCCCAGACCAAGGAGATTTCAGGTCGATCCCGCCAATACAACGCATTGCGCGCCATATGACGCCAACCGATTTACGTCTTCAAGGGACACCCTGGCTTATTCAACCATGATTATACGCAGACACGTCAGGCTCACGCAGGTAAGGCAGCCTAGCGTCTGCGCAGGCAGGCAATAACTGAACGGACCCGCAATGACTACTGTCGAAGATTTCAAGGCTTTGGTAAGCCGTAACATCCAGTCGATCGGCGAGAGCAAGGAATTCCTCGATTTGTCCAATCGCTGGATCGAATCATGCATACCGCTGGGCTATATGTATAATTTCAGCTGGCTGGGCCGGCCCATCATCCAGATCCCGCAGGACAGCTATGCCATCCAGGAGATGATCTGGTCGGTCAAACCGGATTTGGTGATCGAAACCGGCATAGCCCATGGCGGCTCGCTGGTGATGAGCGCCTCCATGCTGGCGATGATCGATTATTGCGAGGCTGTAGAAAAAGGCGAAATGCTGGACCCCAAGTCCAGCCGCCGCAAGGTGCTCGGCATCGATATCGACATCCGCGCCCATAACCGCGCCGCCATCGAGGCCCATCCGATGAGCCACAAGATCAGCATGATAGAGGGCTCGTCCGTCGCGCCTGACATCATTGCTCAGGTCCAAGATATCGCCAAGGACTACGAAAAGGTCATGGTTTTCCTCGATTCCAACCATACCCATGAGCATGTCTTGCAGGAACTGGAGCTTTACGCGCCGCTTGTCTCCAAGGGCTCCTATTGCGCGGTCTGGGATACGCTGGTGGAGGACATGCCGGAAAGCATGTATCCTGAACGGCCCTGGGGTCCAGGCGACAACCCCAGAACCGCAGTCTGGGAATATATGCGAGGCCTAGAGCAGGAAGGCCGTACGGCTGCCGATGGCACGCCGCTGCACCTTGAATACGACCACGCGCTGGAGCACAAAATCGCCATCACCGTTTCACGCGATGGATTTCTGCGGCGGGTGTGACGGCTGGAAGATCTTTGATAAGCGACAACGCCATGCGTTTTATAAACGCATGGCGTTGTCGCTTTCTATATTTGCTGCATAATTTCTCCCAAAATCGATGCGGATTTAAGGAAACGAACAATAAATTGCCTCACCGTCAGGACGGCTGAAAAGTCACCACGACGGTGACGCAGCACGGTAGGTAACTTGGTCGATCTTTGAAGACAGGAAGGCGATTAAGTTCAGCGCCGCCGGCCTCTGGTATGTCGGTCATTGCGCATGGCGACCGGCTTGCCGGGAACTGCCTTTTCAGAACTGCCAACACGCATATTTCCTTCGAGCCGCATAAGTTCATTCGTGGCAAACTCCTCTTCGCTCTGCAGACGCAAGCCTGTCGGACGGACGAGAATATCGTCGGGAGCCACAATCATCGCCGAAACGACATCCCAAAGCTCGGCAGGGGACGTTGCCCCAGCGATATCGGCAAGCACCATCACCCCGGCAGAGGTCGCACCGCTCATGGGCGTCACGGGTATGTCGCCGCGCCACACCGGTTGGTAATGTGAAAGAAACCTTCCCCCCTGCCAATTGCGGAAGGCCGTCTCGTAACCTGCGCGAATGATGTCAAAGGCCTCCCTGTCTCGATAGGTTTCGGTATTGAGTGCGCAGGCGATTGCATAGCCCTTTTCCCACCCCGTATAGTTGACATTATAAGTCTTCCGGAACCATTGCTGGGTGACGCCAATGGTCGCCGTACAGCCCAGAAAGGAGCTGAATGGGAAATCCCGCAGCGTCGGGTCTTCTTCAAAATTCTTGCCGAATTCGTCCATGAAAATTTTGGCCCGCATCTTGGTGTCTTCCAAGCGACCGATGGAAAAAGAATTGCTCTGGGGGCAGGCTCCGAGCATTGAGAATGGCCGTTGGCACACCACGAAGTCCTGCGCTTCGCAGATCACTTTCATCGCAATATCGTAGTCAACAACGGGATGCTCAAAGTAACGGTGATGATATTTGGCATAGATCCGATCCAGCAGCCTTCGCCTGATAGCGGAATGGTAAATGGAAAAGCCCGACGTTGGAACGGATGTCGACTCGTGCCAGCCAAACATCCGGCGCATCGGTTCCGCCCTGGGTACACGCATAACGCTTCGATCAAACGGCACAACCACGGTACAGACCGCTTCTCCTTCAACCGGCCAGGAATAATTCAAAATCCCCCAGGTTAATGCCTCCATAGCCGGATTAATCTCGACAATCCGCAGGATCAGTCCGGCGACGTCAGGCTCGATGAAATCGTCGTCGCCGATGAACACCACCCACTCGCCTCGGCTGGCATGAATCGTCCGCTCCCAATTGTCCATCATCGACAGGACACGATCGGTTGTAGGAAGATAGACAATACGCTTATCCGTCGCGAGGTCCGCCATGAAATCGTTCATCACGGTGGGATCGTCGGAATTGTCGGTAAAAATGAACTCGACATCGGTACGCGTGTTGCGCAGCAAGCCCTCGATGGTCTTCTGGAAATAGATTTGCCGGTTGCGCGAAGGCACACAAATCGAAAGGGTTGGCTTGTCGGTCATCAAGGGTCTCCTGGATCTACGCTTTGTGCCAGCCACTATTTGGCGCTGATTGTATCGCCGGGACGTGGCAGCGTGTCTCTGGGCAGAAGCGGCTGGCTCTCCTGCGTTATGGTGGCGTCCGCCGTTATGGATGGACTGTCAGGTTCGGCACCGCGGTCACGAATTTCCCACCCCAATCGGCGATATAGGAAAGCTGTTGTTTGATTTCTGCCGTCAGATTCCATGGGAGGATCACCAGTCTGTCAGGTTTACGGGTTTTCAGAACCTCTTCCGAAACAATCGGCACGCGGCTTCCGGGAAGGAACATGCCTTGCTTGGCCGGGTTCTTGTCGATGACGAAAGCAATCTGACCGGCTTTGATGCCGGCGAAGTTCAACAGCGTATTGCCCTTGGCCGCTGCACCGTAGGCGGCAACAGACAGGCCTTTGCGGTTGCAGTCGATCAGGAAGGACAGGAAATCGTCGCGCACGGCTTCGGCCTCAGTCTGGAAACCGTCATAGCCGGTCACGGCATCAAGACCGGCCGCACTTTCACGCGCCAGCATCGCCTCGACAGCCGGTGTGCGGACATGGGCCTTGCTGTCAGCCCGGCAGGCCAGCACCCGCAGGCTACCGCCATGCCAGGGCGTGGTTTCCACATCGAACACCATCAGGCCGTTAGCGGCAAAAATCCGATCGACGGCCAGCAGCGACAGATAGGAATAATGCTCGTGATAGGCCGTATCGAACTGGCGCTCGGCGATCATGTTCATCAGATGCGGAAATTCGAAGGTAGCAACGCCCTCCGGTTTCAGCAATTGGGCAAAGCCTGCGACGAAATCGTTGATGTCAGGCACATGCGCCAGCACATTGTTGGCGGCGGTCAGATCGGCGGCCCAGCCGTCGGCCACCAGCTTTTTCGCCAGTTCCACGCCGAAAAACTCTTCGACGATATCAATACCCTTGTCGCGCGCGGCCCGTGCCGTGCTGGCCGTTGGCTCCACACCCAGGCAGGCGATGCCGCGTTCGCGCACATATTGCAGCAGATAACCGTCATTGGCGGCCACTTCCACCACTTTTGCCCCTTCGCCAAGCCCGAAGCGATCCGTCATCGCCTCGACATAGATTTTGGCATGCGCCAGCCAGGACGAGGAAAACGAGGAAAAATAGGCATAGTCGTGGGAAAAGAAGGTTTCGCGGGCGGCGAAGTCCTCGGTCTGCACCAAAAGGCAGTCTTCGCAGACCCGGATGACCAACGGATACCAAAGCTCCGGCTTTGCCAGATCCTCGGCCTTCACATAGGAATTGGAGGGCGGCGCGGTGCCGAGATCGAGAAAGGGTCGCATCCGAAGCGATCCGCAATGGCGGCAATTCATGCAATCAGTCCTTCAAAATCAGCATGGATCCGCGGATGGCTCTGGTCTCGGGCTGACAGCCGCTCAACCGGCAAAGGCCAGGTGATGCCGATCCTTGCATCCTGCGGGTGAAGCCCGCCTTCAGCCTCAGCACGGTAAGGCGCGGAATGGGTATAAATCATCCGCACGGTGTCGCTCAGTGCCTGAAAGCCATGGGCAAAGCCCGGCGGGATCAGCAGCGAGCGGCAATTGTTGCCCGACAGCTCGACGCAGACATGCTGGAGAAAGCTCGGCGAGCCCTTACGCAGATCCACCGCCACATCGAGGATCACGCCTTCGACGCAGGTCACCAGTTTCCATTCGGCAAAAGGCGCATGTTGAAAATGCATACCACGCACAGTGCCTTTTTGTGCCGTTCCGGTTTCATTGACCTGCAAGACCGGCCCCGGCCAGCCAAAAGCTGCAAGTTCTTCACCGCAAAACAACCGGCTGAGAAAACCACGTTCGTCGCCAAACCGGCTGCGGGTCAACAGCGTCAGGCCGGGAATCGCGGTGTGTTCGGGCTGGAAACGTTGGCTCATCCCGCCTGCCTCACATCCATGCCGAGACCATGGGCATAATCGGCGATATCGGCAAGGCACAGGTCTCTGGCCGATGCGCCAGCGGCGAGCCGTCGATACCAGTTCATGGTGCGCGCCACGGTTTCTTCTAGCGACCAGACAGGCCTGTAGCCCAGTGTCATGCAAGCTTTGGAGCTGTCGAGCATCAGATAACCGGCTTCATGGGGACCATCGCTGCCATCGCCCAGCACCACCTCGCCCCTGCCAAAATGCCTGACGGCCAGAGACAGAACATCCGCAACGCAAGCCGCACCCGCATGGTCAGGGCCGAAATTCAACGCTGTCAGCGAGGCCGGATCACACCACAGATGGTGGGCCATGGCGATGTAACCCGCCAAGGGCTCCAGAACATGCTGCCAGGGGCGGACCGCGTTCGGTCGGCGCACGTCGAGCGGCGCACCGAGACTCCAGGCGCGCACCGCATCCGGGATCAACCGGTCCTCAGCCCAATCGCCACCGCCGATGACATTGCCGGCCCGCGCCGTGGCAAGACCGACGCCGCGTGCTGCAAAAAACGACGACCGGTAGCTGGAGACGATGATCTCTGCCGCCGCCTTGCTGGCGCTATAGGGATCGTGACCGCCGAGCGGATCGGTCTCGACAAAGGCCTTGCCGGTCTCGGCGTTCTCATAGACCTTGTCGGTGGTGATGACGACGATGGACTTCACATCCGGGGAAATCCGAAGCGCTTCCAGCACATGCACCGTGCCTTGCACATTGGTTTCAAAGGTCGCCACGGGATCGCGGTAGCCAAGCCGCACCAGCGGCTGGGCGGCCAGATGAAAGACGATCTGCGGCTTTACCCGGGCAACGAGGGCCGCCACCGCAATACGGTCACGCAGATCGCAAATGCCGCCCTCGGCGTGATTATCATGACCGGTCAACAGGCCGCACAGGTTGGGCGTTGTCTGTGGCGCAAGCGCCAGACCGCTGACCTGGGCGCCCATTTGCGTCAGCCAAAGCGCCAGCCAGCTGCCCTTAAAGCCGGTATGGCCGGTCAGCAGCACCCGTTTTCCGGCCCAGAACTGTCGGTCGATCATCATCACCAGCTCTTCCATGGCGGGCTACCACCGGCCCACAGATCTTCCAGGTGGTTCTTGTCACGCAGCGTATCCATTGGCTGCCAGAAACCGTTGTGCAGATAGGCGCAAAGCTCGCCGTCTTCGGCAAGGCTGGTCAATGGTTCGGCTTCCCACGGCATGTCATCGCCAGCGATCCGGTCGATGCATTTGGGCGACAACACGAAGAAGCCGCCATTGATATAGCCCGCCTCGCCCACCGGCTTTTCCACGAAGCCACGCACCATCGGCCCGTCCATTTTCAGGGCGCCGTAGCGAGCTGGCGGCTGCACGGCGGTCACTGTCGCAAGCTTGCCATGCTCCTTGTGAAACCGCAGTGTGGCGGAAATATCCAGATCGGAGAGGCCATCACCATAGGTAAAGCAGAACGCTTCCTCGTCCTTGAGATAGGACGCGACTCGCTTCAGCCGTCCTCCGGTCATCGAGCTTTCACCGGTATCGATCAGGGTCACACGCCAATTTTCGGCACTCTTGCGATGAAATTCCAGCCGGTTATCGGAGAGATCGAAGGTGATATCCGACATATGCAGACCGTAATTGGCGAAATATTCCTTGATAATATAGCCTTTAAACCCGCAGCAGATGATGAATTCACGGATGCCATGAGCGTAATAGAGCTTCATGATGTGCCAGAGGATCGGCCGCCCGCCGATCTCGATCATCGGCTTTGGCCGTAAATGGGTCTCTTCGGAAATCCGCGTGCCGAGACCGCCAGCCAGGATAACCGCCTTCATCGCCCAATCTCCGTGCCGACCATTGCCTACCCTACCCAATTCACAACCTGTCCGGCTTCAATCCAATTGCCGCCGGATATTTTTTCAGACGCAAAATGCCAGCGCAGACGGGCAAGATACGCAAACTGGAGGGCAGCCGATCGTGCACAAACCGGCAACCTCTCCCTGCCGGACAACCCTAGCGAGGCAAGCTGTCGTCAAACTGGAGGATGTCTACTGATAAGGGGTCGGCGTTCCGGCTAAAAAGCTCTGGCAAGTCTTTGAGCAGCATTGCGCGGTGGCTAGAGTCTGTCAGGTTCAGGTTGAACCAGACAGACTCTAGCTTCTCTTGTTTTCGTTTGTCTTTTCGGGAAAACCGGTTTCCACTTTTCCCTGACAAACTCTAAGGCAGCCTCCAGACTGCTGGCAAACCCCGCATTTATCCGCGACGTCATGCGCGGCCTTGTGCCGAGCATCTAAGCAGGTTAATTTAATCCAACAACGTCAATGACTTATTCAGCGACAGCAGACCCTCGGGACAAGCTCGAAGGTGGCGAAATGCCGAAATCAGGGTTTGCCAATAAACCGCTCTTTCCCATTCGAGAGAGATGGGTGCAATCGCATCTGGCGCAACACAGCCCCTATAGACTGAATGAGAAAGCCGCTACAGCCGGGCAATGTAATCGCTCAACCGTGCAGCCGCATCCTCGATCTGGCGTGGATCGCGCAGGAAGCAGGCGCGCAGGAACGAACCGCCCCCTGCCCCGAACGCCGATCCGGGCGCCAGCGCCACGCCGGTTTTATCGACGATATCCATGGCCGCTGCCCGGCTGTCGGTGACGCCATCGATTTCCATGAAGGCGTAAAGCGCGCCATCCGGCTTGACGGAACGGACCCTGTTGGTGGCAATCAGCGCATCCAGCAGGATATCGCGCGAGGTGCGGGCCCGCTGGATGTTTTCGGCGACGAATTGATCGCCGTGGTCCAAGGCCGCCACCGCGCCGCGCTGCATGAACTGCGCCACGCCAGAGGTGGAATATTGAATGAGGTTTTCCAGTACCTGACCGATTTCCGGTGGTGCCACCAGCCAGCCGACCCGCCAGCCGGTCATCGACCAGTTCTTGGAAAAGGAATTGCCAAACATCACCCGGTCACCCTCTTCCATCACATCCAGGAAGGAAGGAGCACGGGAGGGGCCAGCGAAATAATAAAGCGCGTAGATTTCATCCGCGAGAATCCAAAGACCGTGCTTGCGGGCAAGCGCGAGAATGGCGCGCAGATCATCGAGGCTGGCCGTCCAGCCGGTCGGGTTGGACGGCGTATTGATGAACAGCGCCTTGGTTTTGGGCGTAATCGCCTTTTCGATCTGCCCGAGATCCAGCTGCCAGGCACCATGCTCATAGCCGATCTCCACACCGACAGCCTTTGCCCCACTGATTTCGATGGCCGCGACGATGTTCGGCCAGCAGGGGGAAAGGTAGATCATCTCGTCGCCCGGCCCGGTCATTGCCTGCACGGCAAGCTGGATGGCCTGCATGCCGGAGCCGGTCACATAGAAATGCTCGCTCGGCAGGCTGACGGCGAAATGCCGCCGGTAGTAATCAGAGAGCGCCTGACGCAGTTCGGGAATGCCGCGTTGCCAGGTATAGAAGGTCTCGCCGCCCAGAAGCGCATCGCTTGCGGCCCGATTGATGAAATCAGGGCTCGGCAGGTCGCCTTCCCCGGCCCAGAGCGGCAGGAGATTATCGCGCCCACGCGCATAGTTGATAATCTCGACAATACCGCTTTCCGGCGCGGATGTGGCGCGGCGGCTAAGGCTGGAAATCAGGGATGGACCGGCAGGCAAAGACATGGACAAGCTCCTTTAGTTATGTCGTTCATAACCGAAGCTCCAGAGAAAATCCTATGAGAAAGAATGGCCGACCAATCGATTCCGGTGATGGTCCCGGCCCGTGGAATCGCTTGTACCAAGGGCCTAGTGCAGCGATCCAAACAGAGGCTTCAGCCGAATTTGGATAAATCGCTGCATAAACAAAAGTCTAGTGCACGCAAGCATGAACGAAGTGAACGCGTCAGTGCACTAGACCATCTCTACCTCATTGCAAATGCAACAGGATTCATCGGTTTCACTGCCTTTCGGTCAGCCTCATTTTCTGTCTGCACAGCAGACAGCGAACCATCAAGGCTTGCCTGGCTCAATACGTCCTGAAGACGCTTCAACTCCGTTGCTCTGCTGCGCCTTCAGCAAATCACGGATCTCTGTCAATAGCACGACGTCTGCCGGTGGCGGCGGTGTGGGCTTGCCCTGTTTTTCATCATGTTCCAGCTGTTTACGCAGAACATTGACCCCCTTGACCATCAGGAAAATGATCCAGGCCAGAATGACGAAATTGATGGCGACGGTCAGGAAGTTGCCATAGGCGAACACCGCGCCCTGTTTGCGTGCTTCGGCCAGCGTCTGGGCCGTGACCTTGTCGCTGAGCGGCAGGAAATAATTGGAAAAATCGAACCCGCCGAACACCACGCCAACCACCGGCATGACGATATCGTTGACCAACGAGGTAACGATCAAACCGAAGGCGCCACCAATGATGACACCGACGGCCAGATCCATGACATTGCCCCTGGCAATGAACGACTTGAATTCTTTGAACACACCTGTCCCCTTCATGATTTGCCTGCCTCCATTCAACTGGATGATTTCATAGATGCCTCATAAAGACTTGCCTTAGAAGCCCAAATTGCCGGTTTCAGCAGGAACGCCAAAATCCAACAGTCTTTTTAACGCGCAAATTCCGTTTCGGTTTCGACTTATTGCCAACAAGCCCCCCGATTTTAAAAGGCGGCGGCATGGCTTAAAGTGACCGTGCTTTATAAGAGGCACGTGAATGGGAGGGGCAAGCGATGCTTCCGGCATGGCTGATCATCACGGCATCGATTGCCTATCTGCTGCTGCTGTTTGCGGTGGCAAGCTATGGCGACAGGCGAAGCCGCCGCAATGGCGTGCCCGCCGGTGGGCGTCCGCTTGTCTACGGGCTGTCGCTGGCGGTCTATTGCACCTCCTGGACCTATTTCGGCGGCGTCGGCCTGGCTGCGGACCGCGGCCTCGAATTCATGGGCATCTATATCGGCCCGATCCTGATGCTGACATTGGGCCTGCCGCTGATCCGCCGGATGATCGAAATCGCCAAGGTCGAAAAGCTCACCTCCGGCGCGGATTTCGTTGCTGCCCGCTATGGCAAGAACCCCATTGTCGGCATGCTGGTAACGGTGATTTCGCTGGCCGGCTCCATTCCCTATATCGCACTTCAACTGAAGGCCGTCTCCAATTCGGTCGGCGTCATGGTCGATCCCGCCAGCTACGGCATCGGCACCGGCAATCTCTATTTCGTCGATCTGGCGCTGATCGTTGCCCTGACGCTTGCCTGCTTTTCCGCGATTTTCGGCACCCGCCATACGGATGCCACCGAGCATCAGGACGGGTTGATCCTGGCGATCTCGATGGAATCGGTGGTCAAGCTGCTGGCCTTTTGCACGCTGGGCATCACGGTGGTGTTCTTCCTGTTCGATGGACCGGCTGATCTCTGGCGCGCGGCAACCGAAAGCCCAAGGGTGATGGAGGCGCTGGCCTATGAGACACCCCTTAGCCGGTGGCTGCTGCTGATTGCGCTTTCGGCCTTCGCCATCCTGATGCTACCACGCCAGTTCCATGTCAGCGTGGTCGAAAACCGCACCGATCGGGAACTGCGCCGGGCCGGACTGCTGCTGCCGCTTTATCTGATCGCCATCAATCTCTTCGTGCTGCCAGCTGCCATTGGCGGGCTTCTGGCCTTCAACGGCACCGGCAATGCCGATCTCTATGTTCTCTCTCTGCCGCTGACCCATGATCTGCCATTTGTCACGCTGGTCACCTTCATCGGCGGTTTTTCCGCCGCCACCGCCATGGTGATCGTCGAGACGGTGGCGCTGGCCATCATGATTTCCAACGATATCGTCCTGCCGGTTCTGCTGCGGCGCGGGTTCCGGCATGGACCGGAAGCCTCGCAAAGCCTCGCCAAAACCGTGCTGATCATTCGCCGCCTGGCGATTTTCGGGGTGCTGCTGCTCGGCTATGCCTATTTTCGGCTGGCCAGCGATGACCGGGGCCTTGCCTCCATCGGTCTGCTGGCCTTTGCCGCCATTGCCCAGATTGCCCCTTGCCTGCTGGGCGGGCTTATCTGGCGCAGGGCCAATGCGCGGGGCGCAATTCTTGGCCTGTCGCTTGGCTTTCTCACCTGGATCTATACGCTGCTTTTGCCAAGCTTCGGGCTTGATGCCCATAAGGATCTGGCGCCGGACATCCTGTCCTTCCTGTTTCCAGGTGTCGATGCCTTCAGCCGCGCCGGGGCCGATCCGCTGCTGACGGCGACCGTGCTCTCCCTGCTGATCAACCTATTGGCCTTTGTGCTTGGCAGTCTCAGCCGCAACCCTCGCCCGGTTGAACGCATCCAGTCGGGCATATTCGTGCGCCGCCACCAACGCTCGCAATTTGCTACCAAGGGCTGGAAAACCCGGGTCAGCATCAGCGATCTGAAGACAGCGATTGCCCGTTATCTCGGCCAGGAGCGGATGGAGCGCTCACTGAAAAGCTATGAGCGCGATGCCGGTCGCCGGTTGGAAGACGATAGCCCCGCCGACATGGCTTTCATCCATTTCACCGAGCAATTGCTGGGCAGCGCCATCGGCTCGGCCTCGGCCCGCCTGGTCCTGTCGCTGGTGCTGCAAAAGGCCGAGGATACGTCCGCCGACACCGCCTGGCTACTCGATCAAGCAAGCGAGGCTCTGCACTATAACCAGGATATGCTGCAAACCGCGCTCTCGCAGATGGATCAGGGCATAGCGGTCTTTGACAGCAGCAGCCGATTGACCATCTGGAACCGGCGGTTTCGAAGCCTGCTCGATCTGCCAGACGAAATGGGGCAGGTCGGCGTACCACTCAGCACGATAGTCCATCGGCTGACCGAGCGCGGCGCCATTGCGGCCAAGGAGGAAGCGGGCGTTCTTGCCAATTTCCACCATCTCGATGAACCCTTCCAGCTGGTGTTGAGCGAAGGTGCCCAGATCATCGAGGTGCGCTGCAACGCCCTGCCCGACAAGGGATTGGTGGCAACCTTCACCGACATCACCCCGCAGGTGGCAGCGGACCGGGCCTTGAAACAGGCCAATGAAACGCTGGAACAGCGGGTGGGCGAGCGCACGGCAGAACTGATGCGGGTAAATACAGCACTTGCAGAAGCTCGCGCCAGCGCCGATGAGGCCAATATCGGCAAGACCCGGTTCTTTGCCGCCGCCGGTCACGACATTCTCCAGCCGCTCAATGCCGCAAGGCTCTATTCCTCGGCGCTGGTGGAGCGGTTGGGCCAGTCGGAAAATGCCGGACTGGTCCGCAATATCGATTCGGCACTGGAATCGGTCGAACAGATTCTTGGCGCGGTGCTGGATCTCTCCCGGCTGGATACGGGCGCCATGAAGCCGCGTTTTGCCACCGTCCCCTTGCAAGGCCTGCTGGAGCGGATCAGAACCGATTTTGAGCCGATGGCGCTGGAGAAAAATCTGAAACTGGTGGTGTTGCCGACCACGCTCAGCGTTCGCTCCGATGCCAACCTTTTGCGCCGGCTGGTGCAGAATCTGGTCTCCAACGCCATCAAATATACGCCCTCCGGCAAGGTTCTGGTTGGTGCGCGCCGCCGTGGCGGCCAAGTGATCATTCAGGTGACGGATTCGGGCATCGGCATTCCGACATCGAAATTCCGCACTGTGTTCAAGGAATTTGCCCGGCTGGATGAAGGCATCAAGACCGCCAGCGGGCTTGGGCTCGGCCTGTCGATTGTCGATCGTATCGCCCGGGTCCTCAAAGCGACGGTGGCGCTGGAATCCCGGCCGGGCCGAGGCACCAGCTTTCGCGTCACCATGCCGTTCGAAAAGAGCGCCAAGGCGCTGTTGCCCGTTGAGGATTTGGCGACCGCGACCGCGCTACGGAGCAGTCTTAATGGCCTGCGCATCCTGTGCATCGACAATGAGCCGGATATTCTGGACGGCATGCGGCTGCTGATCAGCGGTTGGGGCTGTACGGTGATGACCGCAGGCTCGGTCACCGATCTCGATACGACCTTCAGCGACAATCCTGTGGCACCGGACGTCATCATCGCCGATTATCATCTGGGAGATGGCAGCGGCATCGGCGCGATCCTGCGCCTACGCGCGCTCTACGGTCAGCCGGTGCCCGGCCTGCTGATCACCGCTGACCGCACCGCCGACGTGCGGGCGGAGGCTGAACGGCAGGGCATTGCCGTGCAGCATAAGCCCGTCCGTCCAGCGGCTTTGCGGGCCTATATTACCCAGGTCTCCAGCCCCCGCCGCAGCGCTGCGGAATAGAAAATCCCGTTCCGGGATAATTCCTCAAAGCGGAATCAATTTAATGAATTGTCTATTGTATACAAATATTTAAATATAATTTTCGTGCGTCATCCATGGCGCACAGGGCTGTAGTTTTCCCAGTTTTTACCGTGCTGCCGTTGATCTGCCGCGTTTCAGGCCTACCTCTATTAAGGCTTGCACCTTTGGGTGTGAACACTCCGATAGTCGTCATGCAACTCACGAATTTTCCGTGTGTCGGCTGAATCGCTTCCGCTATGGCCATCCGGGACGTCCCAGAAATGGCCTGGCGAAAAGGAAGCTTCAAGGAGGCAATGCTGTGCCCATTGCACCCGTGCCTCCCTTGAGACGAAAGGACATTACCATGACGCAAGCGAAAAACGGCGATACCGTACGCATCCACTACACCGGCCTGCTGCCGGATGGCACGCAATTCGATACCTCCCGCGACCGCGATCCGCTCCAGTTCGAAATTGGCTCCGGCCAGATCATTTCGGGGCTTGAACGACAGGTGGATGGCATGGAGGTCGGGCGTAGCCAGCGGGTGACCGTGCCTGCGGAAGAAGCCTATGGCACGCATGATCCGCAGAAAATTCAGCAGGTGGCGCGCGACCTGATCCCCGCCAATGTCAATGTGGCACCCGGCACACGGCTTCAAGCCCAGAGTGGTAATGGCACGCCGCTGATCGTGACCGTAACCGATGTGGCAGGCGATGTGGTGACGATCGATGCCAACCACCCACTGGCCGGTCAGGATCTGATTTTCGAGGTCGAATTAATCGATATCGTTCGCGCTGCCTAACAGTCTATCCAATAATCGCCGCTGGCCGTCTGCAAATGGCAATTTCTCCGCTTCCGGTACTCACGTACATTAAGTACGCTCCGTTCCGGTTCTCGAAATCACCATTTTCGCCAGGCCAGCAGCAATTCTTGAACAGACTGTAATCGACCTGCGGGCAGGCTTACCAAATCATCCCCTCTGCGCCTCGTGCCAGAGGGGATTTTTCATGCCCCCTCACCTTCAGTCCAATAGCGCGGCCTCGTTAAACAGCCTATGGTTGGCCGTGCTGATGCAATGCCAGGGGAGGGTCGATGCGCATTGCTCTTTTGTCCGACATCCACGGCAATGCCCAGGCCTTTGACGCGGTCTTGCAGGCGACGGCGCAGGCTGGTGCCGAACGCATCGTCATTCTCGGCGATATCGTCGGCTATGGCGGCGATCCCGTCCGCTGCGTCGACAAGGTCCGCGCTTTGCAGCAGCAAGGTGCCTTGGTGGTGCGGGGCAATCACGACCAGGCGGTAAGCGATCCCGCCATTTCCCTCAATGACACGGCCCGCGCCGCCATTCACTGGACGCGGCAGGTCCTGAGCGAAGAACAGCGGACCTTTCTGGCCAATCTACCGATGATGCTGCGGGATGAAGACCGGCTCTATGTCCATGCCGAAGCCACCTCCCCCTCGGCCTTTCACTATGTAACCGACAGCGACACGGCAGCGCAGCATTTTGCCGCCTGCACGGCGCGGCTCAGTTTTTGCGGCCATGTCCATCGACCGACGCTTTATGCGCTCGCTTCCTATGGTCAAACCACTGATGGCCCTCCACCTCAAGGCAAGATCACCACCTTTGTTCCCCATTCGCAAACGGACATTCCGCTTCTGGCCCAGCGGCGCTGGCTCGGCGTGATCGGCTCGGTCGGCCAGCCACGTGATGGCGATCCGGCGGCGGCCTTTGGCCTGCTCGATACGATAAAGAACACGCTGACCTTCATCAGGGTCAACTATGACATCGACGGCGCGGCAGCGGCCATCCGTGCGGCGGGCCTGAGTGAGACGCTTGCCACACGGCTCTACAGAGGACGATGACATGGCCCGCAACCGCCTTGAACCCGGCAGCGTGATTGATGGTTTTACCGTGGTGGAGCAGGCGCATAAGGGCGGCATGGCGCGGCTTTATGCCGTGACCCATCCGGATTATTTCTTTCCGCTGTTGATGAAAGTACCGGAAATGGGCGGCGGCATCGATCCGGCGATGATTGTCGGCTTTGAAATGGAGCAGATGATCCTGCCGCGCATATCCGGCCCGCATGTGCCCCGCTTTGTTGCCAATGGCGATTTCACCCAACTGCCTTACATGGTGTTCGAAAGACTGCCGGGCAAATCGCTCTATCCGCTGCTCGATAGCCTGCCGCTCGCCACAGAGGAGGTGGCACGGATGGGCGAGCGGATTGCCACGGCGCTTGCCGACCTGCATCGCCAGCACGTGGTTCACCTCGACATCAAGCCCTCGAATATCCTGTTTCGTGACAGCGGCGAGGCGGTGCTGGTGGATTTCGGCCTGGCACGCCATTTGGATCTGCCGGATCTGGTGAACGAGGAATTTCGCCTGCCCTATGGCACCGCACCCTATATGGCGCCCGAGCAGATCCTGGGCATTCGCTCGGATTTTCGTTCCGACCTGTTTGCATTGGGCGTGCTGATGTATTTCTTTGCCACCGGAAAACGCCCCTTTGGCGATCCGCAGCGGCTGAAGGGATTGAAACGCCGGCTATGGCGCGATCCGGTGCCGCCACGAGCGCTGAACCCGGCGATCTCTCCCGCCTTCCAGGAAGTCATCCTGCGCTGCCTGGAGGTGAACCCGGCAAGGAGGACGCCGACCGCAGCCCAACTGGCGCTGGACCTGAAGGACCTGCCTGCCGTTGCCCTGACGGCGCGGGCTGACAAACTGAAGCAGGACGGACTGGCGGAGGTTTTGAAACGCCGCTTCAACCCCGACCCGATCGAATTGCTCAAGCCACAAACCGCCACGGCGGCCCTGGCCAATGCACCGATCATCGTCGTCGCCCTCGACCTTGGCGAAACCTCGACGGAACTGACGCAAGCCATGCTGCTGACGGTGTCGCGCATCATGGCGCGCTCACCCGGCGCGCGGCTTGCCTGCCTGAATATTTTGAAAATCGCCCGGCTCAACCTCGACAACGACCTGGACGACGAGGGCAATAACAAGCATGTCACCCGCCTTGGCAAGCTGCGGCAATGGGCTGCGCCGTTGAAGGACCAGCCGCAAATTACCTGCCATGTGCTGGAAAGCACCTCACCCGCCAATGCTATCCTGGATTATGCCCGCGACAACAGTGTTGACCATATCGTCATGGGCGCCCGTGCCAATTCACCAAAGCGCGCCCTGCTCGGCAGCGTAT
Source organism: Agrobacterium vitis (assembly GCF_013426735.1). Classification (NCBI taxonomy): domain Bacteria; kingdom Pseudomonadati; phylum Pseudomonadota; class Alphaproteobacteria; order Hyphomicrobiales; family Rhizobiaceae; genus Gillisella; species Gillisella vitis. The sequence continues at coordinate 3,604,649 of NZ_AP023272.1, forward strand.
CGGCGGAAGTTGCCTCGAAAGCGCCTTGTACGGTCACGGTGGTGCGCGTGCGGGAGATGGCGCATCAAAGTAAGTGAATTCTTACACTAACTCCGCTTTCAGGCGAACAGGCCGCTGAAGCGCACCGAATAGATCCGCTCCCGGCCCAGAAGATGCGCGACCAGCGTCTCCCTTGCGAAAAGCCCTGTGAATGCCTTGTGCTTCAGATCCAACCCGCCCGTCGTCACCCCGAAAGCCGGCATGATCAGCCGGTCGCCATCGGCGGCAAAACAGGCGCGACGCACGGATTTCTCCCGCCGGCGCACTGTAGCTGATGGATGAAGATGGCCGGCAATCTCGCCTCTGGCGCTTTCACCGATTTGCGGTTCATGGCGAAACACCAATCCGCCATAGGAAATTTCATCGGCCACCAGGCCAGCCAAGTTTTCGACCCCATCAGGATCATGATTGCCGGTAATCCAGATCCATTCGCGGCCTCGTGACATCTGCTCAAGTGTCTGCCGGAAGGGTTCCGGCATCAAGGCCGATCCCAACCGATCATGAAACGTGTCACCCAGACTGACGACGATTGCCGGATCGAAACGGGCAATCACCGCTTGCAGTTTTTTCAATGTCGCAACGGTATCATAGGGCGGCAGAAGCTGGCCACGCCGCGCAAAGGCCGCACCCTTTTCCAGATGCAGGTCGGAGACGACGAGCAATCGCAATGCCGGCAGATACAGCGTGCCGGACAGGTCACAGATGGCCTCGACACCGCAGATCTCGATCTCGGCGGTAAGCTCCGTCCTCTCCGGGCGCATTATAGAAGCCGTCGTCAATCCCGTCATATCCGGCCTGTCATGTCCTGACCATTCCATCTTATCCCATCGCTTCGGCGATGAGATCTTCGGCCGCTTCCGCCAGCACATCTTCCTGGGCTTCGCCGACCACCGTTTCCCGACCAATCTCCAGCATAACAGGCACGGCCAGCGGCGAGACATGGTCCAGTGCCTTGTGGAGAATATGGCCGTTGATTCGCTTTAGCATATCGCCAAGCCGGGCAATGTCCAAAAGACCGTTTGCCGCATCGGCACGGGTGGCCTGCAACAGGATATGATCAGGCTCATGGGCGCGCAGTACATCATAGATCAGGTCCGCAGAGACCGTCACCTGCCTGCCGGATTTTTCCTTGCCGGGATGGCGTTTTTCAATCAACCCGGCAATCACCGCGCAGGTGCGGAAGGTGCGCTTCAGCATGTAGGAGGAGTCCAGCCATGCCTCCAGATCGTCACCCAGCATGTCTTCCTCAAACAGGTCAGCCAGCGAAAGCTTGCCCGTGGACACCATCCAGCCGAGATCCTCCAGTCCCCAGATCGCCAGGGCGTAATCTGTCGCCACAAAGCCAAGCGGCTTGGCCCGCCACCGCTCCAGTCGCCGCGTCAGCAGCATGCCCAATGTCTGGTGGGCCAGCCGCCCCTCGAATGGATAGAGCACCATGTAAAAGCGCTTGCCGCGTGGGAAGGTCTCGACCAGCAGGTCGCCACGCTTCGGCAGCACGGATTTGGCTTTCTGGATTTCCAGCCAGTCACGCACCTGATCCGGCAGGCTGGCGCGGCGGGCGGGATCGTCCAGCATGGCCCGCACCTGATCGGCAAGATAGGTGGAGAGCGGAAATTTTCCGCCCGCATAAGCGGGAATTTTCGGGTCCTGCGAAAAGGCATTGGACACCAGGCATTCGCTTTCACGCAGGCCTTCGAACCGCAAGACCTTGCCGGAAAACAGGAATGTATCGCTCGACGTCAGTTGCTCGACGAAATACTCCTCCACCTTGCCAAGGGTCATGCCGCCTCGCCCGATGGAGCCGAGATGATTGCGCTTGACGAGCCGGACATTCAGCATCGGCTCCTCGACAATGGTGCCGAGATTGAGCCGGTATTGCTGCGCCACCGCCGGATTGGAAATCCGCCAGCGTCCTTCTGCCGTTTTGCGGATGCGGGCATAACGGTCATAGGTCTTCAGCGCATAACCGCCGGTGGCGACAAAATCGACAATCCGCCCGAACGTGTCTCGCGACAGTGAAGCGTAAGGCATGGCTGACGTTACTTCATTGTAAAGTGCCTCCGTGTCGAAGGGTGCGGCACAGGCCATGCCCAACACATGCTGGGCCAGCACATCCAGAGGGCCTTCACCCACCGACTGGGTGTCCTGCGCACCGAGATAGTTGGCATCCAGTGCCGCCTGGCATTCCATCACCTCGAAGCGATTGGCGGGAACCAGAATGGCGCGGCTCGGCTCATCCATGCGGTGATTGGCCCGGCCAATCCGCTGCGCCAACCGGCTGGCGCCCTTGGGCGCGCCGACATGGATAACGAGATCGACCTCGCCCCAGTCGATGCCGAGATCCAGCGTCGAGGTGGCGACCACGGCGCGCAGCCGGTTAGCGGCCATCGCCTCTTCCACCTTGCGGCGCTGGCCGACATCCAGTGAGCCGTGATGCAGGGCAATCGGCAGGCTGTCATCATTCACCGTCCACAATTCCTGAAACAGCATTTCCGCCTGTGAGCGGGTGTTGACGAAAATGATCGTCATCGCAAACTGTTTCAGCACCGCATAGATATCAGGAATGGCATAGCGGGCCGAATGGCCGGACCACGGAATGCGCTCCTGCGTCTTCAAAATGGTAATATTGGGCCTTGCCCCGCCCGCTACCGTCACCAGCCCAGCCAAGGCCGGTTCCCCCGGTCTTTGCGCCACCAGCCACCGTTGCAGCTCCGGTGGATCGGCGACGGTGGCGGACAGTCCGATGGTTTGAAGTCCGGGTGCCAAAATCCGCAGCCGGGCCAGTCCCAGCGCCAGAAGATGGCCGCGCTTGGAGGTGACGAGCGAATGCAACTCGTCGAAGATCACATAGCGCAGATCCCTGAAGAACCGAGGCGCTTCGCCATTGGCGATCAGCAAAGCCAGCTGTTCCGGCGTGGTCAGCAGAATATCCGGCGGATTGAGCTTCTGGCGCGCCCGCTTGGCCTGCGGCGTATCGCCGGTGCGGGTCTCGATGCTGACAGACAGGCCGATTTCCTCGACCGGCTTGACCAGATTACGCTCAATATCGACCGCCAGCGCCTTCAACGGCGAGATGTAAAGCGTATGAATGCCGGTAAAAGCCTCGCCCGGCCGCTTTCGCCCGCGCCGGGTCAAATCGACCAGCGAGGGCAGAAACCCGGCAAGGGTCTTGCCAGCCCCGGTCGGGGCAATCAGAAGTGTGCTTTCCCCCTGCCCGGCCCGCGCCAGCAGCTCCAACTGATGCGCACGCGGCTGCCATCCCTTCTGCGCAAACCAGCGCTCGAAGGGGGGAGGCAATAGGGAAAGCGTGGATTCCGGCTCAGACACAGAGATAAGATAGGTGAAACCGGGCTAAAAAGAAGCCGCTCCTGACCATTTTACGGTTACAGCAGGAGCTTCACTGCATCGCAGCGTCCAGCTTGGCCTTCCAGTCGCCGCTTTCAAGCGCCTTGGCCATGAAGCTGTCCACCGCAGCCTTGAAGGTTGGGTCCTTGCGCAGCAGATAGGCGTTTTCAAAATGGGTGAAGGGTTCCTTGACGGCAGAAGGGCAAAGCTCGCCGGGATGCAGCTTGGATTGCAGGTCCACTTCCACGCCGTCGGTCACCATCACATCCGCCTTGTTGGCGGCGATCTGATCGAAAATCACCTTATTATCGGGAAAAACTTCGATAGGCGCCTTAGTGAAATGCTCATGGGCAAATTTGTCGTTGGTGCCGCCGGGATTGACGATAACGCGCACCGAGGGCTGATCGATCGCCTCCAGCGTCACCAGCCGGTCCTTGTCCTCGCAACGGACGATCGGCCGTTTGCCATCCTTGACATTCGAAAGCGAAAAATCGCCCACCTCGGCGCGGGCCGGATTAACGGTAATGCCGCCCAGAACCATGTCGAACTTTCCGGCCTTGAAATCCTCCAGCATGGTTTTCCAGGTGGTCATCACAAATTCCGGCTTGACGCCGAGATCGGTGGCCAATGCCTTGCCCATGGAAATATCGGCGCCGACCAATTCGCCATCGCCACCCTTGTAGCTGAAGGGTTTATAGTCCCCTGTCGTGCCGATGCGGATCACGCCCGCCTGCTTGATCATCGCCAGCGTGCCATCCTCGGCCTGGGCAAGAGAGGTCGTCAACAGCAGGGCGGCGACCAGAGCGGTTCGGAAAAACGTCATTATCTGTCTCTTTCTTGAGCATCAATCAGGGCGAGGGCCGAATTCGGCCCTTTGGCATCTGGCAGCAAGTTTCATTCCAAATCACAAGACGCTCCAGCCTACATAGCGATATAGCGATCCTTGCGGTGATTGATCGCCAGCGTCAGGTTGACAACAACAGCGCCGATGATCGAGCAGGCAATGATGCCGGGCGTCGCCACGAAGAACGAGCCGATCAGCACCATGCCATCAAAGCAAAGCTGCACAAGCCCGGCCCGCCAGCCGTAGCGATCCTGAAGATACAGCGCCAGGATACCGAAGCCGCCAAGGCTTGCCTGGTGGCGAAACAGCACCAGCATGCCAGTTCCAACCAGCAGCCCGCCGAAGATGGCCGCGACCAGCGGGTCCAGCAGGGAAAAGCCGATGAATTTCGGCAGGAGGGCGCTCAGCACCGAGGTCAGCAACACCGCGATGAAGGTTTTTGCCGTGAAGGCCAGCCCCATCCGCCGGAAAGCAAAATAGTAGAAGGGCAGGTTGATGGCAAAGAAGATCGGGCCAAACCCCACAGCCGACACATAATGCAGCAGAAAGGCGACACCTGCGGTTCCTCCCGAGAGCAATTTGGCATTGGACAACAAAACGACGCCCAGCGCCGCCAACATGGCTCCCGCCAGCAGGCCCTGCACATCGTCCAGCAGGGAATGCTGTTCAGGACTGGAGGCGATGGGCTTGCGGGACTTGCCTGCCTGTTTGTCTGCTGCCGCCATGAATCTGTCCTGCCTTTGCCACCACCTGGGGATGTTTATCCGTAGACCTGCGGGCCGGGGTCCTCAAGCGCCGAGGCGCAACATCGCCAAGGTTATCCCCGGTCGCCGGAGACCGCGCCCCAGATAGATGCAGCAATATACATATCTTCGAAATTACAAATTAACGATCATCTTCTACTCTCTGGCCCATGAAACAGGCTCGGCGAGATTTCTTGCTTTTCCTGCAATGCATTGACGGGCCATGGAGGAGACGCCGGAACAGATGAACACGACCATGACGCTTATTCTGGTCAATAGTGCCCTTGTCACGCTGTTTTCCATCGTTTCGAGCAGGCTGGCCGGATGGCTGGAACAGCAGAGCCCTGCCTATAGGCCAATCGGGCTTGGTATTGCTGGCGGCGTCACGGCCATCGTCGCCATGCAATTTCCGATAACGATCGTACCGGGTCTTTTCATGGATCTTCGCAGTAGTGCCATTGCGGTCTGCGCACTGATGGGCGGCCCGGTTTGTGCCATTTTTGCAGCAGGCATTGCTATAACCTGGCGTGTTCTGGAAGGTGGGATCGGCGCGGGAGCCGGAGCTCTGGCTATTTTACTGGCTGCAGGCGCGGGTGTTTGGGCAGGCTGGCGCGATGAACAGGCAATCTTGAGCCTAAGGCGCATCGCGGCCATGGGCCTTGGTCTCATCATTCTGCCACAGGTAACGCTCTTGGTCATTCCGTCTGAAACATGGCCAGCGGTGTTTGCCGTCTTGCCACTGCTTTTGCCAATGCAATCCCTGGCTGCTCTGCTTGCAGCGGCTGTGATCAGAAGCGAGACATTGCAACGCGCTCGATTACAGGAGGCAAAACTTTACCTGACCGTTATCGAGAGCATGCCGGAAACCCTGACGGCCAAGGATCGAGATGGCCGCTTCATCCTGACCAATTGCGCCTCGGCCACGGCCCTTGGTCTCAACGACCCCGCGCAGATGATTGGCAAAACCGATGCGGATTTTCATTCCCCCGAGCTTGCAGCCCGCTACCGTGCTGACGAAGAGGCTGTCTTTGCCTCGGGCAAGCCTGTCCATATCGAGCAGAGCTATGAAACGCCTGCCGGCGCCAAGGGCTGGTATTCGACCCTGAAATATCCGATCCACGACCAGAGGACCGGAGAGATCATCGCTCTTGCCACCCATAGCCGCGACATCAGCAAGCAGAAGGAACTGGAGCAGCAATTGGCTGAGAGCCGCCAGCAATTGGCCGATGCCCTGGCCAATATGGCCGATGGGCTTGTGATGTTCGATCGACAGGGAAAGCTGGTCTATTGCAATGAACGCTATCGCTCCATGTTTTCCAAAACCGCCGATATCAGGGTGCCTGGCGCTGATCTTCACGACATCATCGCCGCTTCGCGCGCACGTGGCGAAGAGATGACACCTCGCGACAGCGACCCCATCCTGCCAGAACAAGTCTTCGACAGTCTGCCTGTTTTACCGCTGGTGCCGGGCAAGCGCGAAATTACCCTTTGGGACGGACGAAGCCTCGAAGCTCAGACAAGAAGTGTCGGCGGAGGCGGTTCGCTGATCGTCTTTACGGATATTACCAGGGCAAAACAGGCGGAGGGCTTGCTGCGTCACACCAATCGCGCCCTGGAAAAAGCGGCCTTTACCGATGGGCTTACCGGCCTTTACAACCGGCGCGCCTTTGATGTGCAACTCCGGCAAGAATTTGCACGGTCCCACCGCACCGGATCGGGCGTCAGCCTTTTGATGATCGATATCGACCATTTCAAACTGTTTAACGATCGCTACGGACACCAGGCGGGGGACCAATGCCTACGCCAGATCGCCGCGACTTTGCGTTCGGTCGCGAAACGCAGCACCGATATCGCTGCCCGCTATGGCGGCGAGGAAATGGCGCTCATTCTCTCCGATACCGATCTTGCCGGAGGCTCGACTGTGGCGGAATACTATTGCCAGGCAGTTCGCGACCTGCACATTCCCCATGGCGATAGCGAAAAGGGTATCGTTACCGTCAGCATCGGCGTGGCGGCTGTTCCGTCCGACGATATCCACTCCAGCGACGATCTGGTGGCGAGCGCCGACGCTGCACTTTACCAGGCAAAACACAGCGGCCGCGACCAGTATTTCACCGCCAGCCATGGTCCCGCCCTGGACACGGTCCAGCAAAACCGCAAACTGGCTTCGGCAATCGGCAATGCCTTAAAGTAATCGACAATGCATCTCCGCACCCCGGTGAAAAGCCGAGGCGCCATTCTGCATAGCGTTTCGAATGAACGTCATGGCGGATGTCAGGTTCAGTTTGAACCTGACCGACTCTCAATGCCCACTGGCCAGATAGATTTGCGGCGCCACTGCCGTCATGTCCAGCTTGGGGCGGGCGATGGCGAGGAAGCGGTCCAGCGGACAGGCGCCGTCAACCTGTTCCGTTTCGCAGCCTGGCAGCGCAATGGCGGCCTGGAGTGGTGGGTTTTTGTCATCCAGAACCGATGCATTGCGGATCTGGTCCAGCGACGGCGCGATGAACTGCATCCGCACGAACACCTTGCCCGTGGCATCGTGCAGGCGCTCGAAAGTCATTGTGCCGGTGGGAGGGGTTTCATCATCGAGATAAGGCGGGATATGCCAATGCAGGCCAAGCATGGCACCGATTTCCGCCTGCTGCGTGTCGGAACCGGTAAACAGCAGATATTTCGCATTTGGCGGGCCATCGCTGGGCGCACTGTTGTTGGCCAGACCTGTCGCCGGATCGGCGGCAACCGCCAGCAACAGCTGATTGAGAAGATTGGAAACATCGCGGGCGGCAAGATAAGGAACACGATTGCCCAGATCATATTTGATCTGGCGCAGCTGCGACAGGCGGATAATGTCCGCTTCTGTCGGCACCTTGCCAAATCCGACCTGATCGGCAGGAAAACCATTGGCATATTGCAGCAGGAAAACCTGAACGACGGTGCCCGCATCCTTCAACGGGCCGACCACTTCGACGCTGGCAGGCTTTTCCCCCTTGGCCTGCTTGACCTTGATCGACCAGGGGCGCTGCGACAACGTACAGGCAGCAGACGCCTCGGCCTTTTCGCAAAGCGAGGCCGCGCAGCAGTCGAGAATACCGTCGAGTTCCTGCATCAGGCTGGCAGCGCGTGCCCGGGGCTTTTCAAGATCGCCACCCGCTGCCTCCAAAATTGCAGCCTTGGCCTTGTCGGGATCGACAGCGCCAAGCTTGGTATCGGAAGGGGCATAGAGCACATCGACGCCATCCGTGGCCTCGGTATTGTTGAAGCCAACCGTCAGACCACAGCCGGGAAACAGGGTGGAAAGCATGACATTGCCGGTATCGATGGTGCGCTTCACCGAGCCATTCGCCCAGCCGAACACCGCGCCGGTCGCAGGGCAGCCGTCCTTCGGCAGAAGCTCCCGGCCCCTCAGCATAGCGCCCTCCCACCGTGCCAATTGTGCCGTTGCTTCAGCGCCGTGCGGCGTCAATTGACCATCGGCGGTATCCCATTGCAACCACGGCTTGGACGATAGCGGGGCGATTTCCTTGGCGCTGGTTTGCGGGCGCACGCCATGGCGCATCAACGCCACATACTTATCCAGCACCATGCCGCTATCGGCAAAGGCCAGTGGGGTAAAACCCGGCGCGGGAAAGGCCACCATAGCCAAGCCAAGCGCTGAGAAAACCAATGTTCGAACCGATATGCCCATCGCCATGCTCCCGAAGCACCAGTCTTGAACCGAAAATGGAACAAGAACTGTGGCGGCTCACTTACCTTTGGCGGGTGACCGTTCTATGACAGAACATAAAGCAGGCCATGCCGTGCTCCGTCAGGAGCGCAGCGCCGCCACCGGTGACTGGCGATAGGCAAGCCAGGCTGGCAGTGCCGAAAGCAGTCCCGCAAAGACCAGCATGACACACATCTGCCAGCCATCCTGGCTTGCGAATTCCACCGGCAGGTCGAAGCCATTGCTGGTCTTCACGGTTTGCGAAATGACCTTTGCCGCTGCATATCCCATAGCCACACCAAGCCCGATGCCACCCAGAAACAGGCTGAAAAGCTCGCACCAGACGATCAGGAAGACCGAAAACCTGGGAGCACCAAAGGCTCTGAGCGCACCAATCTGCTTGCGGCGCTGGCCGATATGAACGACCGTCACCAGCAACAGCGCGCCCGCCACCAGCGCCTGCGCGCCGATTGCCACGAAGGACAGCACCAGTTTCGCGTCCCCCAGCGTCGCGTAAAGCCTGGTCAGAACCTCGCCGGGGAAAACGCCGAGTGTCCGGTCGTTGCGATAGTCCTGCCGCAGCTTATAGGCGGCGGCAATGGTTTTCGGCTTGACCAGAATGGCCGGTATGCCGGGATCAGCAGCTGAAAACTGCTCTAAGAGGGCCGCGTCAGGATCGATATGGCCATGATGATCGTGCTCGTCATGATCCTCGTCGTGACCGGCCTCGCCCTTGTCCGCGGCTGCCTCCTCCGCATCATGATCCTCATGCTCTTCACCGAGACCGTGAATATGCCAGACGGCCTGAACCGGAACGAGGATTGCACGATCCCAGGCCGTGCCGGTGGCTTTCAGCCTGCCAACGACACGATAAGCCAATTCGCCATGGGTATGACCGCCTTCGGCAGCCGTGCCATGCATCGGCTTGACCGTATCGCCGGTCTTCAGTTTCACATCGGCCCCCACCACCGCCTCGCCTTCGCGCTGAAACAGCTGCCCCTCGGCAAAGCCCGGCGTGGTCGCAGTGATCAGCCGTGTCGTTGTACCAACAATTGGATAGCCGGAAAAACTATCGCCAAACGCCACAGGTGCTGCCCATTCCACGCGGGGATCGGTCTGCAATGTCGCCAGAACCGCACCGGGCACCAGGGGCAAGGGCGAAGGCTGCAAAAACACCGAGGACAGGACCAGCTGGGTTTCCGACCCCGCAGCACCGATCACCAGATCGAATTTATCGGCAGCCCGGGCACTGCCCAGCCGCAAGGCTCTTTCCTGCAAGGTCACCGTCACACCAAGCGCGGTCGAGAGCGCCACCAACAGACAGACCACCAGCGCACCGGCCCAGAGACGGCGCAGATCGGCAAGGATGAAACGGATCATGCGTCACCTTCCCGAGGACCGGCCCGATGACCAACAACGTCACCTGTATCCTGGACGATTTCACCGTTTTTCAACTCAATCCTGCGTGGCAGGCGCTCCACCAGGCGGGCATCGTGGGAAACGACGATCAAGGTGCTGCCCTCACTTTTCGCCAGATCCAGAAGAAGATCGGCAACCGCAGCCCCCGCCTCGGCATCGAGGCTTGCGGTCGGCTCGTCGGCAATGATCACACCGGGTTTTCTCAACAGCGCCCGGGCCACCGCCACCCGCTGCATTTCGCCACGCGACATGGTTTCAATAGCCTGATCAGGTCGCCCAAGGCCGAAACGTTGCATCAAGTCGTGGGCGCGCTCGACGCAGGCAGGCGACGCCACTCGCGCCAGCCGGGCTGGCAGCAGGATATTGTCGATAGCAGACAGGCCGGAAAACAAATGAAATTCCTGCATCACCAAGCCGATATGCGCCGCACGGAACCGGTCGCGCGCGCCTTCCGACAGGCCCGACAGATCAGTGCTGTTCCAGCGGGCTTGGCCTTGGCGCAGGCGCTCCAACCCCGTCATCACATTAACAAGCGTGCTTTTGCCCGAACCGGAACCGCCGATGATCGCCAGTTGAGCGCCAGCGGCAACCTCAAGCCGACCAATGTTTAAAACCGGCTTCGGCAAACCAATATAGCGGACCGCGACATCCTCGAGAGCAAGTGACATCATAGCCGGTCACACCGTGCCATAGGTGGCGTTTCTCAGCCGCAACAGACTGACGAAACCCGTTTCAGGGTCGGTCCAGGACCCCATTTCCAGGGTTCCCACCACTTCGATGCGGGTTCCCGGCTGCACGAATGTCTGCTTTCTATTCAGGTAGACCACGACGATATTGTCCGGCCAGTCCGCGTCGGATGAGCAGAACGGGCAAAGCGCCATCGGAATTTCCGTCAGCACGAAAAACGCCGCCTCCGCCTTCAGCGGCGGCGCCATGAAACCGCGCATCGCCACCGGTTTTCCGGCAGCCCGTTTGACCATGTCGGAAAATTCCAGCCCGAGCACGCCAACCTTGCCATAGAGCTGGTCGAAATCGATCAGCTGCGGTGCTGCTTTTGCCGGTTTTGAGAACAGAGCAAGGGCGGCACACCCGAAAAGGGCCAAACTGTCTCGCCGCCGAAAAGCAATCCTGCTGAGATCTTTCATCGTAACGCCTCGGCACTGAACACGGCATCGCACCACGCCATGCACCCTCAAAAAATAGAGCATTTCCAGGAAATGCGTAAAAACAAATGGTGGAAGTCTCAATAGAATAGGCTCCGGATGCGATATCCGCACCAGGAGCCGAGTATCATAGCAGGCTTAGTTGGCCTTTGGCGCACCAAGGGCAAAAGCGTCGGCCAAGACCTTGTAGACGTCACTTTCTTCCAGATAGCCCTTGAAGCCTTCCGAACCGGCACCCGTGGCCTGAAGCACGACATCGTCAACAGCGTGAACGGCGGTGTCGGCGGAGCGTGGCAGATTGCCTTCGCGGAAAACCGCACCCGGCACCGACTTATAGGCCTCGTTGGCGACGTATTGCTTCTTCTCATTCTGAATTGCCGGCTCGAACGGACCGTCCATCTTGGGGCGGAAGGTCTCGTAATAGTCCGGGAAGTTGGACGAGAACACCGCCAGGCGACGCGATACATCGACCTTGTCCGGGAAGCCGTCGCCGTCTTTGTCTTCATAGTTCGGGAAGCCGGCATCGGCATAGACGCCAACCTTTTCGCGCATCTCGGTACCGGGCTTGTCGTCGTCAATGGTTCCGATGATGGAAACGCCATGGGTGTGGTCGCCGGTGACGACGATCAGCGTATCGGGATGAGTCTTCAGGAATTCGAGGCCAAGCCCAATCGCCTGATCGAATTCGATGGTTTCATACATCGCCCGATCCCAATCCATTGGATGGGACATTTTATCGATGGAAGCGCCTTCGACCATCAGGAAGAAGCCGTCCTGGTTCTTGGACAGCTGATCAAGGGCAACCTTGGTCATATCGACCAGGCCCGGCTGATCGGGGAATTTGTCGACGGTCCCCTTCTTCAGGAACTTGCGATCCAGAAGCGTATCCATGTTGCCGGTATGAAACAAACCGAGCAGCTTGCCGCTATTGGTGCCAGCAGCGGCGTCCAGTTCGGTCTTTGAGGTCGCCAGCGTATAGCCGGCATTCTTGAACTCGGCGATATAGTCCTTGTCGTCCTTACGCTTCGAGCCAGGAATGGACTTGGACAGGAAATAGGCCGAACCGCCACCCAGGATGACATCCGGCTTGACGTTGAACATCATGCCGACAATTTCGGCCTTGTCGGCTCGGGCGCGAGTGTGGGAGACCACGGCTGCGGGCGTTGCGTCTTCGATTTCAGCCGGAGAGACGATGCCAATCGACTTTTTGGTAGTGCGGCGTAGCGCCTCGGCAATGGTTTCGACCTTCGGGTCGTCCAACGTGTTGGGGGTGCGGTCGGCATAAACGCCAAGCGCGTTCACGGCGGTCTTGTGGCCGGTCATATAGGCCGACATGGTGTTGGCGCTATCGGTGGCGATGGCATTGGTCGAGGACGTGCCGATAAAGGCCATCCGGTCGAGCGTATCCATGTTGAGGTGGCCGTTGGCCTTGCCTTCGGTCATGCCCTTGGACATGATACGGGCGCCGGTGCGGTGGGCAACTGACAGACCGTCGCCAAGGAAGAAAATGATATTCTTGGCAACAGGCTTTTGCTGGGTCGCATAGACATCCCAGGTGACGGATTTCTTTTCGTCGCCAGCCGAAACCTCGACCTTGTAGGAGCCCGCCGGAAGCTTGACATCGCGTAGGATCAGGGCCGAACCCAGAACCTTGTCTTCTTTGCCTTTTTCTTCGGCGGTGAACTGTGCCTGGCTGCCGAACACAGCCTTGTAGTCCTGGCCGTTAACGGTGATTTTTACGTCTTCCGGCTTGACGACAGATTTCAGCTCGACCTTGAAATCAAAGGGAGAACCGGTGAGGATCGTGGCGCGATCAAGCGGATAGACCGTGGCGGCTTGAGCGCCACCTGCCAGAACCGTCGTGGTAAAAAGAGCTGCGAGAATGGTGCGCATAATGTTTCCCCCAATATGTGCCAGATGATTGCAGGGCGGTCTTAGGGCGCACAGATGACAGGCAGATGACAACGCTCGATTGCGTGTCGATTGTCTAAATGCCTCTTACAGTCTGTTCAAGAATTGCTGTTGGCGTGGTGAAAATGGTGATTTCGAGAACCGGAGCGGAGCGTACTTAACGTACGTGAGTCGAGGCAAGCGCAGAAATTGCCTTTTGCAGCCCGCCAACAGCAATTCTTGGATAGACTGTTAATCCTTGCGGAAGACGAGGCTGGCCGTCCACCCGGTGATGACAGCCACCAGCACGGCGAAGATGCCATAGGACAGGGGCTGGTTATGGGCAGCATCGGTGATTGCCTGTTCGACACCGGTCTTCACAACCCGCAGGCGCAGATCCTTCTGGGCCAGAAAGACGCCGCTCTTGAATAGGTATGCATGCACGACATGCACGCCATCGGGAATACTGGCGGGCAGCCGCAGGCTGGCGCGAAACAGGTTGGTGCTGACGAAGCGAATACCGGCATCGCCCTCCTGATAAAGCCCGCTTGTCTGTTGCAGGCGGCGATAGGCAGTCCGGAACTCACCCATATTGATATCGCCGATAAAATGGCCGGTCGGGGTCAGCGGCAGATAATCGACGCCAAGCCCCAGATCGTTCAGAACCTCGCGCGGGGCAATCGCCTGCACCGGCCTGGTGCTGGCAACCGAATAGGAGGTCGGCACCCGCTCGAAGGTCAGGGATTGACGATTGACCCAGATGCCCAGGAACCGCTCCTTGCGCCGCACGGTCGCCGCTTCGCGTGGACCTTCCAGCGTTACCACGACATCATATTGGCCAATGGCCAGCAGCAATTGATCGACATTGTTCAACGCACCAAACACGGTGAGATCCGCCCCGCGAAAATCCGAGGTAATGGCGATTTCATTGGTGGAGGTGCCGATTTCCAGCGTTTCCTTGCCGGTACTATCAGGGGTCAGAAAGGGGATCTGGGCGCTCGCGGTGCCTGCAAACAGGTTTGCGCCAGAGAGTGCGATCAGCCCCAGAAGGAGAAACCGGCCCAGGATCATCGGCCCGTGCTCCCCACCACGATGGAATAGGCATCATCAGGGGTCATCACCAGTTCGATGGCAAGACGCAGGCCAACCGCCATCACCAGCAGGCCCAGCAGGGCGCGCAATTGTTCGCCGCGCAGCTTCTGTCCGACCCGTACCCCGTATTGTGCGCCGATCACACCAGCGATCATCAGCATGAAGGCCAGAACGATATCGACCGAATAATTGGCCTTGGCCTGGGCAATGGTGGTGAAGGCGCTGACGAAGATGATCTGGAACAGCGAGGTGCCAACCACGACATTGGTGGGGATGCGCAACAGATAGATCATCGCCGGCACCAGAATGAAGCCGCCGCCGATACCCATCGGCGTCAGCACGCCGACGAGGAAACCCAGCACCAGAATGGGGATGGCGCTGAGATAGATCTTCGATTTCTTGAAGCGCATCTTAAACGGCAGCCGATGCACCCAATTGTGATGACCGGGGCGGCGCACGGGCGCTGGCTGCTTGCGGGCCGCACGGCGCAGAGCGCCGATGCTTTCCCACAGCATCAGCGTGCCGATGGAGCCCAGCAGCACGACATAGAGGATGGAAATGAACAGGTCGATCTGGCCGAGCTTGCGCAGGGCGACAAAGATCCACATGCCGAGCGACGCGCCGAACAACCCGCCAACCAGCAGTACGCAGCCGAGCTTCAAATCCAGTGAGCCACGCCGAAAATGGCTCATGGCGCCGGAAACCGAAGAGGCCACCACCTGATTGGCACCGGTGGCAACGGCAACGACGGGCGGAATATTATAGAAGATCAGCAGGGGGGTAATCAGGAACCCGCCACCGACACCAAACATGCCCGAGAGAAAGCCAACAGCCGCGCCCATGCCGAGGATGATGAAAATATTCACCGACAGTTCCGCAATCGGCAGGTAAAGTGTCACGGCTGTCCTCGAAATGCGCCCGAAATGCCAAATTCCGCCGTCATGGCCGGAATGCCCATGACGATGCCCGTCAATCCTTACGATATCATTCCTTAAATCCCAGTAGAT
This sequence comes from Agrobacterium vitis, assembly GCF_013426735.1. Classification (NCBI taxonomy): domain Bacteria; kingdom Pseudomonadati; phylum Pseudomonadota; class Alphaproteobacteria; order Hyphomicrobiales; family Rhizobiaceae; genus Gillisella; species Gillisella vitis. The sequence continues at coordinate 3,619,897 of NZ_AP023272.1, forward strand.
TTTGGGGGCAGTTGCCCAAAAAACCTCAAGCGTCACGCATTCTAAAATCGTGACGCTCGCCTGGCATCCGGCAATATTGATCAGTTTCGTAGGTGTGTTCAGGCGATTGTAGGAGGATTTCGTTCGCCTGCAAGGTTAAACTCCATCAGCCCCGCCCCAGCATCAACCGTTATGGGCCAGCAACGCCTTGACCAATTCATTGGAAACCTTGCCGCTTGGCTCCTGGCCCACCGAGGTCTGGAAGGCCTTGATAGCGGCAACGGTGCGGGCACCGAGCTTGCCATCCGGCTCTCCGGCATTGAAGCCGTTCTTGTTGAGGATGGCCTGGATGTTGCGGACCGCCTTTTCCATATCGACGCTGCCGGTCTTCAGGCTCTTTCCGACCCATTCATCCGGCAGGTTGACCGTGTTGGCATCGGCATTCACAGGCATTGCCTGCCATTGCTGGACGCTCGCCTTGGCGCGTGCAAGTGCAGCAGGTTGCATCGATCTTGCCACTTCTTCCTGCTTGGCGGCTGCGTCCTTGTCGCCCTGGCTGGCGGCCAGCGCGAACCATTTATAGGAGGCTTCCAGATCCGGCTTCACGCCCGTACCGCGCGCATAGAGCACCGCGAGATTGAACTGGCTGTCCGTCACGCCGAGGTCGGCGGCCCTGGCAAACCACTTGGCCGCAGCATCCATATCCGGCTTGCCATCGCCACCGGAGGCATAGAGCACGGCGAGGTTATGCATGGCGCTGGCATTGCCCGCGTCGGCGGCCTGGCTGTAAAGCCCTTTCGCCCGTGTCAGGTCGCGCTGAACACCAGTGCCTTTTTCATAAAGCCCGGCAAGGCGATATTGGGCAGGCGCCAGCCCCAGATCGGCAGCGCGCTGGAACCAGACAGCTGCCTGCGAGACATCGCCCGGCAGGCCGCGTGCTTCCATATAGCGCGAACCGACTTCGAACAGGGCAGCTGGCTCACCCGCCTTGGCAGCCGTCACCAGTGAAGCGGGTGACAGATCAGCAGGCACCTCGAACAGCGGCTTGACCGCCTCATTCCTCGGGGCGGCAAATCCGGCCTGGGCCGCATCCGGCATCGGCGGTTGAGCCGAGAGACCGGCGACCGTCTGGCTGCCATCCATCGGGGTGGAGGAAAGGCTGGCCTGACCTGTCGGTGACGTCACCGGAATGACCGGCGCGTAAGATGGCTCCGTCTCGGTGCTTTCCACGGCGGGCTGGGATTGCGGTGCTTCGGCCTTGATCTCGACCGCCCGAACCGGCTGTTGAGGTGCCTGCTGGATTGAGGGTGCCTCAATGGCCGCAGAAGGTGCCAGTTTGGCAGGTGCCGATGTGGGTGGTGCTTGCTCAGCAGGCGCCGGGGCATTGCCGCCGCCAAGCGTCTTTACCGCCGAGACGGCAAGAGCCGCCAGCAAAAGCGCGCCAACTGCCATCAGGATTGGACGACGATATCTGGAAAAAGCTGAGCCGCCAGCGACTTCGTCGGCAAGGGCTGTCCGGCCCGGACGACTGCCCCGTTCTGTTTCCTGGGCTGCCGCCTGCGCCGCCCGGCGCGCGGCGGCAATGAAATCCATCCGGTCATCCGCTGATGCCGGTTTTACACCTGCCGCACCAAGCGCAGGTTCAGCCGGTGCAGAGCCGGCCAGCTGACGCGCCCGGACCTTTTCCAGGATCTTGCGCACATCCGGCTTGCCGGAACCAGGTTCCAGCAATTCATTGGCCTCTTCCGGCGGCAGGATATCAACGGGATCGATGGAAGGCGCATCCTCGATCATCTGACGCGGGTGCGGCGCGGCGGCCTTTGCCGGTGTCGCGGTCTCGGCCTGCGCTTTCTTGATCTTCGGCTTCAGGCGCCGGCTCAAACCGGCGATCAGGCTGGGTTTCGCGACCTTCCCATCATCGCTCTGCGGACGAGCCTCGGCATGAGCAGGCGCATCGATAGCGTCTTCAGCCTGAAGGAGGTCAACAACCGGCTCCACGTCGGTCTCAACAGACGCGGTCCGCTGCGCAGCCGCAACAGCCGCACCGGCGCGATCTTCCTCACTGTTGGCTGTGGCAGTCCGGCGGTCCATCTGGTCGAGTTTTTCGGCAATCTGCACCAGGGTCTGGTGCAAAGCCTCGACGGTGCGGTGGCTGCGTTCCTCCCCGCCCCGGCTGATTTCTTCCAGATGGCGCAGGTGATCGGCCAGCACACCAAGCGTTTCAGCAATCTGGTCCTGTCCCGCCACCTGAACGGAGGCCGGGCTTTGGCGGGCATAATTGTCCATCACCGCTTCGGCGGCCTGGCGAGCCGCCTCAACGATATACTCATCGCTGGTCGCCAGATAATCCTCAAGGGCCGCCATCCGGCCTTCGATCCGTTCGCCCTGGCCATTGTCCGTCAAGGGTGAGGCGCTGATCAGCGCCGAGAGATGGGCGATCTGCTGTTCCAGCCCGGCCATGGCGGAGCCATCACCGGATGGCGAGGCGCTCGTCTCATCCAGACGGGCAGCGATGGAGTAAAGCCGGTCGTCCAGGCTGCGCAGCAGGTTTTCATCCACCGATGATACCGCCGGCTGAGCATCGATCTGATCGATTCGCCTGCCGATCACGGCGATCTGCTCGGCCAGCTTGTCGCTCAGCGAAGCATGGTCCAGCGCGTCGATCTTGCGGGAAATATCAGAGAGATAGCCGGTCAGTTCGGGTTGCAGGCTTTCACGCTGCGACATTTCCAACATGCGGGTCAGATCGTCCAGCCGCTCTTCCAGCCGCTGGGCGGCCTGTTGGTGCGCCAGATCCTCGATTTTCAACGATAGCGCTTCGAGACGGTGCTCCAGATCACCAGCCGGAAACCCTGCGGTCTGCTCGGAAATCAGTTCCAGATGATGGGCAATGGTAGCGATCCGGTCTTCCAGACGCTCGATCAGACGCGGATCGGTGGCTTGCCCTGCATGACGGCCAGAAACGGAAATCGCACGGGAAATCTCGTCCAGACGGTGATCGAGCTGGCCGAACTGCTCCAGCATCGCCTGGCTGTTGGGCTCCAGATGCTGGCCGATATGCTCAAGCGCCTTGGCAATGGCAACCAGCTTGTCTTCCAGCAGCCGCACGGAGCGCACATCGCCGATCGTGCCCAATTGCTGCTTGATCTCATCCAGCCGGTAGGCAAGCTGCAACAGGTCCTGCTGGATGCGCTCAGGCGCGATGGTATCGAGCCGCGCTTCAAGCGCGCTCCAACGGGTTTCCATGGTCTGCGTGCCGCTATCACGGGCAAGTCCGTCCATCAACGAGCGCAATTCCTCGAAATCGGCCCGCAATGCTTCGGTTTCGGGCGCGGCGGGATGGCCGATCCGCTCCAGGCTGTCGGCCATGCGCATGAAATCCTCACGCAGGCCAGCGGCTTCACGGCTTTCTTCAGCCATTACCCTGATATCCTGGATATCGGAGCGCAAAGCACCGATTTCACCGGCAAGGCTCTCGCTGATATCCTGGCGCAGGTCGGCGCGCAGGGTAGACAGGGCCTTATAGAAATCCGGCAAGGGCGCGGCACTCCCGCCAGCCATCAGTTGCGGGGCCAATTCCAGCACCTGGGGCGGGCGCACGACTACACTCTCATCAGGCGCTCGGTATTTGGACTCGTTGTCGCGCAGCGACGCCCGTCCCGGAGCGGGTGGGCGTGCCGCTTCCAACGCCCGTTGCCGGGCGCGGATCTCGGCCAAAGGATCGAGCCGGTCGGCAGGAGCAGAAGAGGTCGCAGCAGGCGGCATCTCTGCCGAAGCCTGCAATGGCTTATCGGAAAAAGCACTGGTTGCCGAGCGAACATCTCTGGAGACGCCGCCGGAGATGCCATTCATCAGACCTTCGATCCGCGCCTCCAACCCTTCGATCGTGCGGCTCAGGGCATCCAGCGACGAGGCACCGCCGGGGCGAGGGTCAGCCTGACGCGTCTCCGCCTGGTGAGGCGGCATCTGGCCGGGAGCTCTATAGCTCTGCGATGGAGACCGCTGTCCGTTCATATTCCAAACTCGCTTCGCGTTTCGGGCCTGCCCCAAGACCTGCTCCCCTCCCCCAAACCCGGGATTGGAGGTTGCAATTCTCATCTTGAGGCGGCGCAAATCATTCCGCAGCAGAATCGGGGAAACGTGGTAAACAACCCGTTAAGAATGGCTGAGATTTTTAACCTTTTCGGTGTGGGCATCTTATTGTGTCGCCAAACGAGATATCCAGCGTGATATATGCACGACGGTCATCGCCCCTTTCGCTTCCGCTGCCCAAATTCCGCGTACATCTGACCTATCCGTTGGCAGGGCGCATTCTTCAAATTCACATTTTTGCGTATTGACGTTTACGCGCACGTCAATATTTTGTAAGACAGAACATCGCCGGGGAGGACGCCGGCCGCAATCTGGAGGACATTGACCATGCCCGTCTATAAGGCACCTGTCGCCGACACGCTTTTCATTCTGAACACAGTGCTGGGCCTGGAGCGTTACAACAACCTGCCCGGTTTCGAAGACGCGACACCCGACATGATCGAGGCGATTGTCGGCGAAGCCGCCAAGCTTGCTGAAGAGCAGCTATTTCCGCTCAATCTGTCCGGCGACCAGGAAGGCTGTACCCGCAACGCGGATGGCTCAGTGACTGTGCCGAAGGGTTTCAAGGAAGCCTATGACGCCTATTGCGCCGGTGGCTGGAGCGGCCTTGCCGTCCCACCGGAATATGGCGGCCAGGGCTTGCCTTACGTGCTGCATGCCGCCGTTGGCGAATATATGTCGTCTGCCAATATGGCCTTGATGATGTATCCGGGCCTGACACAAGGGGCGATTGCCGCCATTCTGGCGCATGGCACCGACCAGCAGAAGCAGACCTATCTGCCGAAAATGGTCGAGGGAACCTGGTCCGGCACCATGAACCTGACGGAGCCCCATTGCGGCACGGACCTTGGCCTGCTGCGCACCAAGGCCGTTCCCAATGGTGATGGCACCTATAAAATCTCCGGCCAGAAGATCTTCATCTCGGCTGGCGAGCATGGGATGAGCGAGAATATCATCCATCTGGTTCTCGCCCGTATCGAAGGCGCGCCTGAGGGCACCAAGGGCATTTCGCTGTTCATCGTCCCCAAAGTCATCGTCGGTGAAGACGGCGCACTGGGTGCCAAAAATGGCGTGTCCTGCGGTGCCATCGAGCACAAGATGGGCATTCACGGCAATGCCACCTGCGTGATGAACTATGACGAGGCCACCGGCTACCTGATCGGCGCGGAGAACAAGGGCCTCTCGGCCATGTTCGTGATGATGAACGAGGCGCGTCTGGGCGTCGGCCTGCAAGGCCTGTCGATTGCCGAAGTCGCCTATCAGAACGCCGTGACCTATGCGCGGGAGCGTATTCAGGGCCGCTCGCTGTCTGGCGCAAAGGCGCCGGATAAAAAGGCCGACCCGATCATCGTCCACCCCGATATTCGCCGCGCGCTGATGACCATCAAGGCCTTCAACGAAGCAGGCCGCGCCTTCACGCTCTGGACGGCGCTGAAATCCGACATTGCCCACCGCGCCGGTGATGCGGCTGAAAAGCAGACCGCCGATGACATTCTTGGCCTGATGACACCGATCCTCAAGGGTGTTTTGACCGACAAGGGCTTTGACCATGCGGTCATGGCCCAGCAGGTCTATGGCGGCCATGGCTATATCGAAGAATGGGGCATGAGCCAGTATGTACGCGATGCCCGCATCGCGATGATCTATGAAGGGGCCAATGGCATTCAGGCGCTGGATCTGGTCGGACGCAAACTGGGCCTCAACGGTGGGCGGGCCGTGATGGCGCTGTTCAACGAAATCGGCGCCTTCTGCGAGGAAAACCGCGAGAATGAAAAGCTGTCCTTCTTCACCAAGCAGCTGAAGAAGGGCCTGAACGACGCTCAGGCATCCACCATGTGGTTCATGCAAAACGCCATGGCCAAGCCCGACAATGCCGGTGCTGGCTCGACCGATTACATGCATCTCTTCGGTCTGGTGGTGCTGGGCTATATGTGGGCCAAAATGGCCAAGGCCGCCCATGAGGCGCTTGAAAGCGGTGCTAGTGATGCTGATTATTACAACAACAAGCTGTTGACCGGTCGCTTCTTCATGGAAAAGATCATGCCGGAAACCGCCTTGCGCAAGTCTCGCATCGAAGCGGGTGCTGACAGCGTGATGGCGATGGCCGCCGAGGCATTTTGATTGAATACGGTTTGTCCCCACCGGGGATAAACCATTGAAAAAATTCAGGAGCTATGCGCTCCGGGGAGAGAGACGATGACTGAAGTCTATGTTTACGACCACGTGCGCACGCCGCGCGGCCGCGGCAAGAAGGATGGCGCGCTGCATGAAGTGCCATCCGTGCGCCTGGCCGCCAAGGCGCTGGAAGCCATCCGCGACCGCAACGGTCTCGACACATCCACCGTTGATGACATCATCATGGGTTGCGTCGATCCTGTCATGGATGCGGGCGCGGTGATCCCCAAGGCTGCGGCCTTTGAGGCGGGCTATTCCACCAAGGCTCCGGGCATACAGATTTCGCGTTTCTGCGCCTCTGGTCTTGATGCCATCAATCTGGCCGCGGGCAAGATTGCCACGGGTGCGGATGATATCGTCATCGCGGGTGGCGTGGAGAGCATGTCACGTGTTGGGCTTGGCATGTCGGGTGGGGCGTGGTTCATGGACCCATCCGTCAACTTCCCGGCTTTCTTCATGCCGCAGGGCGTGTCCGCCGATCTGATCGCCACCAAATATGGCTTCTCCCGCGATGATGTGGATGCCTATGCGGTGGAAAGCCAGAAACGCTCCGCCAATTCCTGGGCAAATGGCTATTTCGACAAATCGGTCGTCGCCGTGAAGGACCAGAACGGCCTGACCATTCTGGACCGCGACGAACATATGCGCCCCGGCACTGACATGCAGTCGCTGGCAGGTCTCAACCCTTCCTTCCAGATGCCCGGTGAAATGGGCGGCTTTGAAGCCGTCGGCATTCAGGCGCATCCCGAAATTGAGAAGATCAACTACGTCCACCACGCGGGCAATTCGTCCGGTATTGTGGATGGCTCCGGCGTTGTGTTGCTCGGCTCCAAGACCGGCGGCGAGAGCATGGGCTTGAAACCCCGCGCCCGCATTCGCGCCTTTGCCAATATCGGCTCCGATCCGGCCTTGATGCTGACCGGCCCTGTCGATGTGACGGAAAAGCTATTGAAGAAAACCGGCATGACGCTGGCCGACATCGATCTGTTTGAGCTGAACGAAGCCTTTGCTGCCGTGGTTTTGCGCTTCATGCAGCATTTTGACGTGTCCCATGATGTCATGAACGTTAATGGCGGCGCGATTGCCATGGGCCACCCGCTGGGGGCCACAGGCGCGATGATCCTTGGCACCGTGCTGGATGAGTTGGAGCGGCGCGATCTGAACACCGCACTGGTGACGCTCTGCATCGGAGCGGGCATGGGTACGGCAACCGTTATTGAGCGCGTCTGAGTGGTTTCAGGAAAAGTGGAAACCGGTTTTCCACACGAAACCACGATCAAAAAATCCTTCGGGAGGGATGATAATGACCTATAAGAATTTCACCGTTGAGACCGACGCAGACGGCATTGCCCTTGTCACCTGGGACATGCCCGACAAGAGCATGAACGTCTTCACCATGGAGGTGATGGACGAAATCGAAGCGATTGTGGATGCCACCGTCGCGGATGCAGCCGTCAAGGGCGTGGTGTTCACGTCAGGCAAATCAGCCTTTTCCGGCGGTGCCGATCTCAGCATGATCCGCGGCATGTTCTCCATGGTGGCGGAAGAGCGCGCCAAGGACCCTGCCAATGCCGTTCAAAAACTGTTCGACTCCGCTGGCCGGATGAGCTGGTTGTGGCGCAAGATCGAGACCAATGGCAAGCCCTGGGTATCGGCCATCAACGGCACCTGCATGGGCGGCGCATTCGAACTCTCCCTGTCCTGCCATGGCCGCGTGGTCTCCAACGGCAAATCGGTGAAGCTAGCGCTGCCCGAAGTCAAGGTTGGCATCTTCCCTGGTGCTGGCGGCACCCAGCGTGTGCCGCGTCTGGCCAATGCCCAGGACGCCCTGCAAATGATGACCACCGGCCAGACCCTGACGCCGCAGCGTGCCAAGGCGATGAACCTCGTGCACCATGTGGTGGAACCGGATCAGCTCATTACAGCTGCCAAGCAGATGATCAAGGATGGCTTGAAGCCGGTTGCACCTTGGGATGAAAAGGGCTTCAAGGCCCCCGGCGGCGGCATCTGGACACCGGCATCGGCCCAGCTTTGGCCTGCGGCACCGGCTGTGCTGCGCCGTGAAACCTCCGGCAATTATCCAGCCGCTCTGGCGATCCTGAAATGCGTCTATGAGGGCTTGCAGGTGCCGTTCGACACCGGCCTTCGCATTGAGCAGCGCTATTTCACCGAAATCGTCCAGACCACCGAAGCCTTCTCGATGATCCGCTCGCTGTTCATCTCGCTTCAGGAGCTTGGCAAGGGCGCACGCCGCCCGGCAGGCCAGCCGAAAAGCACGATCAAAAAGGTTGGCGTGGTTGGCGCTGGTTTCATGGGCGCATCGATTGCCTATGTCACCGCCGCCGCCGGTCTGCCCGTGGTGTTGATCGACCGCGACATGGAGGCTGCCAACAAGGGCAGATCCGTGGCTGAAGGCCTGGTGTCGGGTGCAATCGGCAAGGGCAAGATGAGCAAGGAAGACGGCGAAAAGCTGCTGTCTATGATCACCCCAAGCGACGACTATACCTCGCTGTCGGACGCCGATCTGGTAATCGAAGCGGTGTTTGAAGACCGCGACGTCAAGAAGGCCGTGATCGAAAAGGTTGAGGCCGTGCTGCCGGAAGGGGCAATTTTTGCCTCCAACACCTCGACCCTGCCGATCACCGGTCTTGCCAAGAACTCCAAGCGCCCCGTGGATTTCATCGGCATTCATTTCTTCTCGCCGGTCGAGAAAATGATGCTGACGGAAGTCATCCTCGGCAAGGAGACCGGCGACAAGGCGCTGGCAGTGGCCCTCGACTATGTGGCGGCGATCAAGAAGACGCCGATTGTCGTCAATGACACCCGTGGTTTCTTCGTCAATCGCTGCGTGCTGCGCTACATGGCGGAAAGCTACGATATGCTGCTGGAAGGCGTGCCGCCGGTGATGATCGAAAATGCCGCGAAATTCGCCGGCATGCCGGTTGGTCCGCTGTCCCTCAACGATGAAGTGGCAATCGATCTGTCCTACAAGATCCTCAAGGCCACCATCGCCGATCTCGGTGAAAAGGCCGTGGACCCGCGCCATATGGAACTGGTGGCCCGCATGGTCGAGAAGGAAGAACGCTTTGGCCGCAAGAACGGCAAGGGCTTTTACGACTACCCCGCCAAGCCTGCCAAAAAGCATGTCTGGCCGGGCCTGAAGGACTTCTATCCGCAAAAGAAGCCTGATGACGTCAACGTCAAGACCCTGCAAGAGCGTTTCCTGGCGACCATCGCCCTGGAAGCGGCCCGCACCATGGAAGAAGGCATCGTGGTTGACCCCCGCGAAGCCGATGTCGGCTCCATACTCGGCTTTGGCTTTGCCCCCTATACCGGCGGCGCGCTGTCCTACATCGACGGCATGGGTGTGAAGACTTTCGTGGCGCTCTGCGAGCGGCTGGCCAAGGACTACGGCCCGCATTTTACGCCCACGCCGCTGTTGAAGGAGATGGCGCAGAAGGGCGAGACCTTCTATGGGCGGTTTGATCCCTATGGGGCAGCCAAGCAAGCGGCCTGATGGCCAAGCAAAATAGAACGGGGAGGCAGAAATGCCTCCCCGCTTTTATGTGGTCATATGTTTTAAGCTTTGACCCAATCGCCCTGAATAGGCCTGGCGAAATAGGCCAGAACCGCAATCATGCAAATTTCAATCGAGACCGACCAATAGATATGGCCGAGGATCTCGCTCCAAAGCTCAAAGGCGTTGAGGTTCCACAGCCATCCTGTGGCGCCATTGGCATAAACCGGATTTCGAAAGCCGAGCAACGGGATAAGAAATCCATGCATGACCACGGTGATGATCAATCCATAAAAAGCGCCGTACCAGAGCCTGATCTTCGGCCAATAGACGGAAGCAAAGACATAGACCAGGGCAAAGGCGAAACTGAAAAGCCAGTGATACAGCGTGACAGCTCCAGGCACGGTGACGCCCTGATAGATGTAATCGAGCGAATGCGAATTGAAGCCAAATCCTCCAAGCCACGCATCGATATGAGCACCCGGAGGTGACACTTCGCCCGGCACACGCGGCGGCATATTGACCTCAGATCCCCATTTTACCAGTGAACTGATGAAACCACCTAAAAGTGTGGTCCAGACAATAACCTGTCGATTGACCTTGTTTTCCAACATTATAAATATCCTTCTGGCGGATACCCCTAAATACCAGGGGCTTTTGCAAAAAAATGCAACGGCACGAGCGTCGAATCGTGACTTATCCTCATGAATTACAATAGGAATATGCGTGTATCCATCATGACTGCCGTTGTCTGGAGCATGGGAGAAAACACGTCCATCGCCCTTGATCCTGATCAAGGCTGGTCTGGATTTCAGTGATGCCGTAGGATGCAGACTTCAATTTTAAGGTGTGACTGGATTTTACCGAACACACAAAAACGCTGTAGTTCCTTAAATTTCTTGCAGAATTCTCATCTGAAATTGGGTTGGATTTAAGGTAAACGTTGTGAAGGCAACGATTGCCGATCCGGCTCCGGTACGGTTAACTTCAAGACGACATGAACTGGCAGCAATCCCAGCATTTTTATGAATGATTTCATATCTCTACACTTCAGCAGCACCGCTAAAACTTTACAGATGCGCCTTAAAGAATGTCACCACCTGGCTGTTAAGGCCCTGATGAAAGGCGGCTCGATCAAACCCCGGCCTATCACTGCAAAGTTCTGGGAGGCTTTTGGTCAGTTCTGCGGGGCAAACGGTCAAAAATGCAAAGTGCTCAGAGTTTGGCACGACATGAAAGTCAGGTTTGTCAGGCAAGTTACGAGCAACTGTCAAAAGGTTTTCTGGAGAGACACCATCTCCACCATATTGAGAACCCCACATCTGGATGGGTGCGGTGACATTTTGCACACTGCTTGGCGTAGAAAAAACACTGCTGAGTGGATCGGCGATCACAAACGCTTTGATACGCTGGTCATGATGCAAAGCGACGTTCGGAAAGGCGTCTCGGTTCGCATGATCACAGGCGGCTCCGGTCTGGTCTTGGCACTGTGAAGACAGGCTTCCAAAATCCGGATTCGCCCCTGCCAGGACAAGCCCGGTATACCCGCCTCGGGAAAATCCGAAAAAGCCGATAGACTGAGGATCAATCCTGGCTGCATCCGGGGAAGAGCCGAGCATGAAGTCTATGATCCGCTTCACGTCCACCGGACGACTGATCAAAGCCTTGAGATTATGCTGTCTCTCTTTGTTTGCAGCGGTATCGTCAGGGTGATTGATCGCCACAACGACAAATCCTGCGTCCGCCAATGCCTCTGCTGTGTCATGATGGCTGAGATTGGTGCCGCCAAAGCCATGGGAAATCACAATCAGTGGTCGATTTTCTCCCTCAACCGGACAATCTCGAACCCCCGGAAGAATAAAGGGGCCAGCCTTAATCTCTCCATCTGGCTTTGCACAGGGCGACCACTCCACAGCTTTCAGCAGGGGGCCTTCACCATCGGCAGGAATGTCGAAGGACTTCAATCCCGCACTAGTCGCCTGCCCAGCGGTCAAAATAAGCACCGCAGCAAGCAGACACCTTCCAACCTTCATGGCACCCCTCCAGCGAGACCTACAACCCTGAACTGGTAGTCACGACATTTAAAGGTTGAGGTCAAGACGGAAGGCGGAATGCCGCATCGTGATTTTTCCATCACCGCAACGCAATATACCGATCCGACCGATGGTTGATCAGCACGAACACATTCAGCACCACAGCCCCGATAATCGAGCAGCCAACCACCCATGGGCTGACCACAGTGAATGCGAGCGCCATGACCACGACATCAAAGGCCAATTGCACCAATCCCGCCTGAATGCCGAAACGGTCCTGGACGAAGACCGCGAGGATTCCAATGCCGCCGAGGCTGGCGCGGTGGCGGTAGAGAGCCAGCAGGCCGAAGCCGAGCAGGAGACCCGCGAGGATAGCGCCCCAGACCGGGCTGATGCTCTCGATGACGATGAAACGGCTTTCGATTTCGACGAGAAACGAGGTCAGCGCCACGGCCACGAAGGTTTTGAGGGTAAAATCCCAGCCGACCCGTTTGATGGAGAGAATGTAGAAAGGCATGTTCAGCAGGAAGAACACCAGGCCGAAGCTCCAGCCCGTCCAGTAATGGATGACGAAGGCAAGACCCGCCATGCCGCTGGTGACAAGGCCGATCTTGGCAATGAGATAGAGGCCGAGCGCCGAAATCATCGTGCCGCAGATAATGCCCTGGATATCCTCGGCCCGGTTGTGACGGGCGGGATTGTCGTTCCAGATGCCGAACAGATTGCTCATTAATGCCATCACCATTCTCCATCTGGACAGGCGGATTTTCCGCAGTTCTATTCCAAGGCTCGAAGATGCTCACGCATCCTCGCCTTGAAGGCATTGCAAATATCTCAAATGCAGCAGACGCTTGAGATATTTGCAAAAGGGATACGAAGAGTCATCTTCAATGACCCTTCGTATGATCCATCAGGATGCCTGAAATCCGGCAGGTTTCAAGCGGGTTGCGTCAGCAAGACTGACCTATCGGCAAGATCGCAATATTCGGTCTTTCAGCCGCTCTTAGCCGCAACAAACAGAATGCCTTGAATGGGTTTTCCGCCATCCATGCGAATGACCTCCTGCTGGCTTTCGAGGAGGGTAAAGCCTTTGGCTTCCAGTTCGCAGACCACATAGGCCTCGCTATGCTGGTAGCGCAGCGACTGCGCCAGGCTGAAACTCTCCTCTCCCAGCTGTTTTTCGACAGAAAAAGCGAAATAGCCGCCCCGCTCCAGAAGATCCGCCGCCAGCGAAAAGACGCCGGACAATGCGCCAAGATACATCAGCACATCGGCTGCCGTGACCAGATCAGCCCGCCCTCTTCCCTCGTGTTCGCCCTTTCCGGGACCAAACAGGCCGCAGGCATCCGCATCAAGCGACAAATCCGCGATCGCCAGATCATCGTAGATCTGTTTTTCCCGTGCCTTGGCCAGCATGGCCGACGACAGATCGTAACCCTCAAGATGATCGACTCTTGGCCGCAGTTCCATACCCAGCAGGCCAGTGCCGCAACCGAAATCCACAGTGCGGCGATAGCGCCGGTCCGCACCGCCAATCCGTGAAATCATCGCCGCCAGCTTTTTCGGCACCCGGTAGTCCAGCTTGTCCACGAGGGCAGTGTCGAAGCGGTCGGCATAATCGTCAAACAGCGCCGCCACATAGCGGCTCGGCGGTTTTTCGGGCATGGCTTGCGCGCCGATCAGCACCAATTTCAGCCCGGCGGCAAAAATATCCTCGGGGTCGAGCGCCAGCACCTGCCGATAGGCATCGGCTGCCGTCTCGATCAAGCCCGCCTTGGCCCGGTATTCCCCCAGCAGAAACCACCCCGCCACCCAGGCCGGTGCGCGTTCCAGCGCCTGTTCCATCAGCTCTGCGGCAGCGGCGTGATCGCCGCTTTCCGAGAGCATCCGGGCATAATCAGCGCGGCGGTCAGCGGTGATATCGCCGGAAGAGCGCTGTCCTGAAGGGATATGGCCAAAGGCGGGCTGGATGCCGTGCATGGATGTCGAACGATCCTCAAAATACGATTGCGGAGCAATGGAGCAAGCCTTGAAAAACGCAAGCGGAATCTCGCCACCACCAACAACAGCCCTCATCGTGCTTGCACCGCCATAATCCAATGCTTATGTGGGCCTATGCTCAACGGAGCGGGAAACAGGAGACTAGGCCATGACCGATGGCGTGAACAGATTTCTGGGCGATTCGATTGGCCGAACGATCATCAAACTGCTCGTCGTTTCGGTGATCGTCGGCTTTGTCATGCGGATATTCGGCATTTACCCCTATGACATTATTGAGGGTATCCGGCATTTCGTCCTGGATGTCTGGCACAAGGGCTTTGCGGCGCTGGGCCAGTTCGGAGACTATCTGTTGCTGGGCGCCAGTATCGTCATTCCGGTTTTCATCCTGATCCGGCTTCTCAATCTGCGGAAATAACATGCGATCCAAATCCCTCTTGATGCCCCAGGCCGTCTCAACGCCAAAGGCTGCCTCAACGCCAAAGGCTGGCCGCCGCGAGCTTTTGGCGCTGGGCGGCCTTGGGCTTGCAGCTCTGTTGAGCGGTTGCGCCACGCCTGCGCTCAAGCCTTTCGCCCCCTCAGATGTTGAGGACGAGACCGCCGCTTTCCTGCCGATGGTCAACGCATTGCGCCAGAAGAACGGCAAGCCGGTGCTGGTTAGCGATCCGCAGGCCGCCAAGGCCGCGATGTTCCAGGCCAATCGCATGGCCCAGGCTGAGAAAATGGCGCATCTGATCGGCATGGGCGACAGTTTCGGCGCGCGGATGCGCTCAGGAAACGTCCAGCTTCCAGCGGCTGAAAATGTCGCCATGTTGCAGCAGACGGCGGATGCCGCCATGCAGGCCTGGATCAACTCGTCCCATCATCTGGAAAACATGCTCGGCCCCTATCACGGGCTGGGTGTGGCCGTGGCGCGCATACCGTCACGCGGTAACAAGCCCTATTGGGCCATGGTTCTGTCCGGCACGCCACGTCCAGACAGCGAAATGGGACCGCCACCAACTGGCATTCGCTTAAGAATCGGGTGATAAAGGGCTTCGGCGGGCCGTTCCTCGCCTGCTGGAGCCTTTGATGACCATCGCCAATCCCCCCGACCGCGCTTTTCGTGTGACCCATCGCGGCGTGCTGGCTATCGCCCTTCCGATGACCATTGGCTATATCACCACACCGCTTCTGGGCATTACCGATACCGCCGTCATTGGCCGAACCGGCGAAGCCGCAGCGCTTGCGGGCCTGGCAATTGGTGCCGTGCTGTTCGATCTGGTCTTTGCCAGCCTCAACTTCCTGCGCGCCTCCACCACCGCGCTGGTGGCCCAAGCGCATGGCCGTCAGGATGCACGCGATCAGGTGGCGGTGTTCTGTCGCTCCATGATATTGTCGCTGGGCATTGGGCTGCTGTTGTTGCTGCTATCTCCCTTGCTGCTCAAGGCCGGGCTGGCGCTGATGGGGCCACAGGGACGGGTGGCTGAAGTGACGTCGATCTATTTTTCCACCCGCATCTTGGCCGGGCCGCTGACGCTCGCCAACTTCACCATCATGGGCTTTATCCTGGGGCGCGGCAAAGGCGCGCTGGCGCTTGGCCTGCAAATTGCGCTGAACGGCGTCAATATTCTGCTTTCAATCTATCTTGGTCTTCATCTTGGCTGGGGCGTATCCGGCGTCGCGTGGGGGGCCGTGGCCGGAGAAGCCACCGCTACGCTGGCGGGGCTGGCGATCATTCTGGCCCGTACCGACAGGACGCTGTTTCCGTCACTGGCCGAATTGCTGGATCGCAACAAGCTCGCCCAATTGTTCGCGCTTAACCGCGACATCCTGATCCGCAGCTTTGTGCTGCTGGCGGCCTTCACGCTATTGACCCGGATCGGCACCGGCTTTGGCGCCGTAACCCTTGCCGCCAATGCGTTGCTGATGAATTTCTTTATGATTGCCTCCTTCTATCTGGATGGCATTGCCAATGCTGCCGAGCAGATTGTCGGTCGAGCCGTCGGCGCCCGCTACCGCCCGGCCTTCGACCAGGCCGTCAGGCTCACCAGCCTCTGGTCCTTCGGACTGGCGCTCACCAGCCTGGTGTTTTTCCTGGGCACGGGTGGAGCGATTATCGACATGATGACGACAGCGGAAGAAGTCCGCCGTGTGGCACGCGAGTTTCTGCCCTGGGCGGCGATCACGTCGCTAACGGGAGCGCTGGCCTTCCAGATGGATGGGGTCTTTATCGGGGCCGCCTGGTCCAGCGACATGCGCAACATGATGCTGGCGGCCTTTGCCGGCTATCTTCTTGCCTTGGCGCTGTTCGTGCCGCTGCTGGGCAATCACGGACTATGGCTGGCGCTCAACCTGTTTCTGGCGTTTCGCGGCCTTTTCCTAGCGCTACGGCTTAAAAGCCGCCGCGATCAGACCTTTAGCGCCCGCCAGTAATCGACCCTGCTGTCACGTAGCTGCGCAATCGAGGCAATGCCATCGCGGTCCAACGCCTGTGAGAGACCCTTGACGATGGCGGCGGGCAGGCCCGGCCCTTCATACACCATGCAGGAATAGAGCTGCACCAGATCGGCACCGGCCTTAATTTTCTCCAGCGCCGTCTGCGCCGAGGAAACACCACCAACGCCAATGATCGGCAGGGCCGGTCCAACCCGGTGGCGCATACGGGCCAGCACCGCCGTCGATTTCTCGAACAGGGGCTTGCCTGATAATCCGCCCGCTTCGCCCGCCTGCCTTGTATCCGTCAGGCCATCGCGCGACAGCGTGGTGTTCGAGACGATCAACCCATCCAGATCGCGGGCCAGAACCACTTCGGCAATGTCATCCATGCCTTCCTCGGTCAGATCAGGGGCGATCTTTAGAAAAACCGGCACCCGGCGGCCCGCCTTGGCCGCTTCATCGGCGCGGGCGGCCAGCACCGCATCCAGCAAATGACCGAGACTGTCCTTTGCCTGTAAATCGCGCAGGCCCGGCGTGTTGGGCGAGGAAATATTGGCGGTGAAATAGCTGGCCAGCGGATAAAAGCGCCGAATGCCCGTGACATAATCGGCAATCCGGTCCTCGGCATCCTTATTGGCGCCGATATTGATGCCGACCACGCCCAGCTTGCCTGATCGCGCCTTCAGCCTGGCAAAGGCCGCCTCATGCCCTTCATTATTAAATCCGAGACGATTGATGACGGCTTCATCGCGGACCAACCGGAAAATCCGGGGCTTGGGATTACCGCCCTGCGGCTTTGGCGTCAGCGTTCCCACTTCGGCAAAGCCGAAGCCGAGACCCAGCAATTCGTCCGGCACTTCGGCATTCTTGTCATAGCCAGCCGCCATGCCGAGTGGGTTGGGAAAATGCAGACCAGCAACAGTCTGCGCCAACCGGGGATCGTCCGGCAAGTGGCATTTCGGCATCAGGCTGGTTTTCAAACCGGCAATCGACAGGCCATGGGCGGTTTCGGCATCGAACAGAAACAGGCCCGGGCGGGCAAAGCGCTTGAACGGATCGATCATGCCATGTCCTCCGGAAACTGGTGCAGGCCGTCTTCTCCAAGCGGCAGCGGCTTTTCCCATAAAACAGCGGAGAGCGGCAAGGGCGCATAAAGATGCGGAAACAGCGCGCCGCCGCGGGAAGGTTCAAAGATCAGGGCCGCTCCCAGTGCCTCCCCATCGACCGCGACCAGCAACAGGTCTTGCTGTCCGGCAAAATGCAACCTTGCGGTGTCCTTCGCCTGGATCGCAGTGGAAAAATGGATGAAACCGTCCTGGAGATCGATTGGCGCACCGGCAAACACACCATCGGCACGGGCCTTTTGCCAGAGGGCGTCTGGCACGATCTTGTAGATTGCATTTGCCATGATGTCATCCTTATCGCGATCTTGGGACACGAGCGTTGCGCCGGTTTGCCCCAACAGCAACGTCTTGTCCACGCCAGACAGCATCAGACGGCGGAAATGAACCGAATTCGTCCCCTATGGCGCTGGCCATCACATAGCCCTGAAGCGGCTGGCATCAATATATCAAAGCACACTCCAGGCATGATCATTTTCGTAACCGCCATTTTCGGCTTGATGTATTGTTCACCCAAAGCAATCTATGGTATTATTTAATTCCTGACCCAACCCTATGAATAGAATGCTATCTTGCATCCCTTCTGCACAGGATTAGAGCCGGGAATTGGGCGATCGGACGCCGCCTCGGTGTTCCCGCTTGCACAAACAGCAGAACAAACGTTAAACTAACATCCCGACGCGACAGACGCGAGCGGTGCTGCACAACGAAAGCTCTTGGGAGGGGGCAGACGATGGCTGAGCAAACAATCATTATCGCGGACGATCATCCCTTGTTTCGCGGCGCGCTTCGGCAAGCCGTGAGCGGCATGGATGGCAGGCAGGACATTGTCGAAGCTGGCGATTTCGAGGCGGCCCGACTGGCGGCGGATCAGCATCCAGATGCCGATGTCCTGCTGCTTGATCTGGCCATGCCAGGCGTCAGCGGCTTTTCCGGCCTGATGGCCTTGCGTGCGGAGTTTTCCAGCCTGCCGATCATTATCTGTTCGGCCACCGACGATTGCGCCACGATACGCCGCTCGCTGGAGCTTGGCGCTTCCGGTTTCATTTCCAAATCCTCTGGCATCGATGACATTCGCTCCGCGATCCAGACCGTGCTGAACGGCGATATTTTCACGCCTTCATCCTATGTCGAGGATCAGGAACAGGACCCGGAACTGGCCGATATCATGGCACGGCTGCGCACACTCACCCCTCAGCAGAACCGGGTGCTCGGCATGTTGTGCGAAGGCTTGCTGAACAAGCAGATCGCCTATGAACTCAGCGTTTCGGAAGCCACGATCAAGGCGCATGTCTCCGCCATTCTGCTCAAGCTCAAGGTCGATAGCCGAACCCAGGCGGTCATCCAACTGGGGCGGCTCAATATGGCCATGGTCGCTTGAGGGCAGGACTGGCTTTCATCTTCCTCGCCTGATGCCGATCTGCCCGCTCTCCTCAGTCCGCATCGTCGTGGCATGAGGAGAGTTGGGCCTTGTGCGCAGAAACAGGAACAATCGAGGATTTTATTCCTCCAAGATCTTTACTCTCGACCGCATTTGGCCGATATATGGCGAGGTGGGTCGAAGCCGTTTGTCGACGGCTGATAAATGCCGGGGTTTGGCGGGATATGCTTTCACACGAGACAATCTGGAATGCGATTGACCGGCTTGCCGAGCAGTATCATCTGACGCCGTCCGGCCTGGCACGAAAGGCCGGTCTGGATCCAACCTCGTTCAACAAGTCCAAGCGGGTCGGGCCGGATGGACGCATGCGCTGGCCATCGACCGAATCCATCGCCAAGGTGCTGGAAGCGACAGGTGCGCGGATCGATCAATTCGTCACGCTGATCGGCAATGACCACCATCAGGGCAATGCCGTTCACGACATATTGCCGGATGGCAATTTCCCGCCGCAGATCGGCACGATTCCACTGCTTGGCTTGGCCCAGGCGGGCTCGGGCGGGTTTTTCGACGATGGCGGTTTTCCGGCCGGACAAGGCTGGGATCTGGTGGATTTACCGACTTCCGCCAAGCCGGGCGTCTATGCCCTGGAAATTCAGGGCGACAGCATGAAGCCACTTTATCGCGATGGCGACATTCTGATCGTTGAGCCAGGTGCGCCTGTGCGCCGGGGCGACCGGGTCGTCGTCAAAACCTGCGATGGCGAGGTCATGGCGAAGGTACTGGGCCGCCAGACGGCGCGGACCGTTGATCTTATTTCGATCAATCCCGACCATCCGAACCGGGTATTGGATATGCAGGACGTCGAATGGATCGCCCGAATCATCTGGGTCAGTCAGTAGGAATTATTTGCCATTCGCTCGATTTTCATAAAGGGTCTGCTGAGGCAGAATGCCAGCCTCTTGAAACGGCAGAGGGCAATCGCCATTCTTCAAGACGAACCGGTCTTCGGCCATATCCAGATGGCCTATAAGATAGGCCCAATACGATAAAGCAAATGACAGGAACAGAATTTCCATGACCCCCCAGGTGACCCTTCAGGATGCCCTGATTTTCGCAATGGTGATGACCTCTGCCGTCGACAATGCCATGGACGACCGGGAACTTGAGCGGATCGGCAATCTGGTCTCCAGCACGCCGGTGTTTGAAGGCTTCGATAAAAGCACCGTCTTGGATGTGGCCAGACGCTGCGGTGCTATGCTGGCTGGGCCAGAAGGACTGGACATCACCCTGGAAACCATCCGCGACGCGCTGCCGGAGCGCCTTTACGATACGGCCTATGCGCTGGCCGTCGAAGTTGCCGCTGTCGATCATACTGTCCTGCCAGAGGAAATCCGCCTGCTGCAATTGCTGCGTGATCGTCTTGGCCTGGACAAGCTGACCTGCGCGGCCATCGAGCGCAGCGCCATTGCGCGCTATCGCAAGCCATAAAACACCTGCTTGAGATATTTCAGTAAAATCCCTCGGCAAAATACCGGCGGGACAATTCGTCCAGCCTGCCCTTACGCGACAGGGAGACCAGCGCATAGTCAAAGGCGGCGGCCAGAAAGCCGTCTTCCTTCCGCACCATGATGGTCATGCCTTCGCCGAGAAACTGCTGTGACAGGAAAGGCCCGCCGAGGAAAGCGCAGCATTGGGCGGATGAGGTGCTGGCCAGCCAAAACGAGAGCTGCAATCCATCGGCGAAGGCCGCCTGGATTTTTTTCTGTTTCAGCGCATCCATCAAGGCGGCCTGATCGGCAAAACCCACCGGCGTGATCGCCGGGAAAAATGCCTTCAGCATGGCTTCCTGCGCCGTGCCGGTGACGATGCCGACCGGCTTTCCGGCCAATGCCGCAGGCGTATCGGCCTTGCCGAGATTGTCACGCGGCACAACGAAACGGGCCGGCAACATCAGATAAGGTCTGGAAAAGGCAAAATCCCGCCGCAACCCTGCCGTCACCGCCATGCCCGCCACCGCAGCATCGCCATGCTTGCTCAGCAGCGCGATTTCCATATCGGAAAACGGCACGGCCTGAACCTCGCATTTCGCCTCGACATCCAGTTCGCGGCAGATCTCCCGGACCAGGTCGATATTATAGCCGGTCAAATGGCCGGTCTGATCGAGAAAACTGAAGGGTGGAAAATCCACCGTGGTGAGAAACCGCAACCGCAGCAGCACCGATAGATCCGGCTTCGGCAACCGCGCCCGCGCATCGAACAGGACCGGCACCGATTGCGGAGACGGAAGCGCCTGTGCCTGAACGGGCAAGGGTGCGAGACCCAGGGATAGAAAAGGGAGCACACCACGGGTCAAAGCAGCCAATACAGTGATTGCCTTCATGCGCCCCTTGGTTTTCAGGGATGTAACTTTCAACCGGCTCATTATCATCGCTTTCGGGCAGGCAAATGGGGTGTGAGGTACGGTTATTGTTTAGCAAAGGAATCGCGGCGAGGAAACGCGCCGCGCCATTTTCACATATATCCTCTTTTTCATTTTCCCTTTCCGCGCCTGAACCGCCCCTGCTGCGATCCTCCGTCGATCTGGTCGAACGGTTCGGCGAGGAAGTGCTCGTGCTGAAGCAGCTCGGGCTTCCAAAGCCGCTCCTGTCGCGTCTCATTCAGCAGGCGCTTGCCCATGGCACATCGATAGAGCAGGAATTTCTGGCCACTGGCGACATGGAGGCGCAGGACTATTACGCCGCCCTCGCCCGGCATCTCGACCTGCCCTTTCTGCCGGTGCTTCCGGTGGAGCAAGTTCTCTATTCCGACCACATGGACAGCCAATTGCGTAAGCCGGGCCTATTGCGGCTGCATGACAAAGTCCGCGCGCCGATCACCGTCATCGTTCCCGAGGCACGGCAATTCCATGTCTTGAAGGAGCGGCTCGCGCATGCTCCTGATTTGCGAGCATCGCTTGCCATCACCACACCGAGAGCCCTTTCCGGTGCGATCTGGCAGGCTGGCGCCCGGCACCGCGTGGAAAAAGCCACGGCGCATCTGTTCGATACGGCACCACTGTCCTCGGCGCGCATGGTATTGACCGGCAAACAAGGCTTCTGGTTGGGATCTCTGCTAACGGCGACACTCGCCGCCTGTTCCACCTTTGGCTATGACGCGCTGGCGGTGATGCATATTCTGACATCGCTGCTTTATCTTTGCATGCTCGCCTTTCGAGCCGCGACCCTGGCCTATAGAATCGGAGCGGCAGCCCCTCCCCCCGTCTTGCCCGCCTCGGTGGAGCTTCCAGTCTATACCGTTCTTGTGGCGCTTTACCGGGAAAGCAGCATGATACCGCAATTGATAGACGGGCTGCTGCGGCTGGACTGGCCGGTTTCCAAGCTGGACATCAAGCTTGTTTGCGAGGCGGACGACCTTGACACACTGGGGGCGCTGGCGGAGGCAAACATCCCGGCCCATATCGAGATCATCCCAACCCCGCCGATTGGACCGCGCACCAAGCCGAAGGCGCTCAGCTATGCGCTGTCAGGCGCACGTGGTGATTTCCTGGTCCTCTATGATGCCGAGGACCGTCCGCATCCCGCCCAACTCAAGGAGGCCTATGCCCATTTCCTGTCCCGCCCACCTGAAGTGGCCTGCCTGCAAGCGCCGCTGATCATCGCCAATGGCGATGAAAGCTGGATTAGTGCCTTGTTTGCGCTCGAATACGCGGCTTTGTTTCGAGGCACCCTGCCAATGCTTGCCTATCATGGCATGCCCTTGCCGCTCGGCGGGACGTCCAACCATTTCCGTATCGAGGCCTTGAAGGATGTCGGTGCCTGGGACCCCTATAATGTCACAGAGGACGCCGATCTCGGCCTGCGGCTGTTCCGGGCTGGTTATCGCTGTGAAACGATCACCCGGCAAACCCTTGAAGATGCACCCGTCAGCAGCCGCATCTGGATGGGCCAGCGCAGCCGATGGTTCAAGGGCTGGCTACAGACATGGCTGATCGTCATGCGCGAACCGCGCGTCGCCTGCAAGGAAATGGGGGGATCGGCCTTTGCCGTCTTTCATCTGATGATTGGCGGCATGCTGCTATCATCGCTGAGCCATCCCGCCCTTCTGCTGTTCCTGACCATGACCATCTACAGCATGGCCAACCCGCCTGCCACTGGCATTCCCCTGCGCGATCTGACGGTGTTCTGGATCGACCTGGTGAATATTCTCGGCAGCTACCTGATTTTCCTGGCCCTCGGCCGTGCCGCCATGACCGAATTCGAACGCCGCCGCATCGGCAAACGCTACCTGTTCATTCCGCTCTATTGGCTGATGACATCCATTGCCGCCTGGCGGGCGATGATCGAGCTGAAAACCAAACCGTTCTTCTGGAACAAGACCCCGCATGCGCCGAGGGCCGGAGAGCGAAAACGCGCAAAAAGCGTCGAGAATGAAAGCGTTCAGCCCAAACAGAACTGAACCTGCATTTCAAATCACGACCGAAAGCAGACCAGATCAAAGCCTACAGGCGTGTGTCCCAGCCAGCCACGGGCCTGATACCGCCCCATGTAATCAGCAGCTTGAGTTCATCAAATCGGGCGCACCAAAGAGAGTTCGATCGGCCTTCCTACACTCGATCCTGGCTTTGGTACCGTTCTTGAAGCACCGCATCGCATGAGGCCGCATCATATGGGTCCGCATCAAATGAGTATGGTCATCCAGCCTGCGACCTTCGACAAAGGCATGCACATCTGCCGCAGCTCTTGCGGCTCCAGCCCCTCAGCGAAAAATTTCTGTGCCGCGTCTGGTGAGCACTCTCACCGCGGAAACTCCGGATATATTTGGATTCTCTCACAGATTCCGACAGCCTCTATGCCTAACCGTTCCGGTGCTGTCCTGATGCCTCATAGATTTGCATTGACTCACTTTCATAAACGGAACAAATAATGAACATTCATACTCGAAATCGCGGTGGAACGCCAAGAAGGTCCCTTTTCTGACATGAATACCCCCGTCGTCAGCCCCGTTGTCACTCAACTGCGTGCCCGGATCGATCAACTGGAAGGCGGCCCGGCCCGACGACGCGACGTCCTGCCGTTTGGCGTTGCCGAGATCGACGCTGTCTTGCCTGGCGGTGGGCTGGCGATGGGCGCCCTGCACGAGGTGGTTGGAGGCGGCAATGGCACGGTCGACGGCGCGGTGGCCGCTCTATTTACAGCGGGATTGGCGGCGCGCGCCAAGGGCAAGATCTTGTGGTGCATCACGCAGCAGGACCTGTTCGCACCATCGCTGGCACAGGCTGGGCTGGCGCCGGGACGCGTCATCTATGTCGAGGCCGGCAACGAAGCTGATGCGCTGGCCTGCGCCGAAGAGGGCCTGCGCCATGGTGGGCTCGGTGCCATCGTATGCGAGGTGGCCAAGCTGTCCATGATCGCGTCCCGCCGCCTGCAACTCGCCGCTGAAAGGACGGGCACCCTGGCACTCGTCATTCGTCGCTGGCGGCGCCAGGCGGAGGCGTCAAACTTCGGGCAGCCAACGGCAGCCGTTACGCGATGGCGCATCTCCGCCCTGCCCTCCTCGCCGCTGCCAGTGCCCGGCGTCGGTCGCGCCCGCTGGCGCGTGGAACTCATTCGCTGTCGGACCGGCAGCGCCGATATCGAAGTGGAGGCTTGTGATGCCAAGGGTTGTCTCGCTATTCCTGCCAACTTGGCCGACCGATCGGCTGCGGCGGACATCCGACGCCACAACCGTGCCTCTTGAGGCACCGCTTGTCCTGATCGGTCGGCAAGGTCAGCGGCGCGTCGTCACCGCAGCAGACAGCGTCGCCCTGGCCGCTGGCTTGCGCGTCGGCATGCCCGCGGCGAAAGCGCAGGCGCTGATACCGGGCCTGATCGTCCGCGACGCCGATCCGGTCGCCGATATCCGCGCCCTGGACCGTCTGGCGCTCTGGGCTTTGCGCTATACGCCTGTCGTCGCTGCCGATCCACCCGATGGTCTGGTCATCGACACCACAGGCGCCGACCATTTGCACGGCGGCGAAGCCGCGATGCTGGCCGATATGATCGCGCGAATCGAGGCTTCTGGCACGCGGGTCCGTGCGGCGATCGCCGATACCTGGGGCGCTGCTCACGCCCTCGCACGGTATCAGAGCCGATCGGTTTTGATCACTCCCCCCGGCGAAAGCCGTCTCGCAATGCTCGACTTGCCGATCCGTGCCTTACGGGTGGCCCATGAAATCGTAAATGGCTTGCTGGTGATGGGTTTTACACGCATTGGCGAAGTGGCGGCGCAACCGCGTGCGCCGTTGACCCTGCGGTTCGGGCCGGAACTGGGACGGCGGATCGACCAGTCCTTCGGCATCCTCAACGAGCCGATCCTACGTGTGCAGTCGCCCGACCTCATTGAGGTGCAGCGCGTTTTCGCCGAACCGATCGCCGCCGCCGAAACCATTATGCGTTACGTTGGCAAACTTGTCGTTCATCTGTGTGATGCGCTTGAGATACGGGGTCTGGGCGTCCGGCATCTCGACCTTTTGTGCTACCGTGTCGACAATCAGATAGCCCTCGTGCGCGTTGCCACGGCGCAGCCCGTCCGCCATGTGCGGCGTTTGACCCGCTTGTTATGCGACAAGATCGAAAACATTGATCCGGGTTTCGGGATCGAGCGCATGGTGCTCGTCGCAACCTCAGCGGAACCTCTGGTTGCCCGTCAGATTGTCACGTCTCTTGCCGAGCCGAGCGACCCGGATGTGTCCGATCTGATCGACATCCTGGCCAACCGCATCGGCGCGGGTCGTATCTATCGCTTCGGCCCCGTGCCAAGCGACGTACCTGAGCGCGCCGTTAACCGGCTGCCGCCACTGGCGCCTGATACCGGCGAAGGTTGGACGAACCTCTGGCCACGACCATCACGCTTGTTCGCCCATCCCGAGCCGATCGAGACGGTCGCCCTTCTGCCCGACCAGCCGCCGGTCGTTTTCACCTGGCGCGGGGTGCGACGGCGCGTCCGGCGCGCCGACGGCCCCGAGCGGGTGTTCGGCGAATGGTGGCGGCGCGACGCTGAGATGGCGGCGGTGCGCGACTATTTCCAGGTCGAAGTCGAGAACGGCGAACGCTACTGGATTTACCGGGCTGGAAACGGCGTCGATCCGGCAACAGGTTTGCATCTCTGGTTCCTGCACGGAGTGTTCGGATGAGTAAAGCCCGTTATGCCGAGTTGCAGGTAACGTCACACTTCTCATTCTTGCGGGGAGCGTCTTCGTGCGAGGCGCTCTTCTTCCAGGCGGCGGCCCTCGGCATCGAAGCCTTGGCCATCGTTGACCGCAATTCACTGGCGGGGATTGTTCGGGCGCATCAAGCCGCCAAGGACAGTGGACTAAGACTGATTGTCGGCTGCCGCCTGGATTTGACCGATGGCACCGCGCTCCTCGTCTATCCGATGGATCGCGCCGCCTATGCCAGGCTGTGCCGGCTGCTGTCGCTTGGCAAGGCACGCGGCGGCAAGGCCAAATGTATACTGAGCTGGGACGATGTCCTGACCTATGGTGATGGCCTGCTCGCAATCCTCGTGCCGGATGAGGCCGATGACGCCTGCGCAAGCACTCTGCGTCGCCTGAAGTCCGGCTTCGGCGACCGCGGCTATCTGGCCCTTACCTTGCGGCGGCGGCCCAATGATGCCCTGCGGCTGCATGAATTGTCGAACCTAGCGGCCCAAGCTGGCATTGAGACCGTCGTGACCAATGATGTCCTGTTCCATCACCCCGACCAACGCATCCTGCAGGACGTGGTCACGTGCATCCGCCACAAGGTAACGATCGACAGCGCCGGCTTCCATCGTGAGCGGCACGCCGACCGCCATCTTAAGCCACCCCAGGAAATGGCGCGCCTGTTCAATCGCTATCCGGAAGCGATCGCTCGTACTCTCAAGATTCTGGCACGCTGCCGCTTCAGTCTCGATGAACTGTCCTACCAATATCCGCAGGAGCGCGAGATGCCGGGCCTGACGGCCCAACAGGCGCTGGAAGCCTTGACCTGGGAAAGTGCCGCAAAACGCTATGCGAAAGGTGTGCCGGATAGGGTGGCAGCGGCGCTACGCCATGAACTCAGGCTGATCGAAAAGCTCGACTACGCCCCCTATTTTTTAACAGTGAACGCCATTGTGCGCTTCGCCCGCAGCCAGGACATTCTCTGTCAGGGCCGCGGCTCGGCTGCCAACTCGGCAGTGTGCTACGTGCTGGGGGTGACATCGATCGACCCTGAACGCAACAATCTTTTGTTTGAGCGCTTTGTCAGCGAAGAGCGCCGCGAACCGCCCGATATCGACGTGGATTTCGAGCACAATCGGCGCGAGATTGTCATGCAGTGGGTCTTTAAGACCTACGGCCGCAATCATTCCGCCCTGTGCTCGACCGTGATCCGCTACCGGACCAAGGCCGCTATCCGCGACGTCGGAAAGGCGCTCGGCCTACCCGAAGACATCATCAAAAGCTTGTCGTCAGGCCAGACCTTCCGGTCGACAGATAGTCTGCAAACCAATATCCCTGGCCTCAACGCCGCGGATCGCCGGCTACAATTGACCCTGGCGCTGGCCGAGCAACTGAAGGGCGCACCGCGCCACCTGAGCCAGCACCCTGGCGGCTTTGTGCTGACGCACGACCGGCTTGATGAACTGGTGCCGATCGAACCGGCCCGCATGGCCGACCGGCAGGTGATCGAATGGGATAAGGACGATGTCGATATCCTGAAGTTCATGAAGGTCGATGTTCTGGCACTGGGGATGCTGTCGTGCATGAAGGGCTGTTACGACCTTCTTGCCGCATATAAGGGCATCACTCTTGATCTGGCCACAACGCCAGCGGAAGATCCGCGTACCTATGACATGATCTGCCAGGCCGATACGTTGGGGACGTTTCAAATTGAAAGCCGGGCGCAAATGTCGATGCTGCCGCGTTTAAGACCTCGGACCTTTTACGATCTGGTTGTGCAGATCGCTATCGTGCGGCCAGGGCCGATCCAGGGTGATATGGTCCACCCCTACCTGCGTCGGCGCCAACGTAAGGAGCCCGTCGAATATCCGAAACCCGAACTCGAACGCGTGCTTGGCAAGACACTGGGCGTACCCCTGTTTCAGGAACAGGCAATGCGGGTCGCCATCGAATGCGCCGGCTTCACGCCCGGTGAGGCTGACCAGTTACGGCGTGCCATGGCGACGTTCAAGCATACCGGTGGCGTCAGCCCGTTCCGCGACAAACTCATCAATGGCATGGTCTCACGCGGTTACGAGGCGGACTTCGCCGAACGGACCTTCAAACAGCTTGAGGGTTTTGGCTCCTACGGTTTTCCGGAATCCCACTCCGCCTCGTTCGCCTTGATTGCCTATGCCTCCTCCTGGATGAAATGCCATCATCCCGATGTCTTCTGTTGCGCCTTGTTGAACGCCCAGCCCATGGGGTTTTATGCACCACAGCAGATCGTCACCGACGCACGTCGGCACGGTGTCGAGGTGCGACCGGTCTGCATCAACGCCTCACGCTGGGACTGCACCCTGGAACCTACCGGCACTGGAAAGCGGTTTGCCGTGCGTCTCGGTCTGTGCCTGGTCAAAGGTTTGAACAATCGTGAGGCCGCCACGCTGGTTGGTGCCCGGGCCGATATGCCCTATACCTCCATTGATGATATATGGCGCCGTGCCGGTGTACCAGCATCGGCGCTGGTGACACTGGCCGAGGCTGACGCCTTCCAGCCCGGCTTGGGCCTGTCCCGCCGCGACGCGCTATGGGCGCTGAAGGGATTGCATAACGATCCCCTGCCGTTGTTCGCTGCGGCTTCGGCACGCGAGGGGGCCAGCGTGGCGGAAATCAACGAACCGGTGATGACGTTAAATAGGATGACGGAAGGCAGCCAGGTCGTTGAGGATTACAGCCATGTCGGCCTGACTTTGCGGGCGCACCCGCTTTCCTTCCTGCGCAACGATCTGCGCCTCCGGCGAATCGTCACATGTCAGGAAGCGATGCGCACGCGAGACGGCCGATGGGTCGAAGCCGCTGGCCTGGTGCTGGTGCGCCAACGCCCCGGCAGTGCATCAGGTGTTATCTTCATCACAATTGAGGACGAAAGCGGCATCAGCAATATCGTCGTCTGGCCGAAAGTCTTCGAACAGTATCGGCGCATCGTGCTGGGGGCCAGCATGCTGGGCGTCTATGGCCGCGTCCAGCGTGAGGGTGATGTCGTGCATCTGATTGCCCATAGGCTGACCGATCTTTCGACCGAACTGGCCAGCGTCGGACAACGTGATATGATCTCCCCGCTGTCTCACGAACGCAGTGATGACTTCCATGACGGCAAGCCTAACCTTGGGCCATCCACAGTCCCCAAACAGCTCCACACTCCCGATGCCCTGCCGGATGACCGGCCCGTCGAGAGCATCCGGGTCAGGAGTCGGAATTTCCATTAGAGTTTGTCAGAGAAAAGCGGTCACCGGTTTTCCCGAAAAGACAAACTCAAACAAAGAAAAGCGAGAGTCTGTCTACTTCAATCTGAACTTGACAGACTCTAAAGCGGTTCAGCTTTTCTCAACGTTGAATTTGGCAGAACTGGAGCGGGTGAAGGGAATCGAACCCTCGTATTCAGCTTGGGAAGCTCTAGGCAAATGATTAAAATCAGACGCTTGAATGTAAAACGTTGCCGAACAGTACCGCAAATTACATAACTATTTCAAAGAGGCTGTAAAACTGTTTTGGTCAAGCGTGGGGCCAAATTCCACCTTGAGCGCGACACCTCGGCGCAAGGCGTCCCCACTTCTAGATATCAAATATCCGGGCTCCGACTTGCGATCTTGACTCTTTTCTAAAAAGAGAACATTTAAAGAACAAAAGAAGGGGCGGAAAATGTCTGAGGCTGAGTGTCAATCGGCGGGGAAAGTTGGGTCTGACGCATATTTGATGACTGCTTCTTTCACATTGCGCCGATCAATCGAGCCTGAAGAAGATCCAGTTTCGCACGTCCATACATCTGCCTTTTAACGAGCTTCAGCTTGATGATCTGCCCTTCAACCTGACCGTTCGACCATGGTTCTGTGATGGCTGCAGACACTGCTGCCTTGTCTTTCAGGATCCCGTTAGCAAAGGAGGCGAACAAACTGTCGCTTGCATCAGCGATCCACGGATCGAGTTCTGTCTTGGCCTTCCTTCGGATCATTGTTTGGAACCGATCAACGAGGTTACGGGCTTGAACTAGGGCGGGAACACCGGCTTCTATGGCCGCGATGATAATTGTATCCGCTTTGCTCAATTGATCGCGAGCAGTTGTCATCAATCGGGCAATCGTTCTCGCGGATGGCACCTTTTGAAGTTGCCGATCGCAGATCTGCTCGGACCGCCGTCGCCTTGCCGCCCACTCTCCGACCACACGAGAACAACCACGAAAGCCTCTGCATTTTAGCTGTCGCCAAAGTTCAGCGCTATTGCGCTGCCCGGACGTCCAGAGTTGATCTAGGTGTTTGATCCCGGACTTTAATGGTGCATTATTTTCCCTCGAATGGAAGGAAGCAGTATGGGCCAGGTTCTACACGGTCGCGCCACAACGACAGAGGCAATCCGTCGAGCAATACAAAATAGTCAAGAGAGCCTGAGAGCGCTCTCAAAGCGGTATGGGATCAACCCGAAGACCGTTGCCAAGTGGAAGAAGCGCACATCGGTTGCCGATTTGGCGACCGGGCCGAAGGAACCGCATTCGACAGTCTTGAGCCTCGAGGAGGAGGCCGTGATTGTCGCCTTCCGCAGGCACACGCTTCTACCTTTGGATGATTGCCTTTATGCCCTTCAGCCAACAATCCCGCATCTGACGCGCCCGTCCTTACATCGATGCCTACAGCGCCATGACATTTCACGACTGCCGGAAGTCGAGGGCGACAAGGAGCCAAAAAAGAAGTTCAAGAGTTACCCCATTGGCTACTTTCACATCGATATCGCTGAAGTCCAGACCGCTGAGGGCAAGCTCTATCTGTTTGTGGCCATTGATAGAACGTCCAAGTTTGCCTTCGTCGAGCTTTACGCCAAAGCCGGAAAGATGAATGCAGCCCAATTCCTGCGCAATCTGGTCAAGGCTGTGCCCTATGCCATCCATACGGTTCTGACGGACAACGGCATTCAGTTCACCAATCGGGACTGCGATCTCTACGCCTTCCATCACATCTTCGACCGGGTCTGTGACGAGAAGAATATCGAACACCGGCTGACAAAGGTGAAGCACCCTTGGACCAATGGGCAGGTCGAGCGGATGAACCGGACGATCAAGGAAGCGACCGTCAAGCGTTTCTACTACGACGATCACGACCAACTCAAAAGGCATCTCGCCGACTTCATTGATGCCTATAATTTCGGGCGAAGGCTCAAGACCCTAAAAGGCCTCACGCCCTACGAATTCATTTGTAAACGATGGACTTTGGAGCCGGATCGTTTCATCATGGATCCGATCCATCAAATGCCGGGACTAAACAGGTTTCGGACAGGTTCACCCTGGGCAGACGTTCCTGATCGATATGGTCCATATACAACCTGCTACAACCGTTTCGTGCGATGGCGAAAGGCGGGTGTCTGGGATCATGTTCTGGGCGAGATTTCCAAGGCTTTCGACGGCGATATCGTTATGATCGACAGCTCCTGTGTCCGTGTTCATCAACATGCGGCCACGGGAAAAAGGGGGATCAACACGATGGCTGCATGGGACGTTCCCGTGGCGGCTTGACCACCAAAATCCACGCCGTTGTCGATGCCGATGGCCGACCGATCCGTCTCGCACTCACAGCCGGTCAAGCCCATGATGGTCGCATGGCAGAACCATTGTTACAGACAATCTCCAAGGGTGCGATCCTGCTGACGGACAAGGCCTACGATACCAACGCGATCAGAGCATTTGCAAAGCAAAGGCAGGCATGGGCCAATATTCCTGCCAAGAGCAATCGGAAGGGAAGCTTCCCTTTCAGCCAATGGGTTTACCGACAGCGCAATCTCGTTGAGCGTTTCTTCAGCAAACTCAAACAGTTCAGAGGCATCGCAACCCGTTACGACAAAGACCCATTGAACTTTCTCGCCGCTGTCAAATTGGCAGCAGCAAGAATTTGGATCAGATCGTTATGAGTCTACGGCCTAACAGAGGAAGATGAGCCTCAAGGGAACTTTGTCTGACACGGAACACATCGGATCTGTGGCCGCGGACAATCTGGCGCACGGTTCCACGGCTGTAGCCGGTTCGTCGAACGATTTCCTTTATCGGAACGCCGGCGGCGGCGAGCCTACTGATCGTCGTATTCACGTCCTCGCGCCTCATATAACTGTCATATTGCAGCCGTTCAGCGCAGGTGAGTAGTTTAGGGTCGATCGTCGTAGCGCCAATTGCAGCACGGATTGCTCGCATGGATTTGCGCACGACGTCAAGGAACGCCGCGCTGGCGTTCTCCATTAAATGCCAACGATCTGCGACCTGAACTGCATGGGGTAAAGCCCTTGTGGCAGCTTCACGATAGCCGCCACCTCGATCGCGGGAAATGATCGTTATTTCGGGGTGCTGAGCGAGAAACGTCGAAACTGTTGCGATCTCCCGGTCCGGCAGAAGCTTGATAATCCTTCGTCTCTCAAGATCACATACGACGGTGCCATAGCGGTGATTGCGGCGGAAAGCCCAGTCGTCAACCCCGACGACGCTGAGCGTATCATCCGGCGCAGCGGATTTTCTTCTTACTGCGCGGATCAGAGTGTAATTGCTAACTGGGATCATCAAACGTTTGGCGAACGCTGCCGCAGGTCGCCCTCCCAGAGCCAACCCGAGATGATGTACGACAGTATCAAGCCGAGCAGTTCGACGACTGCGCTCCGGAACGACAAGCTCTCCAAATCTTTCGACGAAAATTCGACGACGGCAGAATGTCATCTCACAAACGAAGCGCCGTGCCGACAGGCGCAATTGGACTTTCGTGCCGGCACAGGGCAAATCGGCAATTATCCGAACGTAACGGCTATGAATACGACCTGACATGCAGTTGCATAAAGGGCAGGAACGTTGATCGGCGGCAGCTCGCGCTGAAACAATGATAACCCCGTCACTCTCGTCGGAACGCTCTACAATCAATCCGGCCGGGATCAGGGAAGACAGACGAAATTTGGTCGCCATGGTACTGATTCCTTTCTGATAATTGCGCCAGTCTTGACTGCGAAATCATCAAATGTGAGTCAGGCCCAATTTTGCACGCCGAAACATAAGCCGGTAAATAGAGGTGTCCAAGTGTGCCGGCGATGAAGAAGTCACGCCAGGTTTGCAGATATTCACCATTGGCGACTGAGACGAGCTTTACCACTGAACCTCGTTGAAACGGGCAGGATTGCCTCTCACATGGCTTTGAAAATGTCTTTCTTCTTCTTAGTATGAGAGTACAGTATAGGCTGGCGCTGCTACTAGCTTGTGAGGTGTGTAGCCCACGTCAGCAGTCTCATTAAGAGAATATTAGGCAGAGGGTATCGCTGATCAAAAATTGGCAATGACGCGACTAATGTACCATTTATGGGTTGAAACGGGAGTTAGGAAAAGAAAAATGTTTACTGGAATTGTAAGTGCTGTCGCGACGGTTGATGAAATTACCGGAGATGATCAATTCAAATCATTTACTCTTAAGTTTCCTTCGGGTTTTTGTGACGATCTTTTGGTCGGCGCCAGTGTAGCGGTCAACGGAGTTTGTTTGACAGCAGTAGCCGAGGTGGACAAAGATTGCTGGAATTTTGACGTTATCTACAAAAGCATCACTGCTACGAACCTCAACAATATCACCGTTGGGCAAATCGTTAACGTGGAGAGGTCTGCACGGGAAGGCGCAGAGATTGGTGGTCACGTAGTTTCTGGACATGTCGATTGTGCTGGCTTTGTGGACACAATAATCGAAAACGGAAAAAATAAGTGCATACGAATCGGGTTTCCTAAGGAATATGCTATTTATCTCTTCTCACAGGGTTTCGTGGCGATAAATGGTGCTAGCCTAACAATTGCGGATATTGGAAAATCTGACTGTTGGATTGAGGTTTGGCTAATTCCGGAGACTAGGCGTTCAAGTAATCTCGACCGCCTCGTTATAGGTGATCTCGTAAACATTGAAATCGACCGGGCAACACAGGTTGTTGTAGAGACTATCCGAGATGCGATTCAAAATTTTTGCGAGAATTATTTGGCGCAAAAGATCACAACGATGAGCACTGAATTGCTCAGAGAGCGTCTTCTCAATGAAGAAGATACAAGGTCTTTAGCCGCCAGTATCGTTAATTCTAAGATTGTCGCTATCGGAAATGGAGGGAGTAAACCGTGAAAGTTAACACCTCTAAACACCTCCCCATTTCTCGGATCATGATTTCACGGAAAGAATCTTAGACGACTTTGAGTGCTGACAAAGCACGATTGATACCAGCAATAAGTTTTTCGTCGGCGAGAGAACCTCGTGATGCAATGCGCACAAATCTTTCGCCGTCATTCATTTCCTTGCCGCTGCAGTTTTTTACCAGAATACCTTCGTTATTCAGAAGCCAGCTGCATAAAGTGTTTGATGTGATATCCTGATATTCGATTTTCGCGAAAACAAAATTGCTATGCGAAGGAAAAATTTTCAAGCCCTTGATATTTTTAAGTCCCTGAGAAAGTTTGGCAACATCGTTTCTTACCTTTTCGCAGGATGCATCAAACTCACGTTTGAATGCAGAAAATATTCTGAGATATTCCTCTCCAAAACCATTAATATTCCAGATCGGAAGGTGTTTTCGAATTGATCTGATAAATTCGTCATCTCCGGATGTTATAACACCAATTCGAAGCCCACCAATCCCATGGCTTTTCCCAAGGCTTAGGAGATGGATGATACGCGGGTCCTGCGCAGAACGGACCATCCATTTATGACGCGCATTATCATTTTGGAAATCCGCAAACGACTGATCTATAACAAGTCTGACATTATGCTCACCGCAGATTTCCAAAATTTCCTCTATGTCTTGATCTGGAACGGCTGCTCCGGTGGGATTATTAGGGGTAACTAAGACAAAATAATCAACCTGAACTCTCGCCAACAGATTTCGCACCTGGTCCGGATCCACTCGGAAGTTATTATTTTCATTGAGCATAATAGTGTGTGTATTTATGGGCGAAACTAGCCGCGTGAACTCGTTAAATGATGGACTCGCGAGAGCTATTCGAACTCCCTCTTTAGAAAAAAGGATCGGTATAACCTCACTTATTCCATTGCAAACGGCAACTGATGCGTCATTTACCTCGTAATAGGCAGATGCCCAACGGCATATCGCTGTCTGTCCGCTTGGATAAGCGCCCAGGATCAACTCCGCGCGATCCGCCAAATGCCTGATAAGTTTCTTCGGAGGGTAATGGACGTTGTGTAGGAGAGAGTGGTCTGTAACTGGATATCTCCAATAGCCTCCATAAGACGCGTTGATCTGGCTCAAGCGATACCCATCGGAGCCAAACCGAAAGCTTGCCAAGTCGAGATCATTTGCGTTATCAATCTCGTACCAATCTCTATCTTCGACAATGGAGGCGTAAAACGAAACCTCTCCACTATAGATATGTGCAGCAAAAAGGTCCTCATAATAACAATCTAATACTCCACGTTCGACGTGCTGGTTCAATAATTCAATTAGTCGACCACTAGCGTATTCAGAGGTGATCTTGTAAAAATTTACCGTTTTGTATAATTCTGAAACCTCGCCGTAAGTCCGTTGCCGTGGTGCACTAATGATGCGAGGTTGACCCGAAACGGTAACGCAAGCGCCGTCCATAAAGTATTTAAATGGTGAGATTACTGCGCCACACATGGTCTCAGGTATTTCAGCCAATGACTGAAATAAACTGGCTGAGCCAAAAACGTCTGACTCCAAGAGATAAAAATCTTTCTCGAAAAAGCTACGCGTTAACCAGAGCGAAAAAACGTTATTTGTTTTCGAAAATTCATTATTATTTATAATAAATAGATTTGTACATTCAGGCAATATATTTTTTACATGATCAATAAGAATATCCGACGCGAATCCGACTACCAAAATTATTGTTTTTACGCCGATACGATTTAAATGAATAAAGGTGTTCTCAATAATTGATTTTCCATGAACCTCTGTTAAGGGCTTAGGTGCGTTTTGTGTAAAAGGAAAAAGTCTCGCGCCTTGCCCTGCGGCCAAAATAATCGCTCTGTCGACTTTATACATTCTCAGATACTCCAAAATCTGCAATATTGCTCAACAATTCCCGTATCGGTACATTTACTTTTAAGTCACGCCCAGGGTGTGAAAAACGTGTGGTTTTTTGAGGATACAAAACACGTGTAGCTGCACGTTTAAGAAAAGATTCCATCGTAATCGAGCAGCAAGGCTTCCAACTGCCTAAGCATAAATAGGGATCCTCTTTATCGACGAGAAAAGCTGGTATTCTCCAAAATTTTAAAAAAATTGACGCAGCTAAACGATGATGTCCATCAAGAACATATAATGGCTCTTTAAGTAATAATACCGGCTCCGTCCAAATCCCTTTAGTGAAAATCTCAACCGAAATGGACTTCGCCAAATCTACATCATGTTCCTCAGTAGGTAATATATCATCAACGTTCACAAACGAGCTAACTTTCTCAACTAAAGATTCATTATAATCGTTCATTAATCCGCTCCCATGTTTGGATAAAATTAGCTCTTACCGTTTCAATACTATCTAACCGAAGATATGAACCATTCAATAAATCTAAGATATTATCGCTATCATGGCCAGTTAACTTGGGCTGCCCAATATTTTTGCCAGAACTGAATATACGGAGCCTATCTACTAATCTCCCTTTTAGCAGAAGATCAGCTAGTCGTGTTCCCCCACCACATAAGACATTATTAAATCCAAGCTTCACCAATTCATGTAGTGCTGCTCTCAAATCTCCATTTCTGGAAATATTATAATTCAATAAAAATACTCTATTATTTATGAAATGTTGTAATTTAAATGGATTTTTGACATCTTCATGTAAAAGAAAATTTTTGAATTTATCGCCCGACGGCACCAAAAAACTATCATGAATTAATCCACATTCTGGTGCCAAAATAACAAACGCCGGTCTTCTATTAATAGGGATTTCTTGTAAAATTAAAATCAGTATATCCGAAAAATGCTCGCACCCGTCAATTAAAACCGCATCCATTTCGACAAGAGAATGTCGCATATGCTGTCGCATAGCATCAAATGGAATCAACTTATTCGCACTCGACAAAGTGGCAATTTTATTATCCAGTGTCATACCAAGATTTACTGTGATAAATGGTAATCCAGATGTAACTCGCTTGAAAAATGCTTCGTGTTCGATGTCCGCTTGTTCCTTTCGCAGTCCTTTACGAGCATCAATTCCGAGTTCTGCAAGCTTTTTTAAACCCGCCCCTCCTACTCGTGAGTCTAAATCTTCAGTGGCAGCAATGACTTTTTTAATCCCCGCTTGGATAATTGCGTCAACACACGATATTCCCCGTCCAGAATGACAACAGGGCTCCAAGGTAACGTAAAGCGTCGCGCCATTAGCCAAGAATCCCGCGTTATTAATCGCAATAAATTCGGCATGGGGACGACCGCCTGCTGCTGTAGCGCCCTCTCCTACAATTTTCCCATCATTAACAACAACACAGCCAACGCTAGGATTAGGGGACGCGCCAGTGCGATTACGTCCCCCTAGGAAAAGTGCTCTTGACATAAAGAACTCATCTTCGGCTGTAAACAAGGCCGCCGTCATCTCGAAATCCTCTATCGGTTCCGTTGAAAACCAAAAGTTAATACGGCCGCGCAAGTTAGAATTATTAATATGTATATATTTAAAAATTCTGGATGCTCGACATTATAATTGAATGTTCCAACAAAAAGAGATACTATACTTCCTATGATGTTCACTATTCCAGATCCTAAGCCTGTCGCCATTCCGGAGGACTGCGATATCCCACTTAACATGCCAATCGATGAAGTTGAGATAATAATTCCGTTCCCTATTCCGACGAAAAACATTTGAATGAAGAAGCACATTAGTGGATTAACGCCGAAGTGAATCGTTAAAGTTCCAGTTACGGCGCTAGCCAAGGAAATGAGGCATCCCGATTTAAGAACTTTGCGCCAGCCAAAATTTTCGCAGGCTATTCCCGACGCAAGATTTCCTAAGAAGTAACCAACTGGATTTAAAGCAAAAATAATTGAAAATTCTAAAGGCGAAATTGAAGTGTGATTCGCGACTAGGAAAGTTGCTGTTGTGAAATAAATGTAAAAAACGCTGGACGACAGTGCCGCAACTAGGGAAAAAATAACAAATGTTGTGTCGCTAGCGATGTACTTAATTTGCGACATTATGCTCGGAAGACGATGGCTGCTTTCGGTTGCTGAACTTTCATTAAGCCTCCCCACAATTGTTAGTAGTCCTGATGCGAAGATAATCAGAAGGATTGGAACTGAAATCCAACCGAAGGCATTAGATATCCCAGCACCGGCCAGTGGTCCGAATATCGAGGAACATGAAATCGCAAGTGACGCATACGCCAGCGCCGATGCAGCTACGTCAATAGTCAAATTTTTTCTAAGGAGAGATCGTGAAACGACGGTTATTCCCGCGATGACGCCCTGGAGAGCGCGAAATAAGAAGAATTGGTTTGCCGATTGAGAAAAAACTACACCAATGGATGCAGCAAAGAACAGAATCAACACAACGATCACTGTGTATTTTTCTCCTTTTCTATCGGATAGCCATCCTGCAAGGATTTGTGAAAAGGCTGCAACCGAAAAATAAATCGAAGTTGAAGATTGAATTAATCCGTGAATGTCTGAAAAGTCCAATGCTATCCTGGGCAAGACAGGGATAAGCATGTTAGACGACAGAGACGGAAGTAACAGAATTGAGCCAGAGATGGCGACCCATTTCGCTTTGTGTGATATAACCATAAAGCTACTTTCAATCTTCTGTTATTTCTGTGCCCCGATTTGCGTCGTGGGGGTCGCGCATGAAAAATCACATATGGTAACAATTTTTTTTTCATTGCGCCGCCATTCAACATGATTCCATGTCAGATAGGCTGAAGTCTCCCAACCACTTCCATAGGTCCTGTTTAGATAGGAAGCGGCGTCGCGTGTGGAAATGGCGTTTACCCAAAGAGGGCCAAAAGGTGTCGGAGTACGCGACAGCCATTCACTTTCCAGCAAAAACTCTTGCGGAAAAAATTCACGCGCCTTATCGCTTTGGAATGTGATCCGGTTATCCTCAAATCTACGCATAAGAAACAAGTCAACAAATGGGTATGAACTATTGTGCAAAGCGTCGACGCGAGGGCGAGAAGAAAATGAAACTTTGAAACAAACATCTTCTTCAAAGATTTCGATATCAGCGTAAGCTCGGAATGCATTGACAAATGCAATCCAACGGCAGTCGCTAGCATCGATATAGCACCCGATATCCACATCATCGTCCCAAGGGATCAATCCCCTGTGACGAACAGCACCGAGAAGCGTTCCAGATATGATCGAATACGGGACGCTATGCTTTTCTAAGAGATTTCCGGTTAATCTCAGCAAATGATAAATATCATCTACGATATTTTGTGGCGTTCTAGGAAAAATAGCGTCAGTCTCGTGATTGGTTGTCATAAATTAGTCCCTAGATCGCGATTGCCACGCCGTCTCCTCGCGGATCGGTCGCGGCGAAGTAGGTTTTATCGGACTTTTTGAAGCCCGCCATTTGGGCTACACCCATCTTTAGCGAGTAGCGTTCGAGTACGCTGAGTACCTGACCGAAATTACTCAGAGGCATCTCACTGAGCCATATAACTTTATTAGCCTTTGGAAAAAACCCAAAGTTGGCCGCACGTGGTGAGGAGAGAACGGTTGACAACCGTTGCTTCCAAACAAGTATCCTAAACAAAAGCTGTGCAAGTACTTGAACTTGCACAGGTCCTCCAGTTGTTCCCAACGATAATTTATACTCTATATTTTCAACCAATAACGCATTAGTTGTGTGGGGTGCGGGCATCCGTGGTTTTAGTAATTTCCAGTCGGCGGAGTTTAATGAAAATGCTGACGCTCTATTCGATAGAGATAGATCCGTTTCGCCAACATTTACAAGCGCTCCAAACGGTGTGAATGTTGACCCCGTTAAACCGATCACCGCGCCATTAGCTCCTGCTAAAGCGGCAAAAACGGTATCGCTTCCTGCTGACAAGGCAGGTAAAAGGGTTGTCGCGTCCAAGCCGCGCACGACATGGGATGATATCTCCGATACAATATCGTTTTGATTGGGAGGTAATTCATCAGTTCTAGTGCGATAAGGAAAGTCATTAAGAACTTGTGATAAAATACCTGATGCGATGCACACCAAAGTGAAAAGTTCGTTGTCCGATTTAATGCCTTTGCGTTTGTTGAAGAAATCAAGCACGCGCAACAAAACGAGGAGTTCAAGCCATGGCGTATTTGGACCGACTAAGGTGATTTTGGCATCGAATACATAATCGGTAACGAGTTCGGACTTCACACTTTCAAAATCGGTAATGTCCTCGCCGGAGAAAATACCGCACGAATCCCTGCTAATAACATTAGCAATATGTGATCCAAATGTACCGGAGTAGAGATCTTCAAAGCCGTTTAGTGCGATAGCGTCAAGTGTATTGTTACTCGATTTGGGCCATTTTATGAAACGATCTTTAATGTCCGACGCAAGAAGAGACTTCTGCCATAATGGTAGATTTTTTGCTCTCTGCAACTCGTGACTATGCGTATCCAAAAAATAATCGAGAGTTTTAGTTCTCGCCAATGTATCTCCAGAGGCAGATCGAATCCTTGCGGCGATTGACTTTGCATCGACATCGAACGTTTTCGAGAAGAGATCGAGGCCACGTGGGGCTCCGTAAACCATTGCGCTTTCCCAGCCGCGACGTGGAATTGATGAAGAGAAACGGTCAGGTAGGTGGCCTGTGCCGCTTCGTCCGCATCCATTCACGCCAAAAGCCGTGCCGTCTCGGCTAGAATGAATAATAATACAATCGCCACCGAGACCGCATAAGTGCGGGAGTTGACGACCAAGCGAAAGTAAGGCTGCAGTGGCAGAACTCTCCAAAGAGCTAGAAGCCAGAAATTCCGTTAAGCAAAGGGTCGAGGATAACACATCGGGTGTAGCGACAGCGAATATTTCTCCTTCGGCGAATGAGCTTTGTCCCAATCTAGATTGGCATTCGCTGCTCATTTTCATAGTTATTTTATCTCCTGATTGCTGACTTCAAATTTTCTGGGCGTTTATCAACGTTGTGCCATAAGAGACCTGGTACCGGTTGGCCACATACTCTTCATAAAGCCGTGAATAGTACATTTCTGTAGCTACGGCGGCATCAGAATTTGTAAATTGCTTTCCGACGACGGAGCCACTTCCAACATGCCAGTCGCGGAAGTCGTCATAGTTGCTAAAATCCAACTTTTCTTCGTGGAACGAGATCTTCGCGATCGAAAATCCGTCAAGGAGAGTCGGAATTTCGGAAGTAGAGAGCCGACGTGAATCGAAACTTTCTACAGGCGCGATTGGTGGAAATCTTTCACGAACTTGGTTGATGATGGATGTTTGCATTGAATTTTCACCTGGAAGAAATGAGAATGCTAAGGCGGACGACATATGTATCGATCCACCATCTCTCAACAATCCACGGATCTTTTTGATGACGGACTTCTGATTGGGATGAAACCAATGTAAGCATGCCGCGCAAATTACATGATCGAAAATTCCGATCTCAGGCAACTCGTGTTGTAAAAAGTCACCAATATAAAACGCCGAAGATGTGGCTTTACTTTTTGCAATTTCGACCATTTGGGGAGATATATCGACACCGACATATTCAGTGCATCCAATTCTCTCCAACATTTCATATGCATTTCCAGTCCCGCATCCAACATCTAGAACCCGACCACTCGGTTGGCCGCGGTCTAAAAGTGTTTGTAAGTACTGCTTTTGCAGTTTTTTTGATGTTCTTTCATATGATGCTGCATCAGCCCAAAGATTACTTAAGTCGTTCATTCATCTACTCCAAAATTTTTTCCATCATTCTTCAATCCTAGCAAATCGCGCGCTTCGCGAGCGCTCATCAGCGGCCGCTCTGATATCTCTGCTAGCTCGACGACTCTTTGAATTAGGGTAGCATTAGTAGCTGCAACAGTTCGATTAGCGTCAAACCACAAATTATCCTCCAAGCCTACGCGAACATGGGAGCCATCAGCAATTGCCATTGCGTTGGCAATTATTTGCTGCCGCCCAATTCCTCCGTATGATAGAATACCTGCATTTCGCAGCTCCTGCCAAAATGGCGCCACGTGACATGGCGTCGCTTGAGCGCCATATACATTTCCGAAAATAACGTTAAAATAGAATGGTGGCTCGAGCATTTTTCGAGACGAAAGATAATGCCATGCATTAAGCATTCCAAGATCAAATATCTCGAGCTCAGGCTTAACACCATTTTTCTTTAGTGCGCTACAAATATATTTTATTGTTTCAGGCGAATTTATACTTTCCTTGCTTGAGAAATTTAAAGAGGAAAGGGTTAGGGATGCCATGTCAGGCTTCACTGTACCGGAAAGTTTAATCGGAGCGCAACGTCGTTCAGGATCACTGATGTTGCGACCACTTAAAGATACGCAAATAATTAAATCGCTATTATACTTTCGGATTCCTTCTATGATTGCTGCATATATTTCAGGGTCCGATAAAGGTGCTCCAGAGGCCGGATCACGCGCGTGAAGATGTGCAATGCAGATACCCTTGGACGCAGCGTCAAGAACGTCATTGATAATTTCGGTAGGCGATATAGGGACGTGCGGAGAATCTGTTTTTTGTGGTAGCATTCCGGTAGGGGCGAAATTTATCAATAATTTTTTCATCGGAATAGCCAGTAGTTATCGGATCGTGATATTGTGACCGTGCTTCTGTTTTGCAGTTAAATATCTGATATTATTTTGATTTAGAAAGGTTGGCGTATTGATAATTTCAACCAATGAAACTTCTGAACCGGAAAAAACAGAAATTTTCGCTGGATTATTTGTTATCAATCGTATCTTTGAGACACCCAAGGCCGAAAGCATACTCGGAACGAATGTGAAATCACGCCCATCATCTTTGTGGCCGAGAAGCCTATTGGCAGAGAATGTGTCAATGCCATTATCTTGTAGTTTATACGCTGAAAGCTTTTCATAGAGACCGATTCCACGACCCTCTTGCCTCAGGTATAAAAGCACCCCCCCCGATTCATTTAGCATATCAATCGCGAAGCCCAATTGGTTCCCGCAATCGCATCGCTCAGAATGAAACAAGTCACCAGTTATACATTCTGAATGAATTCGAACCTTCGGAGCGTAGTCATCGCTGGAGCTCTTAAAAACAACTGCGAAATGCTCAAGATTATCTTGCAATCCAGAAAATGTTACAAATGTGGGGGCTCTATGCGGCGATCTGCCAATAGGAATTTCAACACTATCTCGAATTTCTATCATTTTCTTGCCATTTTGAATTTAACTTCATTGGATCTTGGCCTATATCATATCGGTCAGATCGATGAAGCTACATGATTTATACTCTTTCGACACCAAACTATACAAAATCAATATCATGATCAGAGGAAATTCGCGGCGACTGCGCTCTTTATTACATTAAATAGCTAACATTGAGCTCGCGTTTTGCGGACTAGTTATGACGCATAACATATTTGATGGAGCGAAGAAATAAAAAACCGTCATAAAATTGAAAAAAATGTAAACGATACATCGTCCTATGTTGCATACCAAATCGGCCCTTTAATTGCGGGACTTAGAGGCTGCCTCAAAAAGAGGTGGGTGATTTCTACAGGTTATGATTCCTTCGGATTTGCGAGATTCGATGGAGTTCACGATGGCCTGGACCAAAATCACCCGCCAGCAATATGCCCGGCGAAAGGCACGCTACGCAAGCGATATGACAGATCGGGAATGGGGGCTGGTTCAGCCTTTCCTGCCGGTGCCCCGCCGCTTGGGCCGTCCACGGACCACGGATTTACGCGAGGTCGTCAACGCTCTGCTTTACATCGCCTCGACCGGTTGCCAGTGGCGCATGCTGCCGAAGGATTTTCCGCCCAGTTCAACCGTCCAGGGGGGTGCGGACGAAAACTTGGACCACCAGGAGGTAGTTCATGTATTCCTACGCAGACAGACTTCGAGCTGTTGAGCTCTATATCCGACTTGGCAAGCGGCTCAAGGCGACCATTCGCCAGTTGGGTTATCCCACGAAAAATGCCCTGAGGGGCTGGTGCCGCGAGTACGTACAGCATCTCGACCTGCGTACTCAGCCGGTAGCGCGAGCGCCAAAATTTTCCGAGGCCCAAAAGCATGCTGCCCTTGAGCATTACCGCACCCATGATCGTTGCATCTCTGCGACGATGAGGGCGCTCGGCTATCCCGGTCGAGGCACTCTAACCGCATGGGTTCGTGAGGCGTTTCCGGAGGCGCGGACATCGATGGTTGGTCGATCGTGGCACCCTTGTTATTGCGAGGAGGTCCGGCAAGTGGGGGTCATAGGTCTCTGTAGTGGAGATGAACGCGCTCAACAGGTGGCTGACCGGCTGGGCGTCTCAAGGCCGACTTGTACAGCTGGAAAGATCAGTTACTCGGTCACGAGGCTCCCTCATCCATGAAACGCCGCAAATCCAACCCCAAGGTGCCTGAACGTGAAGAGCTCGAGCGACAGCTTGAAGCCCTCCAGCGTGATGTCCGCCAGTTACAACTCGAGCATGATCTCCTGAAGAAGGCCAACGAACTCCTAAAAAAAGACCTGGGCGTCGATCTGCAGATCCTGAGTAATCGGGAAAAGACACAGCTGATTGACGCCCTTAAGGAAGTTTATCGCTTGCCAGAACTGCTTGCCCAGCTTCGGATTGCCCGCAGCTCCTACTTCTACCATCGCGCCCGCATGTGCCTGGCAGACAAGTATGCCGCCGTCCGCCACAGCCTAGCAGAGATCTTTGAAGCGAACCGTCGTTGCTACGGTTATCGACGACTGCAGGCATCGCTGGCCAGACAGAGCGTGATAATCTCGGAAAAGGTTGTTCAGCGATTGATGAAGCAGGAGAAGTTGGTCGTTGCTAGGCCGCGTCGACGGCGGTTTGGATCCTATCTGGGAGAGATCAGTCCAGCGCCCGAGAACCTG
Organism: Agrobacterium vitis; assembly: GCF_013426735.1. Classification (NCBI taxonomy): domain Bacteria; kingdom Pseudomonadati; phylum Pseudomonadota; class Alphaproteobacteria; order Hyphomicrobiales; family Rhizobiaceae; genus Gillisella; species Gillisella vitis. The sequence continues at coordinate 3,664,822 of NZ_AP023272.1, forward strand.
ATCAATCGCGACTTCCATGCAAAAGCGCCGAACGTGAAGTGGCTGACAGACATCACCGAGTTCCAGATCCCAGCTGGCAAGGTGTACCTTTCGCCTATCATCGATTGCTTTGACGGCATGGTCATCAGCTGGTCGATCGGAACGCAACCAGATGCTGGTCTCGTCAATAGCATGCTGGATGCAGCCATCGGAACCGTCGCCAACGGCGAGGAACGGCCAATCATCCATTCTGATCGCGGAGCCCATTATCGCTGGCCAGGCTGGCTAACCCGGATCAGCGAAGCGAAGCTGGTTCGCTCGATGTCCCGAAAGGGTTGCTCGCAAGACAATGCCGCGTGCGAAGGCTTCTTCGGCCGGTTGAAAACCGAACTCTTCTATCCCCGGGACTGGAAGGCCATGACAATCGAACAGTTCGTCGGCGAGGTGGATGCCTATATCCGCTGGTACAATGAGAAGCGCATCAAGATATCGCTGGGATCGCTCAGCCCGGTCGAATATCGTAAAATCCTCGGCCTGTTATTATGAAGCAGTCCAACTTTTTATCCGCACCCCCAACGGGTCAGTTCTCAGTGGAAATCAACAATCAGATGACGTCGCCGGATTCGTGCGATTTCCGGCGGGACAAGGCCCCAACCAAGGCGGCGGACGGGATAATCCCATCCCAGGCTGCCTGACCATTGAAAGTTCGCGCAAACAGTATTGCGGGCCGATCGTCCTCGACACGGGAAACCCGCAGATCCTCGTCATCACCCCAGAACCGTTTCATGACTGGCGCCCGGGGACCAAGGCAGCAATGTCTTTTGGCGACGGCAGCAATCCTTCATTGAAAGCCAGCTTCAGCGTTGGTAAAGGCATGACTGACTCGACACGGCTCGCCGTCGGACCTTTTCCCAATTTCCATCAGCCACCCACCAGAGTTCTGGTCGGAGTGGAGGTCTACAAACATTTTTCCGTACTCTATGATTATAAAAATGGTCAGATTGGCTTGAAGCATCTCTAAAATGGGGTGATCAATGACAATGCGCGGAGGCTACTTGTCGACACCAATAATGAGCTTCAAAATATGAAGCTTCCTCCATGAAAAGGGACAGGGCCATGCACTACCGCCCTGCTAATTATTTCCGCCTATCACTTCCCTTGGCCGGACGCTATTTCCTTCAGCAGAAGCTCCGCCTGGGCGAGCACCATCTGCACGGCCTCCTGCTCTAGGTCTGGCGGATATCCGAATTTTTTAAGGATACGCTTCACAAGAATGCGCATCCTAGCGCGGGCACTTGCCTTGTGTTGCCAATCAACGGTGACCGAGCCCCGCATGTTCTCGACCAATTCGTGGGCGATCACACGCAACTGTTCGCTGCCCATGACCTCGACGGCCGTCTCATTGCCAGCCAGCGCGTCATAGAAGGCGATCTCCTCCGGAGAAAGGCCGAGCTCATCACCACGTGCGGCCGCCGCCTGCATCTCTTTGGCCAGCGCGATCAATTCCTGGATCATTTCGACCGTGGAAATCGCGTTGGCATGATAGCGGGCAACAGCCTCCTCAAGGCGCCGCGAGAAGGTTTTGGATTGGACCACGTTGGTTTTGGAGCGGCTCTTGATCTCCCCGTTCAGTAGCTTCTTTAGAGCTTCCAAAGCGAGGTTCTTCTTCTCCATTTTCTGCACGTCCATCAAGAACTGATCGGAGAGAACGGAAATGTCGGGTGATTGCAGACCCGCGGCCTTCAGGATGTCCACGATCTCGGCATTGGCCACGGCCTGATTGAGGAGCTGCTCCACCGCCAGCGATTTCGCCTTGTCGGATATTTTTCCCGTGGCCGTGGTCTTCACAAGGGCAGCGCGAACGGCTTGGAAAAAGCCGACTTCGTCACGGATGTCGGTTGCCGCATCGCTGGCGGAGGCAAGAGCATAGGCCTTGCTCAACTCCAGAACCGCATCTTGGTAGCGCCGATGCGCCTGTTTCTTGGCCTCCGGGCTTTCGACCCTGGCGGCTTCCGCCTGTTGCCATTTCAAGATCCAGTCGATGCCGTCTGCCAGCGCCTTCAGCCGCTCGACCGGCTTGCCTGTTACGCCCAGGCTGTAGTCATGCCCGGTAAACATGCCCCGGACGATCTCGTACTTCTCCAGGAGGAGGGCGACGGCTTCCTCCTCATCAATCCCCGTCTTGTCGCGATCCGATTGGGAGTACTGCGCGAGCGCCTTTTTTAGATTGGTGGCGATGCCGATGTAATCGACCACAAGGCCGCCTGGCTTCTCCTTGAAGACACGGTTGACGCGGGCGATCGCCTGCATCAACCCATGGCCGCGCATCGGCTTGTCTATGTACATCGTGTGCATGCATGGCGCATCGAAGCCGGTTAGCCACATGTCCCGGACGATCACCAGCTTCAGTGGGTCCTCAACCCTTCGCGCCCGCTTGGCGAGATCGTCTCGGCGCCGCTTGTTGCCAATGTGCGGCTGCCATTCTAGCGGATCGGAGGCCGATCCGGTCATGACGATTTTGACCGCCCCCTTGTCATCGTCATCTGAATGCCAGTCTGGCCTAAGAGCAATAATCTCCTTGTAGAGATCGACACAGATGCGGCGGCTCATGCAGACCGCCATGGCCTTACCCGGCAGACCTTCGATACGTTTTTCCAGATGCTCGACCAGGTCGGCGGCAATCTGAGCCAGCCGCTTCTTCGAGCCAACCAAGCGCTCAACCGTAGCCCATTGCGCCTTCTGTTTTTCCTGCTCGGTCAGTGTCTCGTCTTCGAGCATGGCCTCGACCTCGGCGTCGATCTTCGGCTTTTCGTCCTCGTTCAATTCGATCCGGGCTAGACGGCTCTCGTAGTAGATCGGCACCGTCGCACCGTCTTCTACCGCCCGGCTGATGTCGTAGATATCGATATATTCCCCAAAAATGCGTTGTGTATCTACATCTTCGTCTTCGATTGGCGTTCCTGTGAAGCCTATGAAGGAAGCGTTCGGTAGTGCCTGACGGATGTAATGGGCATAACCGTAGCGGCGCTTACCGGTCTCCCGGTTTAGCTTGGAGTCAAAGCCGTATTGGCTGCGGTGTGCTTCGTCTGCCATGACGATGACGTTGCGGCGCTCAGTCAGCATCGGAAAAATCTCCTCGCCCCTTTCTGGCGAGAACTTTTGCACTGTCGTGAAGATCACACCGCCAGAGGCCCGCTTAAGCAGCCTCTGTAGATCGTCCCGACTATCCGCTTGCTCCGGTGTCTGACGGATCAGATCCTTGCACAGGCTGAACGTGCCGAAGAGCTGATCGTCCAAATCATTGCGGTCGGTGAGCACGATCAGCGTCGGGTTTTCGAGCGCGCGGGAGCGCACGATGAGTCCGCCCAGGAAGGCCATGAGCAGACTTTTCCCGGAACCTTGCGTATGCCAGATCACACCGATCTTCCGGTCACCCTCGGGCTTGACCGCATCGATGGCGCTGGTGATGGCTTTACGGGCACCGTGGAACTGGTGGTAGCCGGCAATGATCTTGAACGGCCCTTCACCACGATCGCCGAACACCGTGAAGTCGCGGACCAGTGCCAGGAAGCGTTCCTTATCGAACACACCGCGCAGCAGCGTGTCCATTTCGTAGGGACCGTGAGGCGTGAAATCGCCATCCGCCCCGGTGACCGACCGCCAGGGCATGAAGCGCTCTTCATCTGCCGTCAGCGAGCCGATCCGCGCCAGCATCCCGTCAGACGCCACCATCACCGCATTGGTTCGAAATAGCGACGGGATCTGCTCCTTGTAGGTCTGAAGCTGGTTATAGGCTTCATGGATCGTGGCGTTCTCGCTCGCCGCATTCTTCAACTCGATGATGCCGAGCGGCAGCCCGTTGACAAAGACCATAACATCAGGCCGTCGGGTGTACTTGCCCTCGGCAAAGGTGAACTGGTTGGTCACCCAGAAGTCGTTGTTCTCCGGCTTCTCGAAGTCGATCAGCCACAGCTTGTCGCCCTTCACCTCCCCGTCGCCAATGCCGAATTCCACATCGACACCCTCGGTGATCAGGCGATGGATGCGGCGGTTTTCTTCGACCAGTGACGGCGTCTCGGTGATGGAAAGTTGGCGGATGGCCTGTTCTCGGGCATCTGCGGGAATGATCGGGTTCAATCGCTCCACGGCAGCGGCCAGCACATCCGAAAGCAGCACATCGCCATAGGCTAGACGGGCTGGAGACGAACCATCCGGGGAAATGACCTGCAAGGGCTGATAGAGGTAGCCCAACTCTTGGAAGGTAGAGAGAACGACGTCTTCGACAAGGCTTTCGGAGAAACCAGAACCGCCAACGGCCGTTGCCTCTTGAGAATAAGGGGCATCAGTCATCAATCGATCCATCCATCAAGCAGAGCAGAAGAGCTTCGATATGTTGGTCGTGCTCTCCATCATTTGGATACCAGATCGGGTGGATATCGGCCGCTTCGAGTTGACGCCGCCTTTCAACCCTTCTCCCCTCGGCAGGAAATGGCACGAATGCGTAATGGCGTGGATTTTGAACGTTCGCGCGCTTCTTAAGCTCATTCAGAGCCATCAACGGTCGATCAACCGACAGACTGCACCCGAGGAAAAGCAAGCTTCTGGTTGAAACAAGGCCATTTAGGACATCGGCAAGCGTACTCTCGTTTCCATAGGCGCGGTCATAGTCCGAACGGGTTAAAACACGGCCATCTGAATTATTGGCCTCACCGTGGATTCTGAACAAGCAGTTTCGGTCATCCGCAGCTCTTGCTGGAGCAGTTCGAAGATCTCTGCCTGCAAACGTCCGCTGGAACCGCATATTCGCGAGTTCGTATGCCCGATCCAGGGTGTAATCAAAATTGGTGGTGACCACACCGATCTTGAATATTTCCGGCAAAAGCGAAATCGGGCCTTGGATCCTCGGCTTCGGCTCACCAAAGACATTCTCGATATTCTCATCCAGAATGTTAGAGCCAAGACGGTCAGACAAAAGTTGTGCGGCATCTTCATAGAGGCCACCGTCCAGGAGCCCCTCCATCTGTGGAGCGGCGGCCGGGTCCTCTTCTTGGAGATGCTGCAGGAACTCTCGCCACCCCGGAAAATTCGACGAGATTGACATCCCAGCGCCAACCCAAGGCACCACAGATTGATTTTGGACACGACTGATTAAACGACGAAATCGTTCAAGACACCCATATTCTCTCAAGAAACTGCGGGCATGCTCCTTAGCGTCCTCTTTAACTCGAGCAACGAAATCTACGAATGCTTGCTCGTAGCTCTCATCATCCAATTTCTGAAGCGCGACATCCCGTGACCAGATCTTGTCGCGGATCGATATAGGTTCGCCTTCTGCGTTCAAATCGTCCTGAAAACGCGCGCGAAAGTACTCCATCAGGTCGCACTCCCCAGCGACGACTCATTATTCGTACCAACCCGAAGCTGCCCCGACATCAGCTTTGGAAGTAAAAGATCGCGTGTCTCTGATAGAGTGCGCGAATTTCGCAGGTTCATTTCGATCCTGCTAAACATGGGGTCAACAAGATCGACGAAAATCTGCATAATTTGAGCTGTTGGCAAGACTACTGGTAACGGCCGAAAATTCCGCTTGCTAATTTCCATAAATGTCGAGCCATTCGCGTTGGCTTTTATAAGGTCCATGTTTTCTTTGCACCAGAACAGTGCATAGGATGTAGGAAGCTTCACAGATGGCCTGATCGCAATAAAGCCTTGGTTCACGGCGACTTTCGTCGCAGCGATGGCTAGGTACCCGATCGGTGCCCTTGAGGACAAAAGAACCGTACCTTCTGGAGACAATCCGGAGGTGATCTTTTTCAGCCCAGCGTCAGTCAGACGTCTTTCCGTTTCAAACAACACTAGCCCATCAAGATTTGAAAGGTCTTTGGGCGTCGCCCACGCGTGGTATCCACCATTCCAATAGCTTGGGTCGGCGGTGCTCGGCGTGCTTCCACCGACGATATCAGTTAGATCGCCGATAGGTGCGACTTTCCATCCCTCCGGCAGCCCATCATCCCCAAGCGCAGCCGGGAACAGATCGGCAAGGGCTTGTGCCCGCTCGGCGTCCTGCACGAGGCCGCCCATGATGGTGAGGGGATCGGCTGCACCTTCCAGCTTGCGGCGGGTGGGGCCGAAATCCACGAACCAGTCGCGGAAAATCGCTTGCGCCATCGCCTCCAGCGTCTCGTTCATCCGCCGGTTCAGTTCGATCTTGTCGTCGAGAGAGCCGAGCACCTCAGCAATTCTCAGCCTCTCGCATCTCGGCGGCACGGGCAGCTCTACAGAATTCAAGGAACGTTGGTTTATGAGCGGTTGACCTGAGCCGCTTCGCAACCGGCCCAAATCGGCCATTAGCAGAGCGTAGTGCCAAAACCGCCCCTCATCCTGCTGGTTTGCTATGGCTTTGATGGCATTATCTGTTACCCATGAGGAATGTTTCGAGAAATGCACGCTGCCGCAATAAGTGCCCACTCGTCCAATTACGGTAGTAAGAGGCGGAGCGTTGCAGTCTCCAGATCTGCCTATAGGTCCATTCGAACCAAACACGGCGAACTCGCCACCCCCAGTCCGCTCTGGAGACGATCGTCCATTGGAAAAAGTGACGAAATCGCCAAGCCTCGCCGTTTCATAGCTCATTGCGACACCTGCAAAAGCACAGCTCTGATGCGTTCCTCTAATGCTTGCCCCTCATCAAATTGTTCCTGCAACGTCTCCCTCAACCCTTGAAACTTCTCGACAAACGAAACTCCATCATCCTCAACATCCGCCGCACCCACATAGCGCCCCGGTGTCAGCACATGGCCATGCCCCCGCACCTCTTCTAAGCTGGCAGATTTGCAGAATCCCGGCTCGTCCGCATAGTCCTCCCAGCCGTTCTTTGCGCGCGTTTCCGGCTTCGAGCGCCAGCGGTGATAGGCGCCCGCGATCTTCTCAACATCCTCTGCCGTGAACTCGCGGCGCACCCTGTCCACCATGAAGCCGAGCTTGCGAGCATCGATGAAGAGGATTTCGCCGCGCCGGTCGCGGTGGCCATTGGCGCTCTTGTCGCGGGCGAGGATCCAGAGGCAGGCCGGGATCTGGGTGGAATAGAAGAGCTGGCCCGGCAGGGCGACCATGCAATCGACCTGATCGGCCTCGATCATCGCCTTGCGGATGTCGCCCTCACCTGATTGCTGCGAAGACATGGAGCCATTGGCCAGCACCACGCCAGCCGTGCCGCGCGGAGCAAGATGGTGGATGATGTGCTGCAACCAGCCGAAATTGGCATTGCCATTCGGCGGCTTGCCAAATTTCCAGCGGGCGTCTTCCGCCAACCGCTCGCCGCCCCAATCGGAAATGTTGAAGGGCGGATTGGCAAGGATAAAATCGGCCTTCAGGTCCGGCAGTTCGTCGCGGTGGAAACTGCCCTCGTTGTTCCAGCGGATATCGGCATCGATACCCTGCACGGCGAGGTTCATCTTGGCCAGGCGCCAGGTGGTGTGGTTGATCTCCTGGCCATAGACGGCAATGTCATTGCGCCGCCCGCCATGCTCCTCGATGAACTTTTCCGACTGCACGAACATCCCGCCCGAGCCGCAGCAAGGGTCATAGACGCGGCCCTTATAGGGCTGCAGCATCTCGACGAGGGTGCGCACCACGGAACGTGGTGTAAAGAATTCGCCGCCACGCTTGCCTTCCGAGCCGGCGAAACCGGACAGGAAATATTCATAGACCCGACCCAGCAAGTCCTTGGCCGTATCCTTGCTGTCGTGCAGCCCGATGTTAGAAAAAAGGTCGATCAACTCGCCGAGCATGGTCTTGTTCAGCGTCGGGCGGGCGTAGTTCTTCGGCAGAACCCCTTTCAAGCCCTCGTTCGACGGGAAGCGCTCGATAGCCTCCATCGCTTCATCGATCAGCTTGCCGATCTCGGGCCGCTTGGCATTGGCCTGCAGAAAAGGCCACCGCGCCTCCGTTGGCACCCAGAAGACGTTTTCTGCAAGGTACTCTTCCGGGTCTTCTGCATCGGCAAGCTTGTCCGCCGTCAGCTTGGCGTGGAGACCTTCGAAGGCGTCTGAGATATATTTCAGGAAGATGAGGCCAAGCGCTACATGCTTGTATTCTGAAGGCTCCAGATTGCCCCGAAGTTTGTCTGCAGCCTTGAAAAGCTCGGCCGTGAAGCTTAGGTCACCAATATTCTCTTTTGCCACCCGGGCGAACTCCCCAAATCATTTTGGGCGACAATAGGATGGGCGAACCCGGAGTGTAAAGATCGGATTTCTATTACCGGTTGATCGCTTCACCAGGACCACCAACCCGGCGCAGCCGCAGCCTGATCAGCCCACGCTTGCTCATCTCGCATGCGCAGATTTCGGACCTCATTGCTGGCTCAAGCCACAAAAAAATCGACACTCTTCGCTGGCAGTTTCGACACCGAACCACGTCACACTCACGCGTATTTTTTCGAAATCCATCTCCAGCAGCAGAATCGTCTCCAGGCGGCCATCAACCTTGACCTTTTAGGAGAGAGATCTATTATCGACATACAGATGGCGTAAATGAGATATTTTATGCGTTAACCGAGTAGGTGTTCAACGCGATTTTCGATGACGTTATATGGGGGCATCCATGGACGACATTCTGTCGCCGACCGACTTCATACAGGCAAGCCGTGTTCTGAGACTGTCGTCATCCCTGGGTGAGGACCAGCTTCTGCCGGAGCGGATGACGGTTGACGAGGGCGTCAATCGCCTGTTCGAGATCACTATATCTGTGCGCGCCAAGCGTGAGCTCGTCAAGCCCGAGGAGCTGATCGGCAAGCTGGTGGATGTGTCTCTGGAGATCCGCCAGGGCGAGTTCGATGAGGGTGGCGTGCGCCGGCCGTTCAATGGGCTGGTCACCAATCTGTCCGAGGGGCCGCCGGTGACGCGGGGCCTGCGATCCTATACGCTGACCATCCGGCCGCAGTTCTGGCTGCTGTCGCGCCGCTCCGACTGCCGCATCTGGCAGAACATGACCTCTATGCAGGTGTTGGAGACGCTGCTGTCGGAACATGGTCTTCCCGCGGCTGCCTATGCGCCGCTGCACAAAGCGCCGCCTGCACGCGAATTTTCTGTCCAATGGAATGAGACGGATCTCGATTACCTGCTGCGCCGGTTCGAAGAAGACGGGTTGTTCTACTGGTTTGAGCATGAGGTGGGCGTCCACCGCATCAAAGTCAGCGACAGCAAGGTCGCCTGGAGCCAGCCTTCGGCCTCTGCGGAAGGCGCCGACAAGGTGAGATTAGCGCAGGGATCGTCGGATCGCAACCATATCAATGAATGGATGCGGCAGTTTGCCTTCATCCCCGGCCAGCGCGCCGGCGCCGACTGGAATTTCGAGACGCCGAGCACCGTGCCACTCAATGTCACGCCATCGCTGATCCAGATGCCGGGGGCGGCCAAGCGCGAGCTTTACGAATATCCGGCCCGCATCAGCGATGTGAAGGAAGCCGAACAGGCAGAAACCTTCCGCATGCAGGCGGTGGAGGCCGATCATGAGCGGGTCACGGGCAAGTCCAATGTCCGCTTTCTCGACGCCGGCCGGCGCTTCACGCCCTATGAGGAGCCGCATCCAGAACATCAATACGAAGAGCATGTGATCACCAGCATTACGCACTGGGTGGTCGACCGCTCCTATGAGACGACGGAGAACGAGCAGGAATATCGCAACGAGTTCGAAGCCATTCCATCGCGCGTGCCGCTGACCCCGCATCGCGACACCAAGCGCCCGCGCATCGAAGGCGCGCAGGTGGCGATCGTTGCAGGTCCCTCCGGTGAAGAGATCCACACGGATCAATATGGCCGCATCAAGGTCTGGTATCCCTGGGATCGGCGGGCGAAGAAGGATGGTTCCGACACCTGCTGGATACGCGTCAACCAGGCCTGGGGTGGCGGCACCTGGGGCGCACAGGTCATTCCCCGCATTGGCATGGAGGTCATGGTCTCGTTCGTTGATGGCGATCCGGACCGGCCTCTGGTCATTGGCGTCGTGCCCAATCCGAAGAACCCCGTGCCCTATGATCTTCCCGCCAACAAGACCCGGATGGTGCTGCGCTCCAACACCCACAAAGGCAGCGGCTTCAATGAGATGACCTTCGAGGACGAGAACGGCAAGGAGAACATGTTCTTCCATGCCCAGAAGGATCAGACCACCCGAGTGCGCAATGACCGCACCAAACGCATCGACCGGCATGAAGTGGCCTCCATCGGTGGCAACCGTGCCGTGGAAGTCTCTGGTAACCAGAAGCACGAGATCGGCGGCTCGGTGAACACCGTCGTTGGCGGCACTGGACCGATGGCGATGCTGGCCATGGCCGGCGTGCAGGCGCTGTCGGGCCAGACGGCAGGGCTCTTGGCCCAGGCCGCTCAGATTGCCGGCGGTGGTGGTCCCGGCATTGCCAGCTTTGCCACCACACTCGCCTCCTCTGCTCTGGGCTTTCTCGGCGCTGGCGGTCTTTCCGCGCGCGAAGGCGTCGTCTCCGGGCCGAGTCCACGTGCCGATGCTGGTACGGCGCTGGCTGGATCTGGCACCGGCGTTGGTTCAGATGCCTCCGGCCTGTTCCCGCTGCCTGGCATCATGAACACCATCATCAGCAGTTTTAAGTCCGACAGCATCGGCATTGCCCGCGCCGAGCAGATCGGCGTCAGCAAGGTCACCAATGTCGGGCAGATCTCGATCGAAAATGTCGGCGAGGCTAAAAAGACACTTGTTGGTAAAGAGTATCAGGAAAAAACCGGTGTCTACCGTCTAATGCAGTCTGATAAAGACATTGATATACACGCCAAGCGTGTTGTCCAAATAACCTCTGCAAAGAATATAATCGTTTCGGAAGAAAAGGTAGTCATATCAACTCCGGGTGGAATGATAGAGATAAATGATAAGGGAGTGATAATCTCAGGAAAAACAGTCCGCATCATCACGAATTCACTCGATATTGAAAGCGGATTGAAAAGTGAAAGTTGTATGAAAACCTCTAGGGGGATTGTGTTCGGTGAGTAAGCTCCAACAGTTTTTAAGGCTGACTGATCAGAAGCAATCACATGCGCTAATCGACGCAATAAACGTACCTAATTTGTATGCTCGATTGGAAGCGCTCGACAGTCCATTCGTCAGTTTGCTCAACGGTTGGTCATCAACATCATATCTGCGTGTTGCACCTTTTTTGGTGAAGATTGACGGTATCTGTCCTCGTCTTGAACTCTTGATAGAAGATGCGGCTTCTGCCAGCGCTATGGTCTGGTTGGAATCGAACCATCCGATTGAGCGGATTAGGTCCCGCCTATTCAAATTCTACTACTGGCGTCATGGAAGGCACCATGTGTACGCGCGCATCGCGGACGCAATGTATTTTTCCTCGTTTATGAAAGTTCTGAACGAGGATCAGGCTAAACTATTGGGTACTGTTGCGCCTCGTTTTCTGGTGCCGTCCGGTGATAACAGTATCGAATTCTTTCAGTACGATGATGCGCTTTGCCGATTTGTCAACAAAGAAGCGGAGATAGTTTGAATGGCCGCGGCCGCCTCTAGCAAGTTCTGTCCGAACTGCCCTCCCGAAGATGTATGTGAAGAGCTACGAAAAATCGTTCGCCGACTGGTTTTTCAGAAAAAGGCGGAGACAGGGACGCGCGGATTAGCAGAGCGGATTATGGATCAGTTGAACGGGACCCGGGCTGGCTGGGCCGGGCACGACGAGGCTATAACCAATTTAAAAAATCAAATCGCGAAAGTCATGAAGGATTTTTCCGATAACAATTGTGGTGACAAAGCCCCGATTGGAAACGATGCCAAAGCGTGGATCAACCATCCGAATCCTACCATCGATCAACTGAAAATGGATGCCGTCGAGGAGCCGGGTCTATTCGATATGAAGCGTTGGGAGCAGATCACTGGCCTTACCGGCGCTGCACTGATCACGTACCTAGTGATTTCCGAGGGGTCCCGGCTCTTTCCACCACGAAACGTTATTCCAGTGCCATGAGGAAGACGAATTATGAGACGCTCAGAACAGTCTTGGATATGGGAAAAAATAGTTGTCGTTCTCAGCATGGACGTCATAGATAATGCAATTATATCAAAAATTGGCCTGACAGATTTCAATGTCACGCAGTTAAGGCCGTCGTTACGCCTCGCGATCGAACGGACCGGGTTCAGCGCTGATAAATCATTATCATTGTGGGATCTAGCTATTGATGATCTGCAGAAGAAACTTGGCGTCGGACAATCGAGCGTTTTTGTTGAATGGGCAGAGAAATTCCCGTGCGATCCCGATTCTGTTCTCCCAGAACTGAACGCATGGGAGCGTACCTGGCCAGACCTTGCGAACGCCTTAAAAACCTCGGTGTCCGCTAAATCCTGGGGTGAAGACGTCGCAAGCCGCTATTGGCAAATGGCTCGACATCCGATTGTCGAGAATATGCTTACGCAACGACTAACTGCGCCCCTAACAGAATGGGACAAGAGGTGCTTCGGACATTATTCGAATGAAGATATGATATCTGAGATCGAATTTTTCACGGTACTAACTCTGGGATCTGAACGCCGAGAACTTGCGAGGTTTTGGGGTGACGTTTCTGCGGAGCTCGACGAGCATGCCAAGGAAATTGTGTGGAATTTAGGAAAAAGTGTGTGGGCCAGCATGCATCAACCGATGGACGAGAGCGCTATACGTTCAATGCGTGGTGAATATGAAAGCGAAATCGAATTCGAGCAGGCAATAGCTGTTATCGGTCATCAAAAGCCGCCGATCGATTTGCCGCATCCTGACACGCTGCTAACCTACGCCTGAGGTTGTGACATGCTATCTGCGGATCAAATGCAGCAAATAGAATTGATATATTTGGAAAGGAATTACATCCCTAGAATGATCGAGTATCTGCAGGAGGAAGGATTTTTGGGGGATCCCGACCGATGGAAAAGACACATTAAGAAAATGCATGAATGTCTCTCGCTTTTACGGATCAACAGCCCGAGAAATACGTTCCGTTTCTACCGCTTTGACTTAGTTTCATCATCCATGAACGCTTCAGACAGACAGTATTTTTATTCAATATTGTTGAAGACGGGCCTTAACGAGACCACCAGAATGGATCTGGTTGAGAAAAATATCCTCGGTGAAGACAATAGACAGCGCTGGATAGATCTAGAGTGAGAAAACCAACGCGAGAGGTTTGAAATGGGTAATCCGATAGCTGTTATAGGTAGCATGCATTCATGTCCTAAGGTTGAGCCGGGGCCGACGCGCCATGTGGGAGGGCCTGTAACCACCGGACAAGGATTTGTCCGCATCAATGGTGTACCCGTCGCCGTTGTTGGAGATGATGCCATTTGCACTGGTGGCGGGCATGTCGATAAGATTAGGTCTGGCTCCAGTATTGCACGAATTAACGGTCGTGCCATTGCCCGTGTGGGGGATACAACCTCTCACGGCGGTTTAATTGCCGAGGGAGTCGGTGAAGTTCGTGTCGATTGACGAAGCGTTTTCAAACCAGTTCGCTGGAACACTGGAGATCTCTCGAGAGCGCCGATTTTCCGATGCTGAAATTGATGAAGAGAGGTCGCGAGCGAACGTGGATATTATTGTGGGGACGATCCTACAGCACTGAACGTAGGGACGCCCTGATAGTCAACGTATAGGACCGATGCGGGGTCCGCTAAATCGCTCTGAATCTATGGAGAAAACGGCAAAGACAACCTGGACAGAAGGTATGGCCGTTAATTGTTAAAGTCAGACTATTGGATAACCGTAGATGAATTGGGACGTGATGCCTTTCGAAAGGATGGGGCCGATCCGTTTCGGTATGACAGCGGAGGAGGTCTCAGCAATAGTAGGCGCACCCGACCGATCGAGTCGAGGCCTAAGACCTGGAAGTTTCAATGAGCAACGAGGCACCAAGGCTCCGATTGTTCGATATCGCGAAAACCGCGTGAGAGAAATTGAAGCCTTTTACGATCTCGAAAATGTCACGCTCAGGGGCGTTCAGATTTTCCAAGGGAACGGGATTGATGTCCTTCGACAACTAGAGGAAATGAATGGGGGAGCCAGTCTATCAGTTGGGATAGTGTTGTTCGAAAATATCGGGGTCACTACCGGGCGATTAGATGAAGAACCACGCACCGGACATTCAATCACTGCTTTTGCGACTGGTACGTGGAACGGTCTAACAGACGACTTCACGGCCATCACATTCAGGTAATGCTGAATACAATGACTTTTCTGCATAAGGCCGCTGCTTCCGATGGCGCAAATCTAATCTACTGTCGCAGCGTCAACCGCGGTCGAATGTCCTCCGGTCGATGATCTGCCCGCTTCGAATTTAGTTGGCGGAATATTTGAGAATAGAGGATGACCAGAGTAGGACCAAAAACTCCTCCAGGAACCCGCTTCCACGAAGAGGCAATGTACGCGATCCCTCGGGTTGATACGGATCGACATCGCCAAGCTTGGCTGGTTCACCTGACGCGCGGCGGAAAAACGATCCAGATGACGTTCAGCGATGGAACCTACGGCGGCAAGGAACAGGCGCTAGAGGTGGCAAAAGCCTATCGCGATGCTGTTCTCCGGGTTGTGCCGCCCTTGACCAACAAGGATATGCGCATGCTGGTGCGCAAGAACAGGTCCGAAGGCAGCAGTGTACCGGGCGTCTACTACATCGAACGCGCCGGAGCGCATAAATCCGACATCTGGATGGCCCGTATCGAGATCGCCGTTGATGACAACACGCCGGTCCCTGAAGGAAAGCGGCGTCGACGGCAGTTCACGCGCTCGTTCAATGTCGCCAAATACGGGTACGAAGACGCGCGGCGCATGGCCGAGGAGGAGCGCATCCGCATGGTGCTGGCCGTCGAAAACGGCGAGGATCCTGCCCTGCGGAGCCCGCAAGCTGTGACGCTGCACCAAAAGCTTAACCGTGACGAGAGCGCTGATTAGAGACTGCGTTTCCCCGGCATCACTGAGGACCGACATTGGCACTGTTTGCAGCAATTTCTCATCGCCTCCCGTCCTGGCTGACCGTCGCCGTCATGATCAATCTGATTGCAACGCTCGAAGCCCGAGCGAATGAGGTGACCGTCGCGCAGGCCCTCGATGTCTGCCGATCAGCCACTGTCCAAGAGGCAACGCAAATGGGAGATCTGCTTGGCTGGCCTCGGATGCCAGAAGATAAGAATTGGAAGTCGTCTTATGAGACCTATAACAAGGTCACCGTCGAGGTCGTCGGATGGCGCGACGAAACCGCAGGAAGCAGCTTAAGTTTCTGGATCGCCAAAGGCGTTAATCCAGGCAAAGCATGCAATTATAGCCCCACCAACAAAGATACCCTGCTCGCAGACATGAAAGCCGTCCTTGGCCCACCCCAGGACGAGGATCATAACGAAATCGTCAATACCGCCTATTGGCGGTTACCCAATGCCGAAATCTATTTCACGAAGGTCGGCTCAACGTCGAGCTTTACGATGAGCGACAGAAAATGAAACGAAGCCTATGGATAGCCTTCCTTGTCGCCCCGCTTTGGGCGCCATTATGTTTCACAGGCTACTCGGTTATCAGGGCACCTGCAGACCCAATTTTGGCGGAAATGTCGACGACAGAGGTCGTCGCAACCTCTTTGGCGGTCACAGTGCCGATGGCGTACATCGCCATGCTCGTGGTTGGTCTTCCCGTTCATCTGATCCTGAGCACGCGAAGGTACAGACGGGCAGTGCATTATGCTGTCAGCGGATTTTGTACGGGCGTCATTCTCAGATGTATCGGCATAGCCACGACTTGGTTCTCGTTCGCCATACAAAACCATCTTGAAGCGGGCATTGTCTGCAAAGAGCTGAGTGATGCTTTTTTCCACGAGCCGATCCGGTTGCTGGCGCCCGGTTTGGTCAGCCTGTTCGTCGCAGTAATTTTCTGGAGCATCGCCCGCCCAGATCGTGCCGAGAACGCCAGTGTCGCGGAGACATAGAGGTCTCAAATGTTTCGCTGGCTGACACTGACCGTCTCTGCACTGCCACATTCACCTCCTGCCTTGTGTTTCCTGCTCTCCCGGAGTGGTTTTTTGTCTCCAATTTCCGCTCGCTACACACGAATGACTGACGCCGGTGCAGGAGGCGGATCGGGTTCAAGGCAAACCCACCCCCTCCCCCTGGCCACCGAACCTTCGGAGCCATCAGGCAGTCGTGGCAATCCGAGCGTCGAGACGTCTCCACTTCCGAAGCCACCGTCTCACTCCGCTATGGCATCCACACCCATGGTGACCTCACTCATGCCACCGAACATCGGAACATCCACCACCACCTGGCCCCGCTTCGACAGTACCTTGCGCACCGTCACCACAAAGTCGGCAAACGGGCCGGAGCGGATCGTTACCTGCTTGCCGAGTACATCAGGCATCGGCGGCACATCGCCCGCATCCATGTGTTGTCTGTCAGCAGACTTGGCGGATAATTGCAGCTGTCGCATCAAGGCTTCCGGCATCAGATAGGGCCTGCCATCCTGGCCCATCAGGCTCTGCAGCCTGGAGGCTACCAGGAGCCCGGCATAGGCCTCGTTGTCCGGGATCACCCGCACGAACAGATAACCTCGGAACAGCGGCCGCTCGACGATGAAGGCCGGCTTGCGGCGGCGGGGCGGCAGTCTTCGCCGCTCGCAGGGGCACCAGCAGTCGATGCCCTGCTCCGTGAGCGAATCGCGAATGACCTGCTCCAGACCGCTCTTACAGTGCGCCACCAGCCAGCGAGCCCGCGCGTCGAAGTCAGGGCGGTCGTGCCGTGCCATGGCGATCTGGCGTTGGCGCCTCGCCTCGACGGCTGTGACACGCGCCAGCCTCAAGAGCCTTTCGTTCGAGATGACGGTCTGTTGGTTACGGTCACGGTTATGCTGCATCATGGGTGCGTCCCTTGCTCAAGCTGGTGATGAAGTGATCAAGGGCGGCCTCGACCGCCACGTCGAGATCGTGCTCTTTGGGGTTTATGGCCGGAAAGCAGATCCAGTCGCTCAGGCCATCGATGAACATCCAGCCACGCCGCTCATGCAGCCGCCGCCAGGCCGCAAACAGCGGGCTGCCGCACTCGACCCTCTCAAAGCTGGTGACCAGCGGCAGGATGTCGGTCGTCGTCTTGAACGGCTCGTTGCGCCCGGCGAGATCGCGCATCTTGCTGACCAGTGGCCAGCCATGGTCACGGCGCTTTTCCCAAGCCAGCGCCTCCTGGCTGATCGCTCCTGAGGCAATCCGCCGTTCATCGAAAGCCGTCATCACCAGCTGGCCTGTGGGCTCACAGAGCAGCGCCTGGAAATGCCGGCCCATCCACAGCTTGCCGCAGACCTTAGCGATGACATGGGTGGAGGAACGGGTTTGGGGATTAGTTTGGCTGCAGGCACCGACGTAGGAATGGGGATGTGTCCGAGCGTAGGTATCCGTCTGGGCAGTGCTTTGAGCCTGGCGTCCCGTCCAACCCTCAGGCACCTCCCTCCATGCCCGTGCCTTGAGGTACACGGCCGGTACCGTCAATTCCTCACGTGCTGCCCAGGCCAGATAGGCTGGCGTCCGCTCGATGCAGGCCTCCCGCTCCTCAGCCGACAGCGCAAACCAGGCATTGCGGGCAAAGTCGGGATTGCCGGGCCTTGGCCACAGCTTGAACCAGGCGTCGAACTGCTCTCCGATCCGGACGCGCTCCAGCCGCCTCGCCGCCCTGTCGTCGACATCAGCGGCACCACGACAGTCCTCAGCCGGTTCGCGCGCGCCCTCCCCTTGGTAGGAGTCAGTCTTTGCTAGATTTAAGTTATTACTAAGGGCCGATTTTACCGGCGCCGGTAAAACCGGCGACGGTTTTGCCGGCGACGGCAATTCAGTCTGCGGTAGACATGCAACACTCTCGGATGCCACATCGGCTCCGACCGAGCCGTCGGAACTGCAGGATGTGTCGGAAGCATCAGACGCATCTGCCGTCTCCGAAGCATCAAACGCATCTGTCAGCTCGGAGGTATCGGAGACATCATAGACGTCGGTATTGGCGGAGCCTGGTTGGCGCGGCTCGTCAAAGATCACCAGCACTGTTGGTCCGAATTTGCCGCCGGCGCGGGTCTGCTCCCGTTCCGCATAGCCGGTCTCCACCAGCTCGACGATCATCTTGCGGGCCTTGTCGCGCCCGCAATTGCCCTTCTTGACGATGTCGCCAATCACCACGGTCCAGTTGTCGGGCTTGGACAGCAGATAAGACAGCAGCCAGCGCGCCTCCATCGACAGCCGGGCATCTTCAAACACATGATTGGGAATGGCGGCATAGTGCGCATTGCGCACCCCGCGCCGGATCGTCGCTTCGCCGCTCACAGCGCACCGCCTGTGCGCACCAGGGTGCGCAGATCGAAACGATCGATGAAACCGCAGAGATCGAGCATGCCGTCATCGTCGCCAGCGGCCGGGACAGGCTGGTCGTTATCTATGCCAGGATCGATCAGACGGATAGGGATGAGCAGGATGGATGTCATTCGCGCATAATATGCGCAAACAGATATCATGAAAAGGCGATTTTATCCATAAACGGATTTTTTAGTTTCATCGATCTATAGTATCTACATGCCCATGGATATCGCGACATACATAGCCCAGCTGCTCAGCATGAAAAAATGGAACCAGGTCAAACTGGCGGCCCATTTTGGCGTGTCCCAATCCACCGTCAATCGATGGAAGTCCGGCTCCGAGCCGGAAGGCCACCACCGCGATGCTATCCGCGAACTCTACAACATTGAGTTCGGCTCTCCCGACAGCAAGCCGTTCAAGCGCGTCAAGCTGATGGGCAAGGTCGGCGCCGGCCAGGAAATCTACGCCATCGACGATGGCGGGCAAAGCTACGTCGATGCGCCGGCAGATGCCCATCAGAACACCGTTGCCGTCGAGGTGTCAGGGGAATCGATGTATCCCGCCTATGAAGAGGGAACCATCCTCTTCTACTCCAAGACCTTGCCGCCCTCCGAGATGGTCAACAGGCGCGCCGTCGTCCAACTGGCCGACGGGCGAATCTTTGTCAAAACCGTCCGCCCGGGCACAACCCCGAACACCTGGACGCTGACCAGCATCAATGCGCTTTATCCCGATATGATCGACCAGATCGTCGAGTGGGCCGCCCCGATCGACTGGATCAAGCCGCGGTAAAATATCCAGATTATCCGTTCAACGAAAAATAATTATGTTTTCGCGCATTTTTATCTTGATCACATAATTCCGTTTGCGCATATTATCCTCCGTCCGCGCCAAATGATGCAGATCCCAGCGGATAACCGGTAACGCAACGCCCGCTCTGCCCTAATCTGCAGGACGAAACCGAGGATGAAACCCATGCAGCAGACTGATACCATCACACGCGAAGATGAGCGTGATCGAGCTCAGATGTTCGCGCGCTATCAGGAGCGCGGCCCGCAGACCGAGACTGACCTCCTTAGCGCCGGCATCAGCAAGGACAGTCAGCAGCGCAATGCAGCGGCGGTCGCATATCGCGTTCGGCTGTTCGACGCGGCCTAACCCGGCAGTTCGTCAATCCACCCCGCTGACCTGATAGAAACACAGTCGGATTCGGGTTCCGCAGCCTAACCACTGCGGCTTGCGAACGGATCAAGCTCCCACAGCACCACCAACCAGCCAACGCAGCCGCACAACGGACTGCGATCGATGATCCGTGCTCGCATCACGGCCATCAGGAAGAGGACGTCATGATCACTCCATCCAAACAGCAGCCGCGCCGACCGCTCTTCCGCGTCCGCTTCCGTGATGGCCACACCGTCACGATCGCTGCCACCAACAGCCTCAAGGCGGAACAGAAGGCACTCCGCGCCCGGCCCGGATTTATCGACACTGTTCGCATTATCAAAGGAAAAAGCTGATGTGTGAGACTAAAATTATCAGAGGCGCGTTACCGCGCCGCGAAGATGTAATCCAAGCTGCCCAAACAACAACAACGTTCCTCCGCCAAAAGATCCTGCCTGCTTGGCATTCGTTGCCGGTAGCCGAGAAAATCCTTTCGAGCCACACCGACATTCCTCTGCTGACGCTCATCACGGGCTATCGCCGCGAACACACGCAACCGGCAGTGATGCGTGTGGAGTCTCAGACATGAACAGACGCCAGTCTTTCCGAGCCAGCGACATCAAAACGGTACTCTGCGCGTTAAAGAAAAACGGACTTTCGCCGACCGCTGTCGATACTATGCCTGACGGCACCATCCGCTGGCACTTTACACCCAACCCGCAAAATGAGCAGAATGATCTGGACAGAGAGCTTGCGGAGTTTGAACGAAGGCATGGTCATAGTTGAATTGAAAGGCATCCATCGCGTTAAGGCCAAGGGAAAGATCTATTTTTATGCTTGGCGCGGTGGCCCCAAGCTGACAGGCGAGCCAGGTACCCATGAATTCATGGCCTCCTATAATGAGGCCATAGCGACACGAGCCGCACCAGAGAGCGGTAAATTCCGGTCCATCATCACAAACTATAAAGCGACCGAGTTCAACAAACTGGCAGCCTCGACCAAGCGCGTTTGGACACCGTGGATCGACCGCATATCCGACTATTTTGGCGATCTCAGTATCGCGCAGTTCAACCGCCATGAGCGTATCCGGCCCATCATCCGCCGGTGGCGCGGCCAATATAGCGAAACTCCTCGTAGCGCTGATACAGGCTTGCAAGTTCTCTCTCGCATCCTTTCCCATGGAGTCGACCCGCTAGGCAAAATCGCATCCAACCCGTGCGAAGGCATCAAGCATCTCTATAGCAATGACCGCGCCGAAATCATCTGGACCGATTCGGACGTCGAGCAGTTAAAAACGCAGTGCTCAAATGAGGTCGCTTGGGCTGTCGATCTCGCGGCACATACCGGCCTTCGTGTCGGCGACCTCATCAAGCTATGTTGGTCACATGTACGCGAAGACGCCATTATCATCTCCACCGGCAAAAGCCGACACAAGCGCGAAGCCATCATCCCTCGCTACGACAGCCTTAACGAGATCCTGGCCAGCATCCCAAAGCGTTCGCCAATCATCCTTACCAACTCATTCAAGAAACCGTGGACCCAGGACGGCCTTGCAAGTTCCTTCTGGACGGCAAAGGTCAAATCCGGCCTTCAGGAACGCGATCTGCACTTCCACGACTTGCGCGGAACAGCAGCCACAAAGTTTTACACGGCGGGCCTTTCGATCCGCGTGATCGCCGAAATCATGGCTTGGGAAGAAGAGCAGGTTGAGAAGATTATTCGCCGGTACGTCGGCAGATCATCAGCCACCAAGGAGATGATCAGGCAAATCAACGAGGCCAGATCGAGAACAGACGTTGTAAAACCATCTGTAAAACCGTCCGGAAACTGATACCGAAAAACGGGCGTAAGTCATTGAAAAAACGTCTGGAGCGGGTGAAGGGAATCGAACCCTCGTATTCAGCTTGGGAAGCTGCTGCTCTACCATTGAGCTACACCCGCCTGATGCCCGAGAGTTCCTACACTTGGGCGTTGATGTCAAGCATGAAAGCGCAGATCAGGCTGCGCGAAAATGCTTGGAGAGCTTCAGTCCCTGGGCCTGATAGTTCGAGCCGAGGCCTGTGCCGTAGAGACCCTGGGGATGCTCGAGCATATGTTCATAGACCAGGCGGCCGATGATCTGGCCGTGTTCGAGAATATAGGGTACTTCGTGGCTGCGCACTTCCAGCACAGCTCGGCTGCCGGTACCGCCAGCCCCGGCATGGCCGAAGCCAGGATCGAAAAAACCAGCATAATGAACGCGGAATTCCCCGACCAGCGGGTCGTAAGGGGTCATTTCCGCCGCATAGAGCGGCGGTACATGGACGGCCTCGCGTGAGACGAGAATGTAGAACTCGTCGGGATCGAGGATTAATTCGTCACGGCCACGGCTGTAGAGCGGTTCCCAAAAGTCCAGCACATCATGGGCAGCCTTACGATCGACGTCGATCACCGCCGTATGATGCTTGCCGCGATAGCCGACCAGCCCGTCCGGTCCTGTCCCCTTCAGATCGATGGACAGCGCGATGCCGCCACCCGAGACATTGGGCGTCTCGCTGGCCACCAGCGTCTCAGCCTTGTGCAGATCCAGAAGTTCGCTATCGCTCAGCAGCGCATGACCGATCCGGAAGCGGATCTGCGACAGGCGAGAGCCGCGCCGCACGATAATCGGAAACGTCCGCGGGCTGATTTCCAGATAAAGCTGGCCCTTGTAGCCTGCCGGAATCTTGTCGAATTCCTGCGCGTAATCGACCATTACCCGCGTAAAGATGTCGAGGCGACCGGTCGAGCTTTTCGGATTGGTGGAGGCCGATAGATCCGTCGGCAAATCCAGGCTCTCCATCAGCGGCACGATATAGACACAGCCGGTTTCAAGGACAGCGCCATGCTCCAGATCGATCTCGTGCAGGGTCAACCGTTGCAGCTTGTCCGCCACCGTGCTGTTGGGGCCGGGCATGAAGCTGGCGCGCACTCTGAGCGCTTTGGAGCCCAGCCTCAGATCAAGACTCGCCGGCTGGATCTGGTCTTGATCAAGCATGGTTTCGCTCAAAAGCGAGGCCGAGCCGAACAATTCGCCTATGGCGCGATCCGCCAATATGCCCGCATTCCGTGTCATCATGTCTTCCTTGCAGCGCCGACGCCGAACAAAGCGCGCAACATGCCGCAGCCCCGTCAAACACCGGCATATAGTATACGACAAAACCAAACTCCGGGAATTGACGCAAGCAAAAGAACGGCGTAAGCAAATCTTATCCCGTGGTGATTTGGCCGGTCGGCTTGCAGCCACGTTAAACAATTGGCTAAAAAGATCGGACACGTGCAAACCGGTCCGTATTTCGCGACCGGTTTTTTTGTGTTCGAAAGGCTCATACAGCATGGCAAACAACTGGCGCCCAGCAACCAAACTCGTTCATGGCGGCACGCTGCGTTCACCTTATGGCGAAACATCCGAAGCCATCTATCTCACCCAGGGCTTCGTCTATGACAGCTCGGAAGCGGCAGAAGCCCGTTTCAAGGGCGAGACCGAAGGCTATATTTACGCCCGCTACGGCAGCCCGACCAATGACATGTTCGAAAAGCGCATGTGCCTGCTGGAAGGTGCCGAAGAGGGCCGCGCCATGGCTTCCGGCATGGCCGCCGTCGCGGCCTCCATTCTCTGCCAGGTTCAGGCTGGCGATCATATTGTCGCCGCTCGCGCCCTGTTCGGCTCCTGCCGCTGGGTGATCGAGACCTTGGCACCCAAATATGGCGTGGATTTCACCCTGGTCGATGGCCGCGACCTGAAAAATTGGGAAGATGCTATCCGCCCGAATACCAAGGTGTTTTTCCTGGAAAGCCCCACCAATCCTACCCTGGAAGTGGTGGATATTGCCGGCGTCGCCAAGCTCGCCAACCAGGTCGGCGCGACCGTGGTGGTCGACAATGTTTTCGCCACCCCGCTCTTTCAAAATCCGCTGGAACTTGGCGCCCATGTCGTTGTCTATTCGGCAACCAAGCATATCGACGGCCAGGGCCGCTGCCTGGGCGGCATCGTGCTGTCGTCCAAGCAATGGATCGAGGAAAAGCTCCAGGATTACTTCCGCCATACCGGTCCGGCCATGTCCCCCTTCAACGCCTGGACCCTGTTGAAAGGCGTGGAAACCCTGCCACTGCGCGTCAAGCAGCAGACGGAAAATGCCGGTCGTATCGCCGATTTTCTGGCTGACAATAATAAGGTTGCACGCGTTATCTATCCAGGCCGCGCCGACCATCCGCAGGCCGACATCGTCGCCAAGCAGATGAAGGGCGGCTCCACCCTGGTGGCTTTCGAAATGAAGGGCGGCAAGGCGGCGGCTTTTGCCCTGCAAAACGCCCTACAAGTGGTGAAGATCTCCAACAATCTCGGCGATGCCAAGAGCCTGATCACGCACCCGGCCACCACCACCCATAAGAACCTGACGGACGAAGCCCGTGCGACGCTTGGCATGTCCGGCGGCACATTGCGCCTGTCCTGCGGCATTGAAGACGCCGAAGACTTGGTGGAGGACTTCGCTCAAGCGCTGAATGCCGTTTCCGCCTGATGGTCGCACATGCCAAGGCCGGAGAGGCTTGAGGCGTTCTCAAGCCGTAAAATTTCAGGAGGCGTGACGCGCCCCCTGAACCGCATGAAGGTGCAGCATATATAAAATGCGACCGCGTCCTTTTTATATTCTATAGAACGCGCGGCGCTGTAGCCCCATCTGAAACACCCATATCCTTCATGGAAAAACCTGATATAGTGGTGCCAGTCTTTGCTGAAGAGTGCCGCCAGGGGTTTCTAAAACTCTAAAAAATTTTCGCATACCCTTATTTTTTACTGGAAATTAAGTCTATTAATGGTCTTTATTGTTGCAGGATTATTCCCTGCGACAACATTGTCACAAACCATAACCTTATCGGCTTTTGCAAATGTATGCTTACCAAAGCGTCAAGAAGTCTCCTTTTATGTATCGCGCGCTGACACGGGATATAGAGGTCACAGTCGAGCCATTTTATCTGGCGGAACAGTCCGACCCGGAAGACAGTCGCTATGTCTGGGGCTACAGGGTCGTCATTGTCAATCAGTCGAATGTGGCCGTGCGGCTGATTAATCGTTACTGGCATATTACGGATCAGAATGGCCAGGTGGACGAGGTTAGCGGTCCGGGCGTGATCGGCGAACAGCCACGCCTGGCACCGGGTGAAAGTTTTGAATATTCGTCAGGCTGTCCATTGGACACGCCATCCGGCATCATGTTCGGCCGCTACGAAATGGAAACCGACGATGCCGAAACATTCGATGTCGCCATTCCCGCCTTTTCTCTGGACACCCCGGATCTGCGCCGCGTCCTGAACTGATCAACCACGCGCTCCAGTCAAAGGCATGGCTTTTACCGCATTTTTTTGATTTCCTTGAAAACCGGGATGGTTTATGGGGAGATTCATGACGACAAAGCCGATTATCATTTTGCCTGACCCGCTGCTGCGCGAGGTCTCCCAACCCATTGAGCGGATCGATGCCGACCTTGAGCGGCTGATCGATGACATGCTCGAGACCATGTATGATGCGCCCGGCATCGGCCTCGCTGCCGTTCAGATTGCCGTGCCTCGTCGCCTTCTGGTCATCGATGTCTCGAAGGAAGGTGAAGACAAGCAACCGCTGGTCTTTATCAATCCGGAAATCATTGGCAGTTCTGAGGCCCGCTCCACCTATGAGGAAGGCTGCCTTTCCATTCCCGATTACTATGCGGAGGTGGAGCGCCCGGCAGCCGTCACGGTGAAATCACTGGATCGCCACGGCAAGGAACAGTTGATCGAGGCCGATGGCCTGCTTGCCACCTGTCTGCAACATGAGATCGACCATCTAAACGGCACGCTGTTCATCGACCATATTTCGCGGCTGAAACGTGAAATGGTGATCAAGAAATTCTCCAAGGCGGCGAAGTCAAAGGTGACGGTCTAGGATCTGGGATGCGTTCTGAACCCGGCAGGTCGCAGGCCTATCGTCCTGGCTCGTGCTTTTGGGAAAATCCGGTTCCGCAGCCTCCCCGACAACCTCTAGAAGATCGGTCTTGATCCATGGCTCTTCGCATGATTTTCATGGGCACTCCGGAGTTTTCGGTGCCGATCCTGAACGCGCTACACGACGCCGGCCATCAGATTGTTGCGGTCTATAGCCAGCCGCCACGCCCGGCCGGGCGCCGGGGGCTGGATCTGACCAAATCTCCCGTCCATCAGCAGGCCGAAAAGCTCGGACTGCCGGTTCTGACGCCCGTAAATTTCAAGGCGCAGGACGATCGCGATGCCTTCGCCGCTCATCAGGCCGATGTCGCCGTGGTCGTGGCCTACGGCCTGTTGCTGCCGGAAGCCATCCTGAGCGGCACGCGGCTGGGCTGTTATAATGGCCACGCCTCGCTGCTGCCCCGCTGGCGGGGTGCAGCCCCGATCCAGCGCGCCATCATGGCTGGAGATACGCAAACCGGAATGATGGTGATGAAGATGGACAAGGGGCTGGACACCGGCCCGGTGGCCCTAACGCGCGCCCTGACCATTACCCCCGACATGACCGCCGGTGAACTACATGACGCCCTGAGCCAGATCGGTGCCGAGGCGATGGTTGAGGCCATGACAAAGCTGGAAGCAGGCGACCTGCCGCTGACAGCCCAGCCAGAAGACGGTGTCGTCTACGCCGCCAAGATCGACAAGGCCGAAACCCGCATCGACTTTTCAAAGCCAGCCACGCAGGTTCACAACGGCATTCGCGGCCTGTCGCCCTTTCCAGGCGCCTGGTTCGAGGCGGACATCAACGGCAAGCCGGAACGTATCAAGGTTCTAGCCAGCCAGATGGCAGAGGTCACGGACACCGCAAACGTGCCGGGCACCGTGCTGGACGACGCCCTGACCATCGCCTGTGGCATGGGCGCAGTTCGCCTTGTCCGGCTGCAAAAGGCCGGTAGCAAGCCGCTGGATGCAGCGGAATTCCTGCGCGGCACGCCCATAGGTGCAGGCACGGTATTTGCCTCGGCAAAGGCCGGAACCTGATGCCACGCTACAAGCTGACCGTGGAATATGACGGCACACCCTATGTCGGCTGGCAACGGCAGGACAATGGTCCCTCCGTGCAGGGCGCGCTCGAAGCGGCAGTGCTTGGCCTGACGGGGGAAACGGTGGCGATCCGGGGTGCGGGCCGCACCGATTCCGGCGTCCATGCCATCGGCCAGGTGGCGCATGTCGATCTTTTGCGTCAATGGATACCCTACAAGCTGCGCAATGCGCTGAACGCGCATCTGGCGCAGGCTGGGCAAGCAATTTCTATTCTGGCTGCCGAAGCTGTCCCTGATGCCTTCGATGCGCGATTTTCCGCCCTGAAGCGGCATTATCTTTATCGGATCATGTCACGCCCGTCCCGGCTGGCGCTGGAGGCCAATCGCGCCTGGTGGGTATCAAAACCGCTGGACCACGAAGCCATGCATGCCGCAGCCCAAATGCTGGTTGGCAATCACGATTTTACCACCTTCCGCTCGGTTCATTGTCAGGCCATCAGCCCGGTGCGCACGCTGGACCGGCTGGATGTCAGCCGCAACGGCGATCTCATCGAGATCCGCGCCTCCGCCCAGAGTTTTCTGCACAACCAGATTAGATCTTTTGCTGGCACCTTGAAAATGGCGGGAGAAGGCAAGATGACGCCGGAGGATGTTCGCGCTGCCCTGGAGGCCCGCGACCGCAAGGCCTGCGGCCCGGTGGCACCGCCGCAGGGCCTGTATTTTTTGCAGGTAGACTATCCGACCGATGGCAATTGGCGGCCCTATTCGAAAACCGGATCTATGATCTTGTATCGGGAAAACCGATATTAATAGCTGGTTGCCCTCAATGCAGACCACGGGCGCTCTCGCACCAGTTGGACCATCACATTCACATAATCCGCCGGTTTGGCGATAATCCGGTCGGCGGGAATGCCGCAGGCCACGATTTCCTGAAGCGGCGAACCCGACACGACCCGGTAGGGAATGCCGGAGCGACATAGTCTTTCCACCACCGGCGTTATCTTTCCGTCCAACACCTGGAAGTCCAGGATGGCGGCGGTGATCCTGTTGGCTTCGAGGCAGATAAGCGCATCGCTGACCGTTTCCGTGGTCACGACATTGGCCCCCGCATGGGCAACGCAATCGGCCGCATCCATCGAAATGAATGCATCGTCTTCCACAATCAGGATCGTTTCAGGCTCTGGCTTCATGACATTGTCTCCTTGTCTGAGCCGCTAACGCGCAAAAGCGGTCTTTGTTCAACTTTGGGCCAAAAAGAGTAAGTCATGCTTAACAAATAATTAAAATATGCAAAACTTAACGACAGTTAAAACAATTGCATCATTAAACTCCCCTTTTACTATTTCGACCAAAATAGATCAGTTGAATTCTATCGTATCAGACTTTGCGCCCCATCGATCCAGACGGGTGTACCACTGATATGGCGAGCCGCATCGGACGCCAGAAAACCAATCAGATCGGCCACTTCCTGGGCTGTGCCAGGCGTACCCCGCGTCAACGGAATCGCCTGATGCGACGGTGGCTGAGGGATGTCGAGACGTTCGGTAGAGCGTTTGTTTGTATTGTCATCGATCTCAGTCTCAATGGCACCTGGGCAAACCGCATTGATGCGAATGCGATCGGGACCCAGCTCCACCGCCAATTGCTGCACCATGGCCAATTGTCCAGCCTTGGTGGCACTATAAGCTGTGGCGCCAGGAGAGGTGAAGGTGCGCGTACCGTTGATAGAAGAGACAACGACAATACTGCCACCGCCATTGCGGCGCAGATGCGGCACTGTCAGATGCACCGTCAAATAGGTGCCACGCAGATTAATGGCCATCGTCTGGTCCCATTCCTGCGGCTGCAATTCATCGATTGGCGCCCAGACGCCGTTGACCCCGGCATTGGCCACCACGATGTCGAGCCGGCTACCCCATGCGATCAATGTTTCGACCCCTGCCCGCATGGAAGAGCTGTCAGCGACATCTGCGACAAGCACAATGGCCTCGCCATTCGCGTGTTGGATGTCTTCGGCAACCCGTTCCAACTCATGTTTGGTTCGCCCCAGCAACCCGACGGCGCAGCCATCCTGGGCAAGTCGCAGGGCAGCTGCTCGCCCAATGCCGGAACCCGCGCCGGTGACCAGCGCCACACGTTTACTGTCGTCCAGTTTATTCTGATGCATGCAACCCTCTGTGTCATTGCGCGGCAATTGGCAGCCCCATTCACTGACTGCACCGGCAAGCCGACAGGCGTCACCGAAATGACCAATGGAAATGACGAACAGATAAAGCCGGTAAATGTTCCTGAAGGCGGCAAGGAACAAAGCCATGGCGAGGGAATTACTGTTGCACCGCAGCGACAAGCCCTGAGAGCGACCATGGACATCCAAACGACCAACTTCAAAATTTTACCCGGCGAGTGGCAACGGCTGGGTGCCCGCTACACTGGCGAAGGGGTTAATTTCGCCCTGTTTTCCGCCCACGCTGATCGCGTTGAGCTGTGCCTCTATGATCCCAGCGGCAGCATCGAGATCGCCCGGATGGATCTGCCTGATTACACCAATGAAATCTGGCATGGGTTTGTACCCGGCCTGAAACCCGGCGCGCTCTACGGCTTTCGTGTCCATGGACCGTTCGAACCTGAAAACGGCCATCGCTTCAATCACAACAAGCTGCTGCTCGATCCTTATGCCCGCGAACTGGTGGGCGATATCCGGTGGTCGCCCGAAGTGTTCGGCTATCATTTCGACGATCCTGACAAGGATATGTCCTTCAACGATCTCGACAGCGCGGCTTTCATGCCCAAATGCCGGGTCGTGGATCCAAATCAGGTTGATTGGGGCAATGATCGCCGTCCTCAGGTCTCCTGGGCCGATACGATTGTCTATGAAACCCATGTCAAGGGCTTTACACAGCTCAATCCTGCCATTCCGCAGGAGCTGCGGGGTACGTTCGAAGGCCTCGGTCACAAGGCGGCGGTTGATTATATCAAGAGCCTTGGGATTACCTCTGTCGAGCTGCTGCCCATCCACGCCTTCCCGGATGACGGCCCGTTGCTGGACAAGGGCCTGAAGAATTACTGGGGTTATAATACCATCGGCTTTTTTGCTCCTGCGCACCGTTATTACGGCGCAAACGGCATCCAGGGCTTCCGCGACATGGTTCGCGCTTTCCATGATGGCGGCATCGAGGTCATTCTCGACGTGGTCTACAATCACACGGCGGAAGGCAATGAACTTGGCTCGACCCTGTCCTTCAAGGGCATCGACAACTTTTCCTACTACCGTACCCTGCCGGACAATCACCGCTATTACATCAATGATACCGGCACCGGCAACACGGTGAACACCTCCCATCCGCGGGTTCTCCAGATGGTGATGGACTCGCTGCGCTACTGGGCCGATGACATGCATGTCGATGGCTTCCGCTTCGATCTTGGCACCATCCTGGGTCGCGAGCCCGAGGGCTTCGATGAGCGCGGCGGCTTTTTCGACGCGGTTACCCAGGACCCGACATTGGCCGGGGTCAAGCTGATCGGCGAGCCGTGGGATATCGGTCCCGGTGGTTATCAGGTTGGCGGCTTTCCGCCGGGCTGGGCGGAGTGGAATGACAAATACCGTGACAGTTGCCGCGAGTATTGGCTGAACGGCGACAATTGCGCTCCGGATTTCGCGGCTCGTCTGCTAGGCTCCGGCGATCTTTACGACCAGCGCGGCCGCCGTCCCTGGGCCAGCGTCAATTTCATCACCGCCCATGATGGCTTCACGCTGAACGACCTCGTCTCCTATGATGGCAAGCATAACGACGACAATGGCGAGGATAATAACGACGGTCACAATGACAATCGCAGCCATAATTATGGCCACGAGGGTCCGACAGATGACGAAGGCACCAATGCGGTGCGCGAGCGCCAGAAGCGCAATTTTTTGGCCACTCTGCTGTTTTCCCATGGCACGCCAATGCTGCTGGCCGGTGACGAATTCGGTCGTTCGCAGATGGGCAATAACAACGGCTATTGCCAGGATAGCGAAATCAGCTGGCTGCATTGGGAAAATCTGCCCGACAGCGCCGATGCCCTGCGTGATTTCACGAAGCGGGTCATCTCACTTCGCAAGGAGCAGCCGTTGCTGCGGCGGGAGAATTGGCGCGATGGCATGATGATCGATTGGTACAGTGTCAGCGGCGGCCGTCAAACCTCGGAAAACTGGGAAAACAGCAATGCGCTGATCACACGCCTTCATCGCGAAGACCTCCAGGCCGAAGAGGGCATCTGGTCGGATATCATGATGCTGTTCAACCCGCTCGATGAAGACACCACCTTCACCATTCCCAAGGAAAGCGGCGGAGAACGGGTGCTCGAACTGATCACCGGCGATCCGGAGCGTCAGGGCGAGAAGGTCAAGCAAGGCGAAAAATTCAAACTGCTGCCGCGCAGCATGGCGCTTTTGCGGACGATTCAAACCTGATCTGCGATAGCGCATCACAACTGAAATGATAAAGGCCCGGGGTTTTTCCGGGCCTTTATATTTATGGGGTGGTGCCACATATCCACACGCCGCGTGTGGAGATCCCTGTCAGTGGATCGTGCGCTCGACAATTTCCAGGTCTACGGAAACCTTGAAAACACCCGGGACTGAAAGCGCCACCTCAACCGCCCGATCGACCTCGCTCTCGGAATAGACAAGGCCTCGCAAACAAATTTCATTGCCAATCGATATCACCTCGATGTCAGAGGCATCGATACCGTCAGAGCCCGCCAACTGAGAGGCCACTGCCGTTTCCAACTCCGCCAAGGGCGGATTTTCCTCAACGATTTCAGGGGTCTCTCCGAAAGTTTTCGCCGGTTTGAAGACCATGACACTTTCCTCCTTGTTTGCGTGAAGTTTCATAAGAGCTAACGCATCACCGGGAGGTTGGTTCAATGCGAAACTGATCGCTAAAAGGTTGTTGTCCAGAGTGCCGAGGCCCGGGCATATGCAAGCCTTGGAATAATGGGATGCCAAATTATTTTTCCTGAGAATTAATTGACGTTTACGTCAAAGTTATTATAACGTTTGACTTGCATTCGAGGAGTTCAGCGCTCCATATTTGGAGTGCATATCGGACGCACTGTCATCACCTTGAGGAGGGAGGGACAGGCTGTCGAAAAAGGGAGTGAGGAATGAATACTCTGTCCATGCCTGAAGGCAATTTTGAGTCTCGCCGAATCTGGCTTGCATCCTATCCCACCTCGGTGCCTGCGGAACTGCCGCCCCTCGATCACGAATCGCTGCCTGAACTGTTCGATGAAAATTGTGTGACCTACGCGTCCCGCAAGGCCTTCACCAGTATGGGCCGCTCCATGACCTTCAGGGAACTCGGCGAGCAGGCGACGAAAATTGCCGCCTGGCTGCAAGCGGAAGGGTTCAGCAAAGGCGACCGGATCGCCGTGATGATGCCCAATGTCTTGCAAAATCCGGTTATTGTGTTTGGCATTCTCAAGGCTGGAATGATCGTCGTCAATGTCAATCCGCTCTATACCCCGCGCGAACTGGCGCATCAGCTAAAGGATTCCGGCGCGGTTGCCATTTTCGTGCTGGAGAATTTTGCCCACACTGTGCAGGCGGTGATGGACAAGGTGTCGCTACGCCGCGTGGTGGTCACCAGCATGGGCGACATGCTTGGCCTGAAGGGCCATCTGGTGAATTTCATCGTTCGCAAGGTGAAGAAGCTCGTGCCAGCCTGGTCGATTGCCAATTCCCGAAGCTTCGCATCGGTGCTGGCGGCAGGTGGAAAAGCCCGATTGCGGCCAGAAACCCTTTCCCGCAACGATATCGCCTTTCTGCAATATACAGGCGGTACGACAGGCGTTTCCAAGGGGGCGGTGCTGACCCATGGCAATCTGATCGCCAATACGATGCAGATGTCGTTTTGGTTGGGTTCCGCTTTCGATACGCGCCCAAGACCGGAAACACTGACCTTCATCTGCGCTTTGCCGCTCTATCATATCTTTGCGCTGACCGTGAACGCCCTGATGGGCATTGCCTGCGGCGGCCACAATATCCTGATCGCCAATCCGCGTGACATTCCAGGCTTTGCCAAGGAACTGTCCCGGTATGATTTCAATGTCATCATCGGCTTGAATACGCTGTTCAATGCTCTGATGAATAATGAGGCCTTCCGCAAGCTGGACTTTTCCCACCTGCAACTGACCTTTGCCGGTGGCATGTCGGTGCAGCGGCCGATTGCCGAACGGTGGCACCAGATTACCGGCTGCCCGATCACCGAGGGTTACGGCCTGTCTGAAACATCGCCGGTGGCAACCGCCAATCGCATGAACGACAAGGACTTCAGCGGCTGCATCGGCATGCCGATTTCCTCCACCGATGTCGATATCCGTGATGAACAGGGTGAAAGCCTGGCTTTGGGAGAGGTCGGAGAAATCTGCATTCGCGGACCGCAGGTCATGGCCGGCTACTGGCAGCGACCGGAAGAAACGGCGCGGGCGATGACCGAGGACGGGTTTTTCCGCACTGGCGACATGGGCTTCATGGACGCGCGCGGCTATACCAAGATTGTTGACCGCAAAAAGGATATGATCCTGGTCTCCGGTTTCAATGTCTACCCCAACGAGATCGAGGAAGTCGCGGTCATGCATCCCGGCGTGCTGGAGGCAGCGGCTATCGGTGTGCCGGACCCGCATTCCGGTGAAGCCGTCAAACTGTTTGTGGTGCGCAAGGACCCAGGCTTGACGGAGCAGCAGGTTAAGGACCATTGCGCCGCAAACCTGACCAATTACAAGCGCCCCCGCCATGTGGCCTTTCTTGAGGAATTGCCGAAATCCAACGTCGGCAAGATTCTGCGCAAGGATCTGCGGCCTTAAAGACACCGGACAGACAGGGATGAGAGGGGCTTTCGGCCCCCTCGTCGGTCTTCTCTGTCTTGCGGGGAAGAGAGGGCCGCCACCCCTTAAGCCTGCCGGATTATTTTTCTCCCTAAAACATTCCTGTTTTGGGAATTATGCAGTAGGTTCCCGTCCGTGATTGGATTGGAGTATGCGAATGCACGCTATCATCGAACAGCTGAAGTCCACCGTCGCGGCCACCGCCGCCACTGATATTCGCGGCGCTTTTGCAAGCGATCCCAACCGTTTCGAGCGGTTTTCCAGTCGCTTTGACGACCTGCTGATGGATTACTCCAAATGCGCCATCAATGATGAGATCATGGCCCTGCTGGAGACGCTCTGCACGCAAGCTGGCGTAGCTGAAAAGCGCGAGGCGATGTTCAACGGTGAGGCAATCAACTTTACCGAAGGCCGCGCCGTCTTGCATACAGCACTGCGCAACCGCGCCAACACGCCTGTCGTGGTCGATGGCAAGAATGTCATGCCCGATGTCAATGCCGTACTGCACGCCATGTCGGCTTTCGCGGAAGGCCTGCGGCAGGGTACGATCACCGGTTCGACCGGCCTCCAGATCACCGATGTGGTCAATATTGGCATTGGTGGGTCCGATCTCGGCCCTGCCATGGCAACGCTGGCGCTGGCGCCGTTCCACGACGGCCCACGCCTGCATTTCGTCTCCAATGTCGATGGCGCCCATATCGCCGATACGCTGAAACTGCTCGACCCGGAAACGACACTGTTCATCGTCGCCTCCAAGACCTTCACCACCATCGAGACCATGACCAATGCCGCAACGGCGCGGTCCTTCATTGCATCAGCGCTGGGTGAAAATGCCGTCGGCGATCACTTTGCCGCCGTTTCGACCGCGCTTGAAAAAGTCGCTGCCTTCGGCATCGGTTCCGATCGGGTGTTCGGCTTCTGGGATTGGGTCGGCGGACGTTATTCCATCTGGTCGGCCATCGGCCTGCCGCTGATGATTGCCGTCGGGGCCGATAATTTCGTGGAATTCCTGGCCGGTGCCCATGCCATGGATATGCATTTCCGCACCGCGCCTTTCCGGGAAAACCTGCCGGTGCTGCTGGGCGCTATCGGCTATCACCATCGCAACGTCCTGGATTACCCGACCCGCGCCATCCTGCCCTACGATCAGCGCCTGTCGCGCTTCCCGGCCTATCTCCAGCAACTCGATATGGAATCCAACGGCAAGGGCGTGACCATCGATGGCAGCCCGGTGAAGGGCAATTCCGGGCCGGTGGTCTGGGGCGAGCCCGGCACCAATGGCCAGCACGCCTTCTACCAGCTGATCCATCAGGGTACGAGCGTGATTCCAGCCGAGTTTATGATCGCCGCCAAGGGCTTCGAGCCAGAACTGCGCCATCAGCACGATTTGCTGATTGCCAATTGCCTGGCCCAATCGGCAGCGCTGATGAAGGGACGCACGCTGGATGAGGCCAAGGGCCAGCTGCTGAAATCCGGTATGGACCAGGCCAAGGCCGATCATATCGCCCCGCACCGGGTCTTTACCGGCAATCGCCCATCAATCACCTTTGTCTATGAACAGTTGACCCCTTTCGCGCTCGGACGCCTGATCGCGCTTTACGAACACCGGGTGTTTGTCGAAGGTGTCCTGTTCGGCATCAATTCCTTCGATCAATGGGGCGTGGAACTGGGCAAGGAACTGGCAACCGGCCTGCTGCCGGTGGTGCAGGGCAAGGCCGGAACTGACGGACAGGATGCGTCCACGGCAGGTCTGGTGGCTGCCTTGAACCACTTGACGTCCTGAGGCGGCCATGAGCGGGCGCAGGCTGGCGATCGTCACCGGAGCCGCGCGTGGCATTGGCGCTGCGGTTGCCAGACGGCTAGCCTGCGACGGCAGCATTGTCATCATCAGTGATGTCGATGGCAACGGCGCTCAAACCCTGGCTGAGGAAATTTGTGCTTCGGGCGGCAAGGCTCTGGCGCTTGCCGCCGACATTGCCGATCCCGAGACCTTTCCGCGCCTGTTTGGCAAAGCCGAGGTGGTGGCTGGCCGCGCCGATATTCTGGTGAACAATGCCGGTATCATGGTGCGTCAGCCGATGGTCGATATCGACGACGCGATGTTCGAGCGTCAGATCGCCGTCAATCTGAAGGGAACCTTCTTTGGCATGCGCGAAGCGGCGCGGCGAATGCACGAGGGCGGTCGGATCGTCAATATTTCCAGCAGCGTTGCGGCGATGCGAGCGGAAAACTACAGCATCTATGCCGCCACAAAAGCCGCCATCGAAACAATGACGAGCATCCTCGCCAAGGAATTGCGCGGACGCAGCATTACCGTCAATGCCATCGCCCCTGGTGCGACGGCAACGGACCTGTTCCTGGACGGAAAAAACCCGGCAGCCATTGAGGCCTTTGCCCGCTTGGCACCGCTTGAACGGATCGGAACGCCAGAGGAGATCGGCGCCGCCGTCGCCTTTCTTGTCGGCCCCGAGGGAGGCTGGATCAATGGCCAGACAATCCACGCCAATGGCGGCGTGATCTAGCGTTTGTCAGGGAAAAGTAAAAACCGGTCTCCCTGGCAGACTCTAAAGCCCGATTTCATGCGCAAAGGGCGGATTGGCACCGGCTCGCGATACTGTCACCGCTGCGGCTTTGGAGCCGAGCGCCAAGGCCTTGGCGATCTGCTCTTCTGTCAATTTTGCCACTTGTTGCTTGGTCAGCAGGTTCTGCATTTTCAGCGAGGCGAGAACACCTGCATCGAATGTATCGCCAGCGCCGACCGTATCGACCACCGTTACCTTTTCGCTCGGCACTTCGACCTTGTGGTCGGCTGTATAGCCGACCGCGCCATCGGCACCGCGGGTGACGACAACCAGCTTGGCACCGTGATGCAGCCAGTGGCGGGCAAGCGTGTCTTCGTCGCCTTCCAGGCCGAACCAGGCAAGATCCTCATCGGAAAACTTGACGATGTCGGAAAGCGCCGCCATGCGGCGGATGCGGGCCATATGGGCGGCCTTGTCCTTGATGAAGCCGGGGCGGATATTGGGATCAAGCGAGATCACCCGGGTCTTGTGTTCGCGGTTGAGCAGCGCTTCATAGGTCGAGCCGCAGGGTTCCGGAATCAGGCTGATAGCACCGAAATGCAGCGCTTCGCAGTCTTCGCCCAGGGCTGGCAGGTCCGCCTCGGTAATCATCCGACCTGCGGTGTTCTCATCGTAGAAAGCGTAGGTGGCATGGCCATCGACCAGCTTGACGAAGGCAATGGTGGTGGGTCGCGACAAGGTGGCGCAATAGCTGAAATCCACATGGCTGGCACGCAGCGTGTCACGCAGGATATCGCCCATCATGTCATCGGAAAGGCCGGTGAAGAAGCCGGAGGCAACGCCCAGTCGTCCAAGTGCAATGCCTGTGTTGAAGACGGCACCGCCAGCATAGGGCGAAAAGCCTTTTTCGCCCAACGTCGTTTCGCGTGGCAACATGTCAATCAGGGCTTCACCGCAACACAGGATCATTCTGGCCTCCCAAACCGGGCTTTCGGATAAACTTCAATCGATTTAAAGCAGAAAGCGAAGAAATGCCAGTCACTCTGGCGGATCTTCGCAAGACAGCTTCAACCCAGCGTATTGACCCCGCCATTGCGACCGGACCATTCGAGTGGGGAATCCAGAAAGGCTGCCACTTCCGACAGGGTCTTGTCGTCAAACAATTTCTGGTCGCGGGCCACGGTCAGGACATTGCGCCAGGTGGCGATATAATGAAGTTTGACGTTGCCATTTTCGAAACGTTGATGGGCTTGCGGGAAGATGCCGTAGAAGAACAAAGCGATCCCGTGATCCACCACACCGCCGGCGGCCCGCACCGCATCGATGAAGGTAAACATGCTGCCGCCTGCCGTTGTCAGGTCTTCGATAACAAGCACCCGGGCACCGTCAGGCATATGACCCTCGATCTGGGCGTTACGGCCATGGCCCTTGGGCTGCTTGCGCACATAAATCATCGGTAGCGCCAAGCGATCAGCCAGCAGCGCGGCAAAAGGAATACCCGCCGTCTCGCCACCGGCAATGCAGTCAAATTGCTCGAAACCGGCATTGCGCAGCAGTGTGGCAACGGCAAAGTCCATCACGGCAGAACGGACACGCGGATAGGACAGAAGCTTACGGCAATCGATATAGACGGGGCTGCGCATGCCGGAAGCCAGCTTGTAAGGCTCAGCGGCATTGAAATGCACGGCCTTGATTTCCCAGAGCATTTTCGCCAGCAATTCCGCCATGACGGCCGGATCGGAAAAGGAAGTCTGGGTCATCGGTGCTCCTGTCTTCTGCGCAAATGGCTCAGCCGGGATGACCGCAGTCGCTCCGGCAATCACATGGCGAGGCCGCAGCGGGATAGACATGTCCTTGCCTTTACCCGCGCGGCTTTAACGCACCCATGCCCATAGCAGGAAGCTGGAAGGCAGGCCAGAGGATATATCCGGGGATAAGCGCGCGTCATTTACAATCGAACTGCCCTTTGTTTTCGGGGTATTTTTCCGCCTCAGTAAACCCAGCTCCATTTTTCCTGGAAAGCTCGCGGACAACCTCTAGGCGCTGCCAGCTTCCACCGATGGGCCACTCTCCCAGTTTACCACTGCCGTTTCTATCCGGTTCCGGCCGAGCCGTTTGGCATTGTAAAGCGCATTGTCCGCCAGGTTGAGGATCTCATCGAAGGTCAGGCCGGATGCTGTGCCATAGGCAATGCCGACACTGGTCGTTGCGACGAAACTGTCCCCATCCACCAAGACTTCGCGATCCTGAAGCTGGCGCCGGATCCGCTCTCCGATCCACTCTGCCCGTCCTGGCGCAGCATTTTCCAGCACAGCCGCAAACTCTTCGCCTCCCAGGCGGGTAACGCTGGAAAGACCAATGGCAGCTTTCAGTTCCGCAGCAATATTACGGATCACCTCCTCGCCCACAGCATGGCCATAGCGGTCATTGATTGCTTTGAAACGGTCGATGTCAAAAACCAGCATCGCCATATCCTCGTGGAAGGTTTTGGTACCATGTGCACTGAACAGCGCCCGGCGATTGCAAAGGCCTGTCAACGCATCGGTCATTGCCTCCAGCCGGTGCCGGGCAGTGATCCGGGCCTGATGCAGGGTCAGAGACAGGGCGCCGATACCACTCATGCCAGCAATGCAGACCGCCATATTTATATCTTCCGCCCATCCGCTCGGTGCCACCGCTAGCCGCCACTCGCCACGCTGGATCAAAGCCAGGGCGCAGGCGAGGAAAGACAGGCTGGTGGCTCCGTAAAGCACGGCCATGCCAGACAGCACACCGGGCGATTCCGCCCGTCCAAGCCAGTATTGATGGGCAATTGCCAACATCACGATGGCAGTGCCAGCGTTGAACAGGATAAAACCAATGCCGCCATATCCCGATAGGAAGGCCGCACTCAGCACGATGACGGTAATGCAGGAGACACCGATCAGCATCTTGAAGGGTATAATCCCTGTGCGAAACTGCTTGGCGGCGGCATATAGAATGAAGAAGCCGGTGATGATCGAGCACATGGCAAGCGCGCCAAGACCTCTGGAGGGGGTCGAGGTGAAGAGCCCGTAGGTCAGAATTCCGACCATGGTGAGAGCAAGTCCGATAACCCAACTGAGCAGGAAGGAGTTTTCACGCCGGGCCATCCATGTTCCCAGGAAGGTGAAAAGGAGACACAGTGTGGAAACGCCCAGGGCGAGAAGTAAAGAACTAAAATCCACCATCATGTCTACCCTGAAACGCGTGAGTATGAGGGGATAAGGTGGAACCCGGCGCCCCCAAGAAAAAATGAAATACCCCAGATCGCGTTTCTGCCCGGACCGAGTCCAGGAATAGGTTCTTATGCCAATATTCGCCTTAAAGAGCTTCGCGGAGGATAATTTTCAGTTTTTCTTACTCCATCATCACCGTCAACTTGATGGATGATCCGCATTGGGTCAAGCCTGTATTGCGGCCTCGACGTCCCAATGGATTGGAAACATCGGGTCGAAAACGGTGACCGGTCCCGCACCCGTTTCAATCTTTGCCGGAAAGGCGACCGGTGCGTCACGTCTGACCAGGGTTATCATCTCGTCGTTTGGTTGAAGCCCATACCAGGCCGGACCGTTGAGCGAGGCAAAGGCTTCCAACCGGTCGAGGGCCTCGTCCTCTTCAAACACATGGGCAAGGCAGCTCATTGTGTTGATGGATGTATAAATGCCAGCACAACCGCAACCGCATTCCTTCAAAGGATCGACATGCGGGGCTGAATCCGTGCCAAGGAAAAACCGGCTGTCACCTGAGGTCGCAGCGCGGCGCAAGGCAAGGCGATGGCTTTCGCGCTTGGCAACCGGCAGGCAATAATAATGCGGCCTGATGCCACCAACCAGAATGGCATTGCGGTTGATGATCAGATGATGGGTGGTGATGGAGCCTGCCAGATTGCTATCGGCACTGAGGATATAATCGATCCCGTTGGATGTGGTGACATGTTCCATCGTCACCTTCAACTCTGGCAGACGGCGGCGCAGTGGATCGAGCACCGTGTCGATGAACACCGCCTCACGGTCGAAAATATCCACCTCCGGCGTCGTGACTTCACCATGGACACAGAGCGGCAATCCGATTTTCGCCATCCGCTCCAGCACCGGCATCGCCTTGTCGAGATCGCGCACCCCGCCATGGGAATTGGTGGTGGCACCAGCCGGATAGAGCTTCACCGCGGTGATCAGTCCGGTTGTCTTGCCCTCCTCAACATCATCAGGGCTGGTCTGCTCCGTCAGGTAAAGGGTCATCAGTGGCTCGAAGCGATCGCCCTTCGGCACGGCAGCCAGAATGCGCTGCCGATAGGCCTCTGCATCCGCTGTCGTCACCACCGGCGGCACCAGGTTCGGCATGATGATGGCGCGGGCGAAGTGCCGGCTGGTATCGCCGATCACACCTTCCAGCATGGCGCCGTCGCGGAGATGTAGATGCCAGTCATCGGGGCGGCGAATGGTAAGCGAGCGCATGGCGGATCTCCGGCGAGTATCAGGCTTGGCGGCGCTGCAAACTGCTTGCGCCCTATATCCATGCTGGAAATACCATGTTCAGCGTTGGAGGCAAGCGCGGCAATGCCGTCAGGCGATTTTGTCCAACGGCAGGGCAGCGGCCTTTCGGGCTGCTTCCTCGGCCTGTTCACGCCGGTCGGCCTCAATAATCTCATGGATTGCCGGTAGCGCCCGTTCAAATGCGGCAACGCAAGCCGGGTCGAACTGACTTCCAGCCCGCGCCAACACATGCTCCACAGTCCGCTCATAGGACCAGGCAGGCTTATAGGGGCGCTCAGTGGTCAGGGCGTCGAAATTATCGGCAATACAAACGATCCGGCCGGACAGGGGAATGGCATCGCCTGCCAGGCGGTTGGGATAGCCTTGCCCATCCCAGCGCTCATGGTGGCTGGCGGCAATTTCAGCGGCAAGCTGAAGCAGCGAGGAATGAGACTGGGCGAGAATGTCACTGCCAATCTGGGCATGAGACTGCATCTGGCGATATTCGGATTCGGTCAGTCTGCCCTGCTTGAGCAAGACCGTGTCGGGCATGGCGACCTTGCCGATGTCATGCATCGGCGCTGCCAGCTTCAGATCGGTGCAGAACTGCTCCGGCAATCCCATTTCACGGGCGATGGCCTGCGCATAGGCGGCGACCCGCAGCGTGTGACGGGATGTATCGGGGTCCTTGTAGCCGGCTGCCAGCGTCAGGCGTTCAATGATTTCCTGTTCGCGCTGCCGCAACTCGCCCACGGCCCTGTCCACTTCGCGTCGCAGCCATTCGGCCTGGTCCGCCAGCTGACGACGGGCAATCGACAGGCTGACGATATTGTGGATGCGGGCCTGGAATTCGATCGGGTTAACCGGCTTGGTCAGGAAGTCGATAGCCCCGGCATTCAACGCCGCCATCCGCGTTGTCATATCCTTGTCGGCGGTGATGAACACCACCGGCACCTGGGCATATTTCTCGAACCTTACGATCTCCGTGTAAAGCTCGACGCCGTTATATACCGGCATCTGGTAATCGATGATGGCAACATCGAAATCCAGCTCCGGCAGCGCGGAGAGCACCTCCTCCGGGGTTGAAAAGGCCACGGGCTCGCAATGGTCGATTTTCTTGACCAGGCGGGCCAGCAGTTTCAAATTGGTATTGTTATCATCAACCAGCAATATGCGCATTATAGCCTCCGCGACCGTCAGGCCACCTGTTTCAATTGTCTGCGGGGTTCAATGCGCCCCGTAGGTTTCCCCAAGCGCTCCCTCAGGGGTTGGAATGGTTCCGCCGTTTCAGGCTCCTACCAGTTTGAGCTTCATCAAATCCACCTCCTGCGTCAACCTGTGGACAGCATCCGGCGTTGGCTGCTGCACTCTTAACGCATGGGCAAAGCCTGCAATATCGTTCAAACCAACATTGACGGCAGCCCCCTTGATCGTGTGGAGCACGCGATCGATTTCGCGGGGATTGCGCTGCGCCATGGCCTTGTGCAATTCGCCAAGCAGCTGGGCGGCATCGTCAAAGAACGATTCAATCAGTTCCTGGTAGATCTCTTCGCCCAGAGCCTCGACCAGTTCCTCATGGCGGGCTTCATCCAGTCCGTTAATCTCGTCAAGATGCTGTTGCAGCGTCAGTGGGCTATGGTCCAACACACTGTCTTGCTGAGGCTTGGTCTCAACCGGCTCCTCACCCGAGGCCTGTTCGCGGTCCACCGGTGCAAAACTGAGAATGAGGTCGCGCAGACGGTTCATGGTCACGGGTTTGGATTCAAATCCCACCATGCCGGCAGCGCGGCACCGACGGCGATCGTCGTCAGAAGCATTTGCGGTCATGGCAACAATCGGCGTCAAGGCGGAAGCCCCGCCGCGCTCGATGATATGACGGGTTGCCTCGATACCGTCCATGACCGGCATTTGCATATCCATCAGGATCATGTCGAAGACTTCCCGCTCGGTGCGAGCCACCGCCTGGGCACCATCGCCAGCCACAACCACATCCTGGCCGAGTTTCGACAGGAAACGGCTGGCAACCTGCTGGTTGACCCGGTTATCCTCCACCAGAAGGATCTTCAGACGGGGCAAATCAGCGCTGCTGTGGCGGGCATTCTGGCGGACATCGTCCTTTCCGGCTGCCATGACCGGCAGTTCAAACCAGAAGATGCTGCCAACCCCCACCGTGCTGCTCATGCCCAGTTCGCCGCCAAGCTTCTCGACAATCTGCTTGCAGATTGTCAGTCCAAGCCCGGTGCCGCCATATTTGCGGCTGATGCTGGCATCGACCTGCGAAAATGGCTTGAACAATTTGGCAAGCCCGGTCTCATCGATGCCAATGCCGGTATCTTCCACCTCGAAGCGCAACATCAAGGCGCTGCCGCGATAGAATTCGCGCAGCCGCAGTGTCACCACGCCGTTCTGGGTGAATTTGATGGCATTGCTGAGCAGATTGAGCAGAACCTGGCGCAGGCGGGTGGGATCGGTACGCACGTAGAGTGCATCGAGAGACACCGGTATATCCAGCACCAGCTGGTTATCCTGATCGTCGGAGCGGCCCTGCATGATGCTGATGGTATTTTCAGCCAGGCTGGAAATATCGACGGCGCGTTCTTCCAGCTCCAGCTTGCCATGCTCGATCTTCGAGTAATCCAGGATCTCGTTGATCACTTCCAGCAGCGCTTCGCCGGATGAGCGGATGGTCTTGACGCTTTGCAGGGCATCGGACGGCAGCTGCGAATATTCCAGCAATTCGGCCATGCCCAGGATGGCGTTGAGCGGTGTACGAATTTCGTGGCCCATGGTGGCCATGAACTGGGATTTGGCCCGATTGCCGGAATCGGCGGCCTCGTAAGCATCCGATAGTTCCCTGGTCATGGTTTCCAGGCGGCGGCTGGTCTCGCGGACCGACTTGAGCTGGCGGTGCAACGTGACGACGAGAAAGATCACAGATGCCATCAACAGACCGAGCATAATGGCCGAGGTCTTTTCCATCTCGAACATGGCGCTGCGGATGGTGGAGCGTTGGTTGCCAACGTAGGAATTGGTGTAGATCAACAGGTCGTTGGTTTGCACGCACAGGACATCCAGGTCCTGCTTCACCTCTTCAATCTGTTGAGTGTCCGGTACGACGCCGGTTTGAAATCCATCCAAAACCGGTTGTATTTTCCGGATGATGTCGCCGATGCTTTGCAAATGGCCTGATATCGTCGTGTCACTGTTGAAATAGCTACCGAATTTGGAATCATTGACCAGGTTGATCCGGGACAGGAGGATATCGTAGCGCATAGAGACTTGCGCGATTGCCTTGTCGTCGCTGGCACCCTGGTTGCTGGCTTCCACCAGGACATAATCGAGGGCGCGCGCTTCCCGGTCCAATTGGTAGATCGACCAGACTGCGTTTTCCCGGATATCGTCAAACAGCAGGCGATAGCGGTCCGATACGTCCTTGAACAGCAGAAGAAATGTCAGCAGCAAGACACCCGACAGGATCAACAGGATCAAGGTCGTCTTTGGCTGCGTTTGACGTTTTTGCGCCGTGGCGGGAGCGAGCAGCATCACCGAACCTCGAGCGATTTAATCTGCCAAACGGAGCGCGCGAAATAGGTTTCCGTATAGAGACTGCTGTCCTCGTCGAAGGGGTAAATCACCATCATCGGGCCCTTGTCGCGCACCGGCATGGTTTCACCGTCCATGCGTGTGGCAAGGATAATGTTGAGCCCGGTTACATCCTCTGGCGGAATGACTGCCGAATAGTCATTGAGCGCCCGTACCGTG
The DNA here is from genome assembly GCF_013426735.1 of Agrobacterium vitis. Taxonomy (NCBI): domain Bacteria; kingdom Pseudomonadati; phylum Pseudomonadota; class Alphaproteobacteria; order Hyphomicrobiales; family Rhizobiaceae; genus Gillisella; species Gillisella vitis. Next base: position 3,708,981 of record NZ_AP023272.1, read on the forward strand.
ACAGCTCCCCGCCCGGCACCGGCGGCATCCAGAACAGCACGCAGCAAGGGGCCGGAATAGGTGGCCGGCTTTTTCGTCCATGGGGTCTCAAGCGTCACGGTCCGTCCTGGCAAGGCGTCCAGCATGGCGAGATCGAAAATGGCCTTGTCGCCGCTGTTGGAGTGGGAAAGCTTGCCTTCGACAGTCAGGATGACGGCACCCTTGGGCTTGTCGAGCGCCTCGGCGCGCGGTGCCAAGGCAAAAAGTAGGGCGATGGCGAGGACATATCCTTTCATCGGACAACAGCGCCCCGCGCTTCACCCGCAACGCTGCCGCCACGGTAATTGGCGATCAACTGGCGGAAGGCCAGGGCTTCAACCGGCTTGGTCAAAAAGTCGGTAATGCCGACCTGACGGGCGGCCTGGCGCAGTCCCGGTTCATTGTCGGCGGTGACCATAATGATCGGCACCTGGTCATAACGGCCGAGCTGGCGGAGCGTGGTGACAAATTGCAAACCGCTCATACCCGGTAGGATCTGATCGACGATCAACAGATCGAATAGCGTTTGGTGACACAGAACCAGCGCCTCATTGGCATCGGCCTGCACGATGATTTCATCATCGGCGACCTTGCGTGCCAGATGTTTCAGGATCATCGCGTTGGTGGCATTGTCTTCAACGATCAGAATGCTCATGGTTTCCTCCGTTGAGGGTTTTCGCTGGGACAGCAGACCTGATGACAACACATCCGCAACGGTCGGGCGGACTGTCGCATTCGGGCAGCATCATGTCAGGATTGCAGTTTCCATGCTGGACCTTGCGGGGAGCAGTCTGCATCATGCAGAACCAAGTCAGCGCTCCAAGTCTCAGCGATTACCCTTGCTTGTAGCAGGGGCACACTGAAATTGACTAAAGCAATAAGCTAAAATTTTAGTTTTTCTTGTTTTAGGGCAATTGGCGAGATCGATGAGGGACCATCGCCTTGAATTTCGACCTAAACTATTGGAAAAAATAACAATTCATGCAAAATCGAATTGCGATAGGCGCCGCAATAACTCATGGGGTTGACGGATGACAATCGCATTACGGTTGCGTTCGATCACCCCATCCTGCACCAGACGCGACATCTCGCGTGAGACGGTTTCGCGGCGTGCGCCAACATGTTCGGCTAAGGCCGCGTGAATGATCACCGGAGAGATCGTGCGCTGCTGAGGCTTGTCCTCAGAGGGTTTCGACAATCGTAGCAAGGTTGTGTAAAGGCGGTGCCGCACATCGAGATAGGAAAACTCGCATATTCTGGCATGCAGGACGTGCATGCGCTGGACCAATACGGACAGAAGGCTCAGACAGACGGTGTGTTTTTGAGCGATAATGTCATTGAAGACGTCCACTGGCATTCGAACCAGCGTCGCATCGGTGGTGGCCATCAGACAGAGATTATAGCCTTCAGCGCGTATCGCATCCATTTCTGCCATGGTGCCTCCGGGGCCGATCATATCCAGAAATAACTCCTTTCCGGCTGAAACACGCAACGTGGCACGCAGAGCGCCGGACAGGACGACGAGCACAATTTCGGGCCTGATGCCATAATCGAGGACAATCGTGCCACCCGAAACGCTCTCGACGGTGCAGAGCTGCGACCACGCCCTATCTTCTTCCGGTGTCAGGCTGGTGAAAATATCCGCCTTGGCCAGAAACATGCCCGTATCTGTCATGTCTGTATCTGCCATGCCAGTATCAGCAGTGTCTTGCGATGTCATTGCGTCCCCTTGCCGAAAGCACCATGCGCTTTGCCAATCGTCCGAAATTCGCTTTGCCACGGTGTGGCATCGTGTCCAAAACCGGTTGCTGCTGCTCTGCCGAAAACCCTAGATTTAAAAAGCTTGCCTTAGGAAAATTGCAACCCGGCTTTCCTGAAAAGACACACGAAAACAAAAGAAATGGCACGATAGCCAGTTCCGTATGAAGCTGACAGACTGTATTACGGTGTATTCAATGCAGTTGACAACCTTAAGAATAGATGGGTTTGTGATGCTCCCTCACGTTTTAAGATTCCCGATGTCGGGAGGCCCCCAGCCGGGCGCCATCACAGCTCTTAAATCTTGATGGTTTCGGCCGCAGCACCCCAGACATCCGTCAACACAAACCCACCCCCCAGTGGATCGAAGGCATCCAGGGCAACCTGGTGGATGCCATAGGTAAAGCCGCGTCCGGTAATGGTGGGAATGACCGCGGAGCGACCGGCAACGGTGGTCAGGCCTTGCAGACCGACCATGAACTGCGAACCGATGATCGAGCGCGACATAAAGCTGTCACCCGGCTTGACCCGGCCACGCGCATGCAATGTGGCGAGATTGGCCGAATTGCCAGTACCACAAGGCGAACGGTCCACTCGGCCCGGCCACATGGTGGTGCAGGTCCGCACCGCGCCGTCCGGGTCCTCATCGCGAAACATCACATAGGCGACGCCGGAAATGGCCGGAATATCCGGATGGACGACCTGTATGCGCTGATTAATTTCGCCCTTCAACAGCATGCCCGCCTCCACCAGACGGCGCGCATTGCCCGGTTCGATGGTCAGACCGAGTTGGCGGACATCCACCAGTGCATAAAAAACCCCGCCATAGGCGAGATCGAAGCGAATCTCGCCCCAACTTTCCGTGGCAATCTGCGCGTCCAGTTCGTGAACGAAGGATGGCACCATGGTCAAGGTGACACTGTCGCAATGCCCTTCCCTGCATTGCGCCACGGCTTTGACCAGTCCGGCGGCAGTTTCCAGCATCACCACCGTTTCGGGTTCTTGCATCTCGATCATGCCGCTTTCAAGCAGGGCCGTGGTGACGCAGATCGAGTTGGAGCCGGAACTGGCATGGGCCTGATCCGGCTGAAGGATGATGAAGGCGGCATCCGCTCGGCTGTCCTTGGCCGGTAGCAGCAGATTGACCGAGCCAATTGGTGCTCCGCGTGGCTCCAACACCAGAAAATGCCGCAGCTCCCGGCCCTTCGGGTCCGTATTCAGCCAATGCAACTGATCCGCCACCGTATCGCCGGGAATTTTCGGAACCCCGCCAATCGCCACTTTGCCGATTTCGCCTTCGCAATGCACATCGAGCAATTGCATCATCCGCTTCCATCTCATCGCGGCATCCTCCGGTTCGTGGCTGATCAGGTCCTCAAGCAAAAGGCGATCTACTGCATAATTCCTGAAACCGAAATCGATTCAAGGTGGTAATTATAGAGCAGACATCACCGTGGCACTGTGTCACCGACGGAGGTAACCGTCGAGCCAGCGCTTTCGCCAAGCTTTTTCAGCTGATCACCATAGTTTCGGCGGGTCCGGGGGTCGAAGATCATAATCGGCGCGCTGATTGCGGTGCTGGCAGCCTGGCCGATCGTGTTGGTGGCGCCGATGGTGACGGCACCGAGGGCTTCGCCGACACCGACCTGCGAATCCGTGACCGTCTGTCCGGCAATCAGCCGTCCACCGATCAACCGCACCACTTCAGGGCTTTCCGCGAACTTGCCGTGGTTCAGCCTGTCGCCAGTCTTCAGCTTGGTCAGGTCGAGAACGGTGATACCGGCCTTTTCGAGTACGCTTCGATACGGCTCATTGGCTGGATTAATCTGCCCCAGCCGATCGACATTGCCGGAAATGCGCCGGGAAATACTCAGCGCCCGGTCATCCTGCGAAACGAACAGGGTGAAATGTGGCGGCTTTGGCCCCAGGGCCTGAAACTGCTTGCCGAACACATCGACATCCAGATCCGGAGAGGCAAGAATGACATTGGTAATCTTGGCATTGACGCCGCCATGGCGGATGGCCATTTGCCGCAGCGCTTCAACGGCAAGCCACGACCCCATCGAATGCGCCATGACGGTCACATCTGAAACCTGCGGGTCGCTGGTCATGCGGGTCAGCATCTCTTCCAGGGCATCGCGGGAATAATTGGTGCTTTCCTTATCGTAATTATAGTCGAAAATACTGGCGCGAGACGGCCAGGTAAATACCATTGGCACCACATCCGTGCCTGAATCGTGAACGATCTGGGCAAAGCGATAGACGGAATCCTCGTAGGTATTATTGAACCCGTGCACGAATAGCAGCACGCGGTGCTTGCCCTTTGCATGGGTGTTCAGCCAGGCCCGGCGCTGCTGGTCGGTCTGAATGGGCTGGACGGCAACGGTCGTGAAGTCCTTGCGCGGATCGGGCGGCAGTTTCTTTGGCCATTGAACCTCGCCGATCTTGCGGTTTGCGGCAGGCGGAATCGAAATGGTGACGGCATCGATCAAAAGACCCGTTCCGCGCTCGCCGCTGAACAGGATCGATTTATCTTCGGAGGGGGCGCGGGTCGTCGCAGCCAGGAGATTGACCTCGCTGGCATTGGCAGCCTTAACCGCGCCGACCGGCTTCATCACGCCCACCGCCCGCGACGCGCAGCCCACCAACAGCACGCCGAGCATGATAATAGCGAGCGGCCGGGTGACTGAGCGCATGGAAATGGAGAGGCCACGCCGCCTTGAGCGCCGGGGAAGAGTTGTGATGTTCTGCTTTTCAGGAAGAGACGGGTTTTCAGGAAGACAAGGGGCGGATCGGTCGGCATGCGGCTTGATCATTGTCGGGTCCGGTCTATATCCGTCCCGGGTCAGCATCATGCAGCCCGGCTCTGGTGTCGAAACCGGTTTATCGTCATTAGACGTTTGATACCAGTCAATTTTTATCGGCGCATAGTTCCTGTTTCACGCATCGATTGATGCCAGGAAAACGCCTCTTCTAGAATGTGAGGCGTATGACCTCCACGCACGAGCGCCCTCTGATAATAATCGGCAAGCTGGTCGCGGTAATCGGGATGCACGCAATTGTCGATCACCAGCCGCGCCCTTTCGCGCGGCGCCAGGCCCCGCAGATCGGCAAGCCCCTGTTCAGTGATGAGAATATCGACGTCGTGTTCGGTGTGATCGACATGGCTGACCATCGGAACGACAGAGGAAATCGCCCCCTTCTTGGCAATCGACTTGGTAACGAAAATCGACAGATAGGCATTGCGGGCGAAATCACCGGATCCGCCGATGCCATTCATCATCTGCGTGCCGCCGACATGGGTGGAATTGACATTGCCGTAGAGGTCGAATTCAAGCGCCGTATTAATACAGATCAGCCCCAACCGCCGGATGACTTCCGGATGGTTGCTGATTTCCTGCGGGCGTAGCACGAGGTGATGCTTGTATTCAGCCAGTTTTGGCAGGACCTTCTGATACATCTCCGCCGACAGGGTAATCGACGAGGCGGAGGCAAAACTCATCTTGCCAGCATCGATCAATTCAAAGGTCGAATCCTGCAAGACCTCCGAATACATCTTCAAGTCATGGAACGGTGTATCGATAAAGCCATGCAGGACAGCATTGGCAATGGTGCCGATCCCGGCCTGCAACGGCTGGAGATCGTAGCCCATCCGGCCTTGGCGTACTTCGTTGAGCAAAAGCTCGATCAGGTGACCGGCAATGGCCTTGGTATCGTCGTCCGGCGGCTGAATGGGGGCCGAGCTGTCATGTTTTTCAGAGACGACAATGGCGACAATTTTTTCCGGAGCTATGGAAATATAGGGCAGCCCGACACGGCTTTCCGGCGTCACAACAGGGATCGGCATGCGGGCCGGGCGCCGCGACGGGATATAGATGTCATGCAGGCCTTCAAGCGTGATCGGCTGTGACAGGTTCAGCTCGATGATCACCTTCTTGGCAAGAATGGCAAAACTGGCGGAATTGCCAACCGATGTGGTCGGCACAATGCCACCATGCTCGGTAATGGCCACCGCCTCAATGATGGCAATATCGACCGGCGCGATCTGACCGGTGCGCAATTGCTCCACCGTTTCCGAAAGATGCTGATCGATGAACATCACTTCGCCGGCATTGATCGCCTTGCGCAGCGCCGGATCCGCCTGGAATGGCATACGCCGCGACACGACATGGGCCTCGACAAGCGTCTTGTCGAGATCATTGCCCAGCGACGCGCCGGTCATCAGCGTGATTTTCAAAGGATGTTTGCGAGCCCGCTCCGCCAGCGCCATCGGCACCGCCTTGGCTTCACCGGCGCGGGTAAAGCCGCTCATGCCGATAGTCATGCCGTCTTCTATCATGGCAGCGGCCTCGTCGGCTGTGACCAGCTTGTCCATCAGAGGCCTATAGCGAATACGATCACGCAACATCGGAAATCCATCTCCTCTATCGTCAGGCCTGTCCGGAAGGGATACTTCGGCCCACGCCAACGCTTTTCGCCCGGTCAGGCTTAATCACGTCAATTGTAACATCTTGTGTTGTTTTCATAATTTACCCCCATGGCACCAAACTCACCGGTGAATACTGGAGTAATGTCGGCGCGATAAAACGCGATTGCCGGGTGGTCGGCATTGACATATCTCAAGTGGGGACATTGCGCGCGGCGCGGTGCTTGCGCTATCAAACGTTGCCGTCATGCAAGATTGCGAGCGTCCGGACGGACGGTTAGCGTACAGGTTTAAGACCTGAAAACACTCTTAAGGGACACTTTAACGTTAGGGCGCACGGGCCTTAAGTCGGACCTCTGGGATCAGGCGGTAATCGACGGTGCCGAGGTCGAGATGGTCGATGATGCAGACGAAGTCCCGGCAGCAATGGGCGAGGATATCGCATTGCTTCCACTGGCGGCGAAGCCGCTATCAGGCTGGGCAGGTTTGGCTCCCTGTTGATTTTTCGAGCTGTCGCCGACATCAGGCACCTCAATCTCCGTGGTATCAGCCATGCGATCATACGCATCCTGCGCCTGGGGCAGAGGCACATCCGGGAAGACCCGGCCCGCATCCAGAAGGGCAAACAAGACGAGAGCGGGAGGCCGTACAACGTTCAGAATGACCTTATCCAGAACATTGTCACCATTTCGCGCATCAAGCGCCAGATTATAGGTCTCCCGTTCGGCAAGACTTAAGGTCTCCGGCAAAACGGCTCCTTCCTGCAATGGGCTGGCCTGAAAAGGACTGGCCGTATCTTCTTTTGCCGCACCCGCAGAAGGAACCGAGGTTTTAAGTTGAACAATCATACTTGATCCTCACACTCTATCCGGGAGGAATTTATCATGGCCAGGTATGCATTCAGCTAAATCAATGATTCGATTTTTATCAACCGACCTATTTGAAACGGAGAGCCTCTGGATCTTTTTGTTGCCATTTGTCCTTTCAGGAAAAACAGCCTCTCCTTTTCCCTGACAATGGCTCCTCGTCTCAACGGGCTGCCGAGAGCGCCGAGCGTCCGGTTTTCTCCAGAGTAATCGCCAGGATCGAGGCCAGCAGGCAGAAAGCTCCGGCGATGAAGAAAGCGGGTAAATAGCTCTGCAACTGCGTGCGTGACAGACCGGCGCCATAGGCTGCAGTCGCAGCGCCCAATTGGTGACCGGTAAAGACCCAGCCGAAAACGATCCCTGCTTTTTCACGACCGAAGCGGTCGGCGGCGATCTTCACGGTTGGGGGCACGGTGGCAATCCAGTCCAGGCCGTAGAAGACAGCAAAGATCGACAGCCCGTAGAAGCTGAAATCGCTGAACGGCAGAAAGAGCAGCGACAAACCGCGCAGGCCATAATACCAGAAGAGCAGCCAGCGATTGTCGAAGCGGTCGGAGAGCCAACCGGAGCCGATCGTTCCAAAGAAGTCGAAAATGCCCATCACCGCAAGGACGCTGGCGGCGGCCACCGGAAGAATGCCGAAATCGCCGCACAGCGTGACGAAATGCGTCTGGATCAGGCCGTTTGTGCTAAGTCCGCAGATGAAGAACGTCGCAAAGAGAATCCAGAAGGTGGATGTCTTTGAAACCTCCCTGAGCACGGAAACGGGTGTTGCCAGCATTGTCAGCAGGCCACCGGCTTGCTGAGGTGGCCGCATCACCTGTTCCTCGCCGAAAGAGGGAAGGTTGAGATCGGAGGGACGGTCACGCATAACGGCCAGCACGATGAGCGCAGCCAGCAGGATCATGCCGCAGACGAAAAACACTGTCATTCGCCAGCCGTAGCTTTCCGTCAATTGCGCCATCAGCGGCAGGAAAACCAGTTGACCGGTGGCCGAGCTTGCCGAGAGCATGCCGACGACGAGGCCGCGATGCCTGGTAAACCAGCGAGCCGAAACGGTGGCGGCGAGCACCATGGCTGTCAGGCCTGTACCGAGGCCGACGACCACGCCCCAAAGCACCAGAAGCTGCCAGATCTTCGTCATGAACAATGATCCAATGAAGCCGCTGGAAATCAGGATCATTGCGAAGACGATGACTTTCCGGACGCCGAAATAATTCATGAAGGCCGCCGAGAACGGCCCCATCAGGCCAAACAGCACCAGCCGCACGGCAAGCGCCGAGGAAATCTGCGAGGTTTCCCAGCCAAACTCATCCTGAAGTGGCTTGATGAGCACGCCTGGGGCGCCCATGGCACCTGCCGTGACCAGCATGGTGAGGAAGGTTGCCGCAACGACGATCCAGCCATAGTGGATGTTGCGCCGTGCCAGCATGGAGGCAAGTGCATTGGAGATCATGAGACTGTTCCAAGTGGACATCGGCTTTTTGTCCGATGCGAAAGTAAAAACGACCGCAGTGTGCATCTTATAAAAAGCACAAAAGAGAGCGGTGCACTTTAATTTTCTGCGTAATTCCTCATCTCGATCCAGACTTAAGGAATTATGCAGTAACACCGTCCTCGGGCGGGTTGGAAAGGGAATGCTGGAATTCTGCACGCAGGAACGTCGCCAATTGCCTGACCGGCAGGCGCGGTTGTTGGGGCAGAACCATTGCCAGCCGCAGGATCGGCAGTTCCGGCAGGCCATCATCCATCCCCAGCTTGCGCCAGTTCGCAGGCACTGCCGTCTCCGGCAGGACCGTCAACAGGTCTCCTGAGTGAACCGCCAGTTGAATTCCAGCGATGTCCGATGACGAATAGACAATCCGCCAACGGCGATCCGCACGATCAAGCGCTGCCAGAACCTGTGGCCGGGACCGGCAGCCATCCGGAAAAAGCGCCAGTTGAACGGTACTGCTTTGTTCCGGGTAACGGTTTGGCGCCGCGCACCAAACCTGCCGTTCCAGGCGGATCAGCTCTCCTTTAGGCTCCGCCTGGCTTTGCGTGATGATGGCAATATCCAGCTCCCGGCTTTCAACCATGCCTTCCAGATGGTGAGAGAAATCATATTGCAGGTCCAGATTGACCTTGGGATGCTGTGGTGCAAAACGCTGCATCAGCGCCGTGCCAAACAGTGTCAGGTAGTCATCGGGCATGCCGAGCCGAACGCGGCTTTCATTGCGGCCTTCAAGCAGCGTGGCCAAGGCTTCATCCTCGATTGCCCGTATGCGCCGCGCGTAGCCGAGCAATCTTTCCCCGATCGGCGTCAATGTGACCCGGCGATGCCCGCGATCGAACAATCGCAGATCAAGACGCTCCTCCCATTTGCCGATCGCCATGCTGACCGCAGCCTGCGTGCGTCCCAGTCGTTCTGCCGCCGCCGTGAAACTGCCCGTCTCGGCAACAGCTACAAAGCTTGCCAGTGCGTCGCTATCGAGATTGCGCATTCTGCTCCGCCATTGACCAATCGACCGTCGAAACGCTTCCTATCTCCCAAGGTGCAACCGTTTCAGAAAACGGCTGCTATCAGCGGCGCTTATGCATCAATAATAAAATTGTCATTTTCAGCCGCGCAATGACAATTATTCTCATGCTGCGTCAACACAAGAAGAACGTAAAGGGGAATTCATGTTCACTCTCAACAAAAGCAGCCGGCTGCCGGCAATCATGCTCGGCACCGTACTTGGTCTTTCCAGCCTTTGGTCCAGCACCGCCCATGCAGAAACAACATTGCGGCTGGCGCATGCTTCGGCGCCTGAAAGCCTGATCAATGAAGCAGTTCAAAAATTCGCGACAGAAGTTGGGGAGAATACCAAGGGTTCGGTCAAGGTTCAGATCTTCCCGAATGCGCAGCTTGGCGACGAAGGGCCAATCGCTGACGGCGTCGGTGCGGGGTCGATCGACATCGGCCTTGGCGGTGCGGTCGATGCCATCGATCCGCGCCTCAACGTGCTGTCGCTGCCGTTCCTGTTCAAGGACGCATCAAATGTTCACGCATTTCTTGATGGCGAACAAGGCCAGAAGATCCAACGCCTCGGCGAGGAGCGCGGCTATGTGATGCTCGGCGTGCTCGACTCCGGCTTTCGCCAGTTTGCGACCAATAAACCTATCGAAAAGCCTGCGGATCTGGCTGGCGTAAAAATTCGCACGCCTCCCAATCCCGTCATTCTCGCCACCATGAAACAGCTTGGCGCCTTGGCGGAATCCATTCCTTTCGGTCAGGTCTATACCGCGCTGCAATCGCATGTCGTTGCTGCCGTAGAGCCTGAAATGCGCGATTACTGGGACTCCAAATGGTATGAAGTTGCCAAGGACCTGTCGATCTCCAATTACATCTGGACCGCCAACTGGTGGTACATGAACAAGGACAAGCTGGATTCGCTGACACCTGACGAACAGGCCGCCGTGAAGAAGGCCGCGACAGACACCGTCGTCTGGTATCGTAGCGCCTTGGACAAGGCCTATGCCGACACCCAGAAGAAGCTCGAGGGCAAGGGTGTGAAGGTGACGAAAGTCGATACCGCACCGTTTGCCGCTCTGGTCTCGCCGGTCTACGAGCAGTTCTCGAAAGAATGGGGCAGTGATCTCGTGTCGGCAGTGAAACAAGCCGCCAGCGCGAACTGAGGCTTCATCTATGGATCATTTTTCAGAAAACCCCTCACCCGGCGGGTGGGGGTGGTTGAAGCGCATCTTCGAGTTTGCGGGTGTGCTGGCCTTCATCATCATGTTCGGATCAACCCTGCTTGGCGTGATTGCCCGCTATTTCGGTTTGGGCGGTTTCGAATGGTCCTTCGAAGTCGCAGGGATCGCCTTCATCTGGATCACCTTCATCGGATTGATCAATGCCGAAGTGCGTGGTGAAAACGTGGCTTTCGAAGCCTTCAAGCACAGCGCCCCGCCCCGTCTGCGGGCGGTATTCGATGCTATCGCCAATCTGGCGCTGCTGACCATGGGACTGGCTTTCGTCATCAGCGGCTGGGCGGTCTGGCAGCGCTCGTGGAAGGTGCCGACATCCGTCTTGCGTATGCCGACCGGCGTGATCACCGCAACCATCCTCATTCTCGGCGTCGCAGCCGTCTGCATCGCGCTTTACCGCCTTTCCCACAGGGTTCGTCCTCTGCCCGGAAAGCCACAGGAAGGATCACTGCGATGACCGTTGCCGTCCTTATCCTCAGCTTCTCCTTTCTGCTGCTGATCGGTGTGCCGATTGCCTGGTGCATGGGCGTGGCCAGTCTGCTGACAATCTATGTGGGCCATCTCGGCCTGCCATTCGCCTGGTTTGCACAGCAGACGATCCGTGGTGCCGATGCCATTACCCTGGCAGCCATTCCTCTGTTTCTTTTCGCCGGAGAATTGATGAATCGTGGCGGACTGACCGCCCGGATCATGCGGGTCGCGGAACATATCTTCGGTCGCATTACCGGCGGCCTTGGCCTCGTCAATGTTGCAACGGCCCTGGTCTATGGTGGCATCAGCGGTTCGGCGACCGCCGATACCGGCGCTGTCGGATCGATCATGATCCCGGCGATGGCAGAGCGTGGCTATCCGAAAGCCTTTGCCGCCGCCGTCACAGCCGCCTCGGGAACCCTCGGCATTATCGGTCCACAGAGCGTCATTCTGATCCTCTATGGCGTGCTGACCAACACCTCCATCGGCGGCTTGCTGGTGGCAGCCCTGCTGCCCGGTCTGTTCATCGCAGTGACATTCATGGTCACATCGTACATCGTTGCCAAACGGCATAATTTTCCGCGCAACGAAACGCCTGCCCAATGGGGTGAGATCGGCAGGGATGCACTTGGCGCCCTTCCCGCCCTGCTGATGCCGGTGCTGGTGCTGGGCTCGATCATCGGCGGTATCGCCACGGCCACGGAAGCGTCGGCGCTCGCCGTCGTCTATTCCTTCCTGGTTGGAATCTTCGTCTACCGTGAGCTTCCTCTGCGGTCGCTCTATTCGGCGGCATCCGCTGCCGTGGCAACAACAGGCGTGATCATGATGATCATGGCGCTCGCCACACCTTTCGGCTGGATATTGACGGTCGAACAGGTGCCGGCCAATGCCGCCGCCTGGATTACCGGGCTGCATACGACACCGCTCGTCACCATCATCCTGGTGCTGGTGTTGCTGAAAGTCGTCGGTTTCTGGCTCGATCTTGGGCCAGCGCTGATAATTCTGGCGCCGATACTGGTTCCTATCGCCCTGGCAGCGGGCATGACGCCTTATCAGACCGGTATTGTCTTCACTATGACGCTCGGCATCGGCCTGTTTACCCCGCCGATCGGCACGAACATCTTTGTCGTCTGCAATGTCGCGAAAATCGACATGTGGTCGGTCTCGAAATGGCTGGTTCCCTATTGGATTGCCAGCGTGGTCTGTGTTGCGGCGCTTGTCGCTTTCCCCATCCTGACCGAATGGCTTCCAAGCCTGTTTGGAGTTTAATGATGCAACATCTGGTTTGCGGTATATCCAGCGGCGGACGTGAAGTTCCCGATCTGGACGGGAAGAGATTTCTCGTCGCCAATGCACAGGGGCCGTATGTCTGGGACGCAGACGGGCGGCGATATGTCGATACGGCCCTTGGTTTTGGAGCGACTTTCCTCGGACATACCGATCCCGTCGTCACCGAAGCCATCCGCGAGGCCTTGAGCAAAGGCTCGATGCCAGCCTATGCCCACGCCCTTGAAGAGGAAGCGGCAGCAGCCCTTGCTGCCCATAGCCAGGATCTGACTAAGGTTATCTTTCTCAACTCGGGCAGCGAGGCCGTGCATCTGGCGTGCCGGACGGCGCGTGCGCTGACCGGTCGGCAAAAAATCGTCAAGATGGCGGCGGGTTATGACGGCTGGTTTGACGAGGTGGCTTTCGGCAATGCCGGAGCGCCGGAAGCGAGCATGGCGACAAATGACCGGCCATCGAACGGCAATACCTTACTGCTTCGCTTCAACGACCGGCAGGATGTCGAATTGCTGTTTCAGGAATGCGATGATATCGCCGCCATCGTCCTCGAGCCGATGATGGCCAATGCAGGATGTATTCTCGCCGACCCAGGATATCTGCAACACGTCGCCTCGATTGCCCACCAGCATGGCGCGCTGGTGATCATGGACGAAGTGCTGATGGGCTTTCGGCTGCATGGAGGCCTGGCAAGCCATCTGATGGGTATCCGTCCGGATCTTGCCACGGTTGGCAAGGCAATTGGCAATGGCGTTGCCGTTGCAGCTTTGCTGGGCACACCAGAGGTCATGGCAGCCTTCGAGGACCGCCGCGTCAACCGCGCTGGCACCTATAATGGCAACCCGGTCGCCTGCGCAGCGGTGAAGGCGGCGATGAGCGTCATCGATACCGTCGATTATGGCGCACTCGAAAAAGCGGGAACCGACCTGCAGACGCATGCGATCCATGTCTTCAGCAAAGCAGGCATCGACATCTGTGCGAGCGGCTATGGCACTGTCTTCACACTGTGGCGTGGCAAAAAACCGCCCTCGACCTACCAGGAAGCGGCACAGCTGGCTGACAAGGATTTTACTGCCAGACTTCATACAGAGCTGCGGCGCAACGGCGTGATGTCGATGTATAACCAGTTTGGTCGGTATTATCTTTCCGCCCGGCATGAGGAGGAAGCACTTGGTCTCTGGGCCGAGGCTTTTGAAAAAGCCGCCATATCGGTCGCAGCCTGACGGGCTCTGTTGCAGGACTCCTTAAATCAGACTTGATTCAAGGATAAGTTATACAACCCATATAAATGGGTACAGCGCCGTTCGTCTCATGAAACGCACGGCGCTGTAACGGTCAATGATGGGCATGCTGCTCATTATGTTTACGGGTCGCTGCGGCCTTCTTTGCGGAGGCAGATCGTTGTTCCTTGCTTCTTGCAGCAGAAGCCTTGCCGCCCTTGCGTCCACCTTTTTCCGACGAGGCGTGGTTCTCCGGATGGCCCCGACCTGAACCTGATTTGTTGCCGCCACCGCTTTCTTTGTTCACCGTCGCCCAAGCTCGGCTTTGTGCTTCCTTTTCGGGTACGCCACGATTTTCGTAACTTTCTTCGATATGTTCGGCCTTACGTTTTTGCTTGTCAGTATAAGCAGATTTGTCACCACGGGGCATGAAACATCTCCTTTTGCTGATTTGAAAAAATAACTGCGCTGGAGGTCGTAAAGTTCCGAAATGATGTCAACATGAGCGCAAACAGCCAAAATCCCCGTCGAAGCGAATGGAGCGGACTGGTCGCGAACCCAGGCGGGCCGAGTGGCAACAGACGAAGGATGGTTATGTCTTTCAAACACCCTGCCGATTTCAAGCACACGACAAATCCGGCAATGCAAAAGCCATTTGCCTCAAGGCGGTAGAGCCTGCTCTCTCAAGAGGGCGCGAACCTTCTCAATATCGCCGGACAGTGGCCGGTCGTCTGAATAGGGCGGGAGGTGCTCGCGAACCATGCTGTAGAGCGTATTGGTTCCCTCTGCTCGCTGCCCGGCACCTGCGAGGAAATCATGGGCCTGCGCGCCCGCCATCCATTCAATCGCCAGAATATACTCGGCATTGTCGAGGACCGCGAGCAGCTTGTTGGCGGCCGCCGTCGGGTGGGCCAGGAAATCCTCCTGCAGGCCGGAGGTTAAACCGCCATCGGTAGAAGCCGGGGCCGCAAGGCGGCGATTGTCGCCGACAAGAGCCGCCGCCGTATATTGAGCGATCATCAGGCCGGAATGACTTCCGGCGTCGGTGGCGAGGAAGGGCGGCAAGCCACTCACCAGCGGATTGACGAGCCGGTCGATCCGGCGCTCACTCATAGCTGCGATCTGCGCAATGGCAATCGCCAGACTATCAGCGGCCTGACCCAGCGCCGGGGCGACAGCATGGGCCTGCGATGAAACGACGGGTTGTTCTGGCGTGCCAAGGATCGCCGGATTATCCGTGGCAGAGGCAAGTTCACCATCAACGATCACCGCGCAAGCATCGAAGACATCACGCGCGGCACCGTGGGCATGTGGCACGGCCCGCAAGCTTAGGGCATCCTGGGTCCGCCTGCCGAGCGCGGCAGCAATCAGTCCGCTGCCCTGGAGCCTGGCCCGAAGCGTTGCCCCGACAGCCGCGATACCCTTTGAAGGACGCAGGGCGAGAACGGCGTCATCGAAGGCATCCATCTGGCACCCAGCCGCTTCAAGCGTCAGCGCCGCGATAGCATCTGCCCAATCGAGCAGGTGCGCGGCGCGAGCCAGTGCCACACTCGACAGACCGGTTGCACATGCCGTGCCGTTGACGAGGCTCAGCCCTTCCTTTGCGCCTAGCACCAGCCGTTGAAGACCGATCTGAGCCAAAGCATCCCGCCCGCTGAGAGGACGGCCACCGACCCGCGCTTGCCCCTCACCGATCAGCACAAGCCCGGTATGGGCGTTGTGAGTCAGATAACCGGCAGACCCCCGCGATGGCACATCGGGAATGCAATCCCGCTCTAAAAACGTCAACAGATGCGAGACGATATCGCGCCGGACACCGGAATGGCCGTGGGCGAAATTGGCGATCTGAGCCGCCATGATAGCCCGCACCTCACGCGCATCCAGCAACGGACCGATGCCACAGGCATGGCTGAGGATAATCCCGCGTGACAGCCGGCCCTGCGTTGCGCGATCGACAACCGTATCCGAGAGGGCGCCGATACCGGTCGTGATGCCATAGGCGCGGACACCGCTTTCCACGATACGCTCCAGGATCTGGCTTCCCCGATCGATGCGTCGATAGGCATTGTCGGAGAGGGAAAGCGCCTCCCCCTCGCCGACACGCGCAACAGCGCGCCAATCCAGCCCGTCATCAAGAACAACGCTCATGAAATTCTCCTGAAGGAGATGGGCCGTGATGCAACGATGGACAAAGGCGTTTCTCCATTCTTGGAACTAGCCGGCCTTGAAACCAAGATGCCTTGAAATCAGTCAGAGCGCGGCATTTGGGCAGGGCCTCACGTGCTGCTGTAAAGACGATAGCGGCTGCCGGGATAGAGCAAGCGGACAGAAGAAACGATGCCCTCAACCGACCATGTACGGCGGCGCACAAGCAGGCATGGTTCGGACTTCTGGATCGCCAAAAGTTTGCACTCCCAGGCCTGAGCATTGACCGATTCGATATGCTGCTCCGCCTTGACGATCGGCGCGACCTCCGTCAGGTACCCATTTGGCGTGACGGCATTGAAATCCTGATACAGATAATCAGGCGCGCAGCCGGGATTGACGAAACGATCCTCGATCTGCATCGGAAGTCCATCTTCGGCATGCATGATAATCGAATGCGCCACCGGGTCTGCGGGTGATACGCCCAGAGCTTCGGCAAGTTCCTCGCCACAGGCTTCCATCTGAAGCAGGATTACCCTTGCGCTATGAATGCCACCGTTGCGACGGATCTCATCAGCAATGTTGGGCACGCTCTGAAACTGCGAAGTTCGTTTCCTGGTCGCCACAAAGGAACCTTTGCCGCGCAGACGCACCACAAGCCCTTCGTCCGCCAGTTCCCGCAGGGCGCGATTGGCCGTCATCCGGCTCACCCCGAGAATGTCGACCAACTCGTTTTCCGATGGAACGCGCTGGCCGATCTTCCACTCACCGGTTTCGACACGGCTGCGAACATAGTCTTTCAATTTGACATAAAGCGGCGTGGCGGAGAGCAACGTGGCAGGAGGGTGGCCCTCCTGCCCGATCTCCGCATCTTTCTGGACCAGAGGCATCACGTTCCCGGAAAAATTCTGTGTCACGATCCATAACCATGAAGTCGTCGATAGGCATACGTATCTGGATATCAGGCGCCCGGTCGCTGGTAGGCCCCGGGCGTTGGCAGGCGAACAGCGGATGCAGCTCGCCTGCCAACCCCACATCAGTTCAGCTTGTGTTGCGCAAGCCAGTCGCCGGCGACCACATCGAAACTGTCATGATTGCCCAGACGGCCGTTCATAACAACGAGATCCTTTGTGGTCAGGGCGGCTGATACTGCATCGAGCGTCTTTGCCACGGTCTCACTGACTTTCGCAGTGGCGATCACAGGAACCACATTCTGGGCAGGAAAGAGGTTCTTGACATCTTCCAGCATGACCAGATCGTTCGTCGCGATGGCAGGATCGGTCGAAAACAGGTTTGCGGCCTGTATCTGACCATTGACGAGTGCCGACAACGTCAGCGGGCCACCGACATCAAGCGCCTTCAACGACTTGAACTCCAGCCCATAGACCTCCTTCAGGCCGATAATGCCTTCCTTGCGCGTCTTCCATTCCGGTGGACCGCCAAGCACGAATTCGGAAGCAACCGGGGCGAGATCGGCAATCGTCTTCAGTTTGTATTTCTCGGCCGTCGCGCGTGTCACCGCAACGCCGTCCGAATCCTGCGCCGCTGACGGTGTCAGCATCGACACGCCCTTCGGCAGGGCCGCCTTGAGGGCCGCCGCCACATCGTCTGGCGTATGGGCTGTGGCTTTCTTGTCGAGATAGCTCAATGCCGCACCCGCATATTCCGGCAGGAGATCGATTGATCCGTCGAGCAAGGCCGGCATATAGACCTCGCGGCTTCCGATGTTCAATTTTGTCTCAACCTTAATCCCCTTGGCGGCCAGGGCCTTGGCGTAGAGTGTCGCCAGAAGCTGGCTCTCGGGGAAATCGGCAGAACCGATGATAATCGTCTTGGTATCGGTTCTCTCAGTAGGGGCAGCCGCCAGCGGATCGCCTGCGGCAAACGCTGAGGCGGCTGAAAGGGTCATGAGCGCGAAAGCGCTGACGGCAGTGATGATCCTGAATGCCATGCGAGCTTCTCCTGTGTTGCTTACCGAGACATAGGGTGAAAAGTCGTTATTGCATCGTCAGCGCTACCGTTTCAGGCGGCGCGTCAGTCCGGGCGAGACGGTGAACCTTGAGAGGAGGCCGATCAAAAGATCGACCGTCAGCGCAAGCGCACCGACAAGAACGGCGCCTGCGGCCATCTGGTAATAGTCATGCTGGGCCCGGCCATCGATAATAAGACGTCCCAAGCCGCCAAGGGAGACATAAGCGGCAATCGTTGCGGTTGAGATGATCTGAAGCGTTGCACTGCGCAGGCCGGAAAAAATCAGCGGCAGCGCGCAAGGCAGCTCGACATCAAACAGGATATCAAGCGGGCGCTTACCCATGCCGCGCGCCGCATCGACCGCCGCCGGGTCCACCGCCGCGATACCGGCATAGCTGCCGGTCATGATCGGCGGTACAGCCAGAAGCACCAGTACGATGAGGCTCGGCACGATAAACGCCATGTCGGACGAGAAGACCGGGCCGAACAGGATCACCAGGAGAACAATAAGGCCAAGGCTCGGAAGGGATCGCAACGCATTGGCGAGACCGGCGATGAACACCACGCCGCGCCCGGTATGCCCCACATAAAGCCCGACGGGCAAGCCGATCAGGCAGGCCAGCAAAAGTGCGGCGCCGCTATAGGCCAGATGCTGGATGACCAGCGCGATGACGCCACCGTCTCCGGTCCAATGGGCGGGATCTGAAAACCAGTCGATCATCGCGGCCCCCTCCCCGGCTGCCATGGCGTCAAGCGATGCGCGATGAACAGCACAAGCCCATCCAGAAGCGCTGCCAAAAGAACGCAAAGCACGATGCCCGCGATAATCGGGGTCAGGAATTGCAGCTGGAGGCCTTGCGTAAAGAGAAGGCCCAGCTGTGGCGTGCCGACCAGAGCGGCGACGGAAACGATGCTGACATTCGACACCACGGCAACCCGCAATCCGGCCGCGATGACAGGAACGGCGAGCGGCAATTCCACCGTCAGAAGGCGTGCTGCGCGACGGTAGCCCATGGCATTAGCGGCCTGAAGGACATCAGGAGAAATTGAATCCAGGCCGTCGCTGACCGTACGCACCAGAAGTGCCAAGGCATACACCGTCAACGCAACGACGACATTCAGGGGATCGAGGATCCGCGTGCCAAGCACGAGCGGCAACAGAACGAACAGCGCCAGCGACGGAATTGTATAGAGAAGTCCGGCGGCACCCAGCAGAGTGGAGCGAAACACACCGGCACGCTGGGCAAACCAGCCGAGCGGCAGAGCCAGAAGCAGGCCGATCAAAACCGGGAGGACGGAAAGCGAGAGATGCCAGATGAACAGCTCGGCGATCCGCCCGGACTCATTATAGAGCCAATCGAACCTCATGGCTGCATTCCAAACTGGCCGGCACGCGCGCCCTCAATGGCCGCAACCACATTCGACAGCGTGACCGTACCGACGAGTTCGCCCGATGCACCCACAACAACGCCGCGGCCTGAAGGCGAACTGAGCGCAGCATCGAGCAAATGGCGAAGACTGCTGCCTTCGGGTGCCAGCGTCCCGCTGAGATTGAGATCACCCTCGCGCAAAGGCTGTTGAAGCCCCTGCGCATCGGCCCAGCCGATGGGTCGGTTCGCGGCATCGGTCACAAGAACCCAACGGTCCGGGGCAGCATGGCGAAGGGCTTCCGGCGTCGCACCAAGTGTGGCCGTCGGTTCAACCCCAAGAGGGACCGCGCTGCCGAATTCGGCGAAACTCAAGAAGCGGTAGCCTCGGTCTCGACCAATGAAGTCTGCCACGAAGGCATCCGCCGGTCGCGCCAGAAGTTCCTGCGGTGTTGCGATCTGCGCAAGCGTCCCCCCGGAGCGCAGCACCGCCACTTGATCCCCGAGCTTCAGGGCCTCGTCGATGTCATGGGTGACCATGATAATCGTTTTGCCGATGTCACGCTGAAGACGGAGAAACTCATCCTGCAACTGGCCGCGCACGACCGGATCGACGGCGCTGAACGGTTCGTCCATCAGCATGAACTTGGGATTGGAGGCCAGCGCCCGAGCCACGCCGACACGCTGCTGCTGTCCGCCCGAAAGCTGCCAAGGATAGCGATCGGCAAAAGCGCTGGTCAAGCCAACGCGCTCCAACAGCTCATGTGCAGTCCGAAGCGCCTGCTGTTTCGGCGCACCGTTCAGACGCGCCGTGGTCGCGATGTTCTGTACAACGGTGCGATGGGGGAAGAGACCGGCATGCTGGATGACATAACCAATTCGGCGCCGCAACAAAGCAACATCCATCCGACCGGTTTGTTCGCCATCCAGCAGAATAGATCCGGACGACGGCGTAATCAGCCTGTTGATCATCCGCAAAGACGTTGTCTTGCCGCAGCCGGAAGGGCCAACCAGAATGGTCAGCTTGCCGGTGGGAGCCACCAGCGAAAGATTGTTAACGGCAGTTGTTGCGTCGCCGTAATGCTTGCTGACGTGATCGAATGTTATCATGCAATCCCCTGCGGTCAGTGGCTGCGCATTCACATCTGACGTAAGCAGTCAGTGACGAAGTTGTCTATACAATCATGGGGAAATCACTTTCGCAAGATGGCTAAAATATATTATTAGGACACCTTTACTGTAGAAATTACTGACATAGATCAGAGGACCTGAGTTCCAATCTCCTCCACCCGGCAATCTTTTTTTAAGCGTAGCGTAGACCAGCACGCCTGGAGTCATGAGGCCGACGCACCAGGTTCGATGCGGACACTGCCGAGGTAACGCCGCCTGTCGAAATCTGCTCAATCAATTGAAATCGAGAGACATTTAAGCAGACATAAATTATCGAAGACCTTGGGGAGCTATCGTTTTCGACCGCAAATTCAAGGGAATTCAAGTGGTGCCGCTTGCAGGACTCGAACCTGCGACCCCATCATTACGAATGATGTGCTCTACCACCTGAGCTAAAGCGGCACGCGAGGCCGAAGACCAGCCTGCGATGTGTGCGGGTGGATACAGGCAAACATTGCAGATTTCAAGATGCCTTTTGGTATCCGTTACACTTTTCCGCAGATCCTGTCCCGGGCGGCGCGATATTCCGTGTCCAATCGATCGACCAGCGCGGCAACGGGTTCCACGGCCTTGATGGCACCGATGCCTTGGCCGCAGCCCCAGATGTCCTTCCACGCTTTGGCGCCGGTGACGGCGCTGCCGAAATCCATCTTGCTGGGATCGGCTTCCGGCAATTTGTCAGGGTCGAGGCCCGAGGCAACAATGGATGAGCGCAGGTAATTGCCGTGAATGCCGGTAAAATAGTTAGAGTAGACGATATCGGTGGCGCTGGCCTCAACAAGAGCCTGCTTGTAGGCATCCGGCGCCCGCGCCTCTTGCGTGGCAATGAAGGGCGAACCGATATAGGCCATGTCGGCACCGGCTGCTTGAGCGGCAAGAATGGCGCCGCCGGTCGAGATCGAACCGGCAAGCAGCAGCGGCCCATCGAACCATTCGCGGATTTCCTGTAGGAGCGCGAAGGGTGACAGCGTTCCCGCATGACCACCAGCCCCAGCGGCAACCGCGATCAGGCCGTCGGCGCCCTTGCGGATCGCCGAATGGGCATGGCGATTGTTGATCACGTCATGCAGCACGATACCGCCGTAAGAATGGATCGCGGCATTCACCTCCGGCACGGCGCCCAGCGAAGAGATGACGATCGGTACCTTGTATTTGACGCACATGCCCAGGTCGTGCTCCAGCCGTTTGTTGGAGCCGTGGACGATCTGGTTGACGGCGAAAGGCGCAGCCGGACGCTCGGGATGGGCGCGGTCATGGGCGGCAAGCTCCTGGGTAATCTCATCCAGCCACTCGTCCAGTTGCGCTTCTGGACGGGCGTTCAACGCCGGGAAGGCGCCAACCACACCCGCCTTGCACTGCGCCACCGTCAAGCGCGGATGCGAAATGATGAACAGGGGAGATGCGATCACCGGAAGCTTGAGGTGACGGGACAGGATATCTGGAAGAGCCATTGGGGGCCTCAAAAAATTGACGTTCGCGTAAACGTCAAAAGGTTAGCAGACCTGCTGGCAGTTGAAAAGAGCAGAGCCCATTGCCGCTACACTGAGAATAAGGCGGTGTGCATCTGGTCCACCGGGCGAGACCGAACGTGATCCAGAACCATCGTAAGCCGCTCGCCAGGCTTTATAATGATGTTTTTCCACTATCGATCTGTCGGGGGATGGGCTGCGGGCTTGCGGTTTGCCTAGTCTCCGATTACCGATTCAAGGGAAGAAGAATGCCCGATACATTTCGTCGCGGGCCATGAATGTGGAAAGGTCTCGCGTGAGCGGATTGGAAACGGCCATCAGAAGCGCCCTCGACCGGTCGGAGCGATCGCGGGCTGAAGTTCGGGCCAGAATTTACCAGTCTGCGCGACAGGCTCTGGAAGCAGGCCTCAAGAAGCAGAATGTCAATGATCCGGAGACCGTGGCCGAGCAGCGCCATCGGCTGGAAGCGACCATTCATGCGATCGAGCAGCAGGAGCGGGCACGGCTGAAAGCCGAAGCCGCCGTTGAGCCTGTGTCACGCGCTCCGGCTCCGCCGCCCATGTCGCCATCTCTCTCGACATCAACGCCGCCAAGAGGTCCCGCGCCATCGGTTTCAGCCGATGCGAACGCTCCGGGCGACGATTCAGCCTCGCTGTCCTTCGGTGTCGATCGGGATCACGGGCGGCCTGCCGAACCAAGCCTCGACCTTGATGATGTACGGGCCGAACGGCATGACCGGGCGGATCCGGCAGGCATGTCAAGTTTTGCTTCGTTTTCGGCCCGGCCAAAGAATGTAGAGCCAGAGAGCGCGGAAGACGAGTATGACGAGGAGCCTGTCCGTGGCATGCGGGCGGAGCCGGTGGCAAAGCCACGCCGTCGCCGGGGCGTCCTGTCGCGCTTGCTAATTTCCGTCACCCTCCTGTCTTCCATCGGCATTGCGGCTTGGTGGGTCTATTCCACCGGCCTGTTGCTGTCTCCTGACCAGCGGCAGACGGGCGCGCCCT
The DNA here is from genome assembly GCF_013426735.1 of Agrobacterium vitis. Classification (NCBI taxonomy): domain Bacteria; kingdom Pseudomonadati; phylum Pseudomonadota; class Alphaproteobacteria; order Hyphomicrobiales; family Rhizobiaceae; genus Gillisella; species Gillisella vitis. Next base: position 3,731,879 of record NZ_AP023272.1, read on the forward strand.
CACCGACGCCGACTGTGTCGTCGGAAGACTTCAATGGCGACCAGCCCACCGATAAATCCAGCGGCGAAGCGGCAAACGAGCCAAAGACAATCGATCCGCAACGCGGTTTTTCCAATGATTGGATAGAGGCCTTCCAGCCCGGCGACGCCTCGAAAATCAAGGCAAGGCCAAATGCCACGGCGGAAGTCGTCGGCGCCAGCGATGGCCAGGCTGTCCACATCGTTTCACGCAGCACCGACATGGATGGGACGGCCGCCATCGAAATAGCGCCTGACCTGTTGCGGCAAATGGCTGGAGGGACCTCGACCATTGCCCTGACTGTGCAGTCCTTTGGTGAAAAACCGGTTCAGTTCTCGCTGAGTTGCGCGTTTGATCGTCTGGGCGACTGCGCCCGTCACCGTTTCACAGCCAATCCGGAAAAGGCCGACCTGTTGTTTCGAGTGACCCTGCCGAACGGCATCGCTCCCAACGCGCCTGGGCAGCTTCTGATCAACGCCGATATCAGCGGTCAGGGCAATGGCATCAATCTTTATGCTGTGCGCGTTCTTCCCGGCAAGTGATGGCGGTGGCAGTATCGTTATCTCGACCGAAACCCGAAAAGATACTGCCGCACGCCAAAGCTGCTGAATGTCCGCTTGAAAAACACCCTGCGGACAACTTCCGCCGTCAGAGAATATCCGGCGCCTCTGCGACGATCTTTTTATCAATCTCGCCGATCGCCTTTATGTCGCGCCCTTCATAGTCAAGGGAAAGCAGCATATGCCTTATGACATTGAGGTGAGCCCGGCGCTTGTCATTGGCCTTGACTACAATCCACGGGGCGTGCTTGGTATGGGTTTCCTTCAGCATCCGGTCGCGTTTCTCGGTATAATCGCCCCATTTATCCAGGGCGGCAATGTCCATGGGCGATAGTTTCCAGACCTTCAGCGGATCGTGACGGCGGTCATGAAATCGCTTGATCTGCATTTCCTGGCCGATATCGAGCCAGAATTTGAAGAAATAAATGCCCTCTTGCTCGATCAGCTTTTCAAACCGTGGCGCCTGTTCCAGGAAATGCTCGTATTGATCGGGCGTGCAAAAACCCATGACCGGCTCCACAACTGCTCGATTGTACCATGAACGGTCGAACAACGACATGTCGCCGCCGCCCGGAAAATGGGTGATATAGCGCTGAAAATACCATTGACCGAGTTCCGTTTCTGATGGCTTGGTCAAGGCGACGTTGTGGACCGATCGAGGATTCATATATTCGAGAATGGAGTGGATCGTGCCGCCTTTGCCAGCCGCATCCCGCCCCTCGAACAGAGCCATCACCCGTTTGCGGGTCGATTGCAGCCAATACTGCACCTTGACCAGTTCGATCTGGAGTTTTTTCAACTCCTCCTCATAGACCTCTCTTTTCAACTTCTTGTCATAGGGATGACCGCCAGAGCTCAGCGCTTCCTTTTCAACCCAGTCCGGCAGAACCGGATCGTCGATATCAAAGGCGCGCAATTCACCCCTGATCCGCAAAGTTACGCCACGACTGCCTGACTGCTGCTCATCACCCATTCCATTCTCCCTGTCGCCGCACTGTCTGATTTGAGTATATTGACCATGAAACTGTCAAAATCTTCAACAACCTGTTTGAAACGTGGGAGTGCGACGCTTCGTTCCCGTCCGTGCGTTGACATTCATTCGTGCGTAGGCGGTAAAAACCTGTCATGCAACAGGAATAGGGTATCTCTCCAGCCCACCCATACCGCCGCCGGAGGTTTTCATTGAAGCAGTTATTTCCATCCTGGCGGCGCTTTGGCGAGCGATTGCGCGACCGCTGGGATTTTATCCTCCTGGCGATCCTGGTCTCCGGCTCGTCGGTGTTGGCCGGTGCCGATAGCGAGTTCGGCGTCGTCTTGCTGCTCTTTTCGCTGATGGTCATCCTGCTCTATAAGGGCGCAGAAGACAAAGATCCGCCGGTGCATTTCCCTGTGGCGGCCTCGCCTGTCTTGCCGCACGGCGAGGAAGTCGAGGGGCTTGTGCAGGCGACGATCGCGGCCATCGACCTGCCCTGCGTGGTCTTTGGCTCGGATGGAGGCGTGGTCTTCCAGAACGGCGCTGCCGAAAAGGCGTTTGGTAAGCTGGAAACCGGCATGCATATTTCTGCCCGCTGGCGGTCGCCCGGCATTCTCGACATGGTGCGCGAGACTGTCGGCAATGGCTTGCCCAACCAGATCGAACATTCCGAGGTGCTGCCCTCCGAGCGGGTCTTCGCGGTGCGGGTCGCGCCTCTGTCCCTACCGCAACTGAAGCGGGATTCGGCCCTTTTCGTCATGACGTTTCGCGATATTTCGGAACTGCGCCGGATCGACAGAATGCGTTCGGATTTCGTCGCCAATGCCAGCCACGAACTGCGCACGCCGCTTGCCTCCTTGCGCGGTTTCATCGAGACCCTGCTCGGCCCCGCCCGCAACGACCTGAAAGCGCAGGAGCGCTTTCTGGGCATCATGCTGGATCAGGCCAACCGGATGAGCCGGCTGGTGGACGATCTGCTGTCCCTGTCGCGGCTGGAGTTGAAAGCCCATCTGGCGCCCGACCAGAAAGTGGCGCTACAGCCCGTTCTAAGCCATGTGCGGGACAGCCTGACCCCACTCGCCGCGGAGCTGGATGTGGATCTGCGCCTGCATCTGCCACAGGAGAGCATCGAGGTTACGGGCGACCGCGACGAACTGATCCAGGTTTTCGAAAACCTGATCGAAAATGCCTGTAAATATGGCCAGGAAGGCAAGCAGGTGGACGTCTTTCTACGCCAGAAAACAAGCGGCGTGGAAGTCAGCGTGGTGGACAAGGGACCGGGCGTGCCCGCCGAGGATGTGCCGCGTCTGACCGAACGCTTTTACCGTGTCAGTGTGGCCGATAGCCGCTCCAAGAAAGGAACCGGACTGGGGCTTGCCATTGTCAAGCATATCCTGACCCGCCACCGCGCGCGGCTGATCATCCGCTCGGAACTTGGCCAGGGGACAGATTTTACCGTCCGTTTTTGACAGATCTCATGTCTCTTCTCGATCTCCATAATTTTTTCCTATATGTATCAATAGGTTGAACTGTCACAAATGTTTCACCTAACTGACATAAAAGCAAAGCCTGTCGGGGCTTAAGAACAAGCCGCCGGAGCACGGCGATTGTAAGCGACAGACGCTTGCATCCCACACGAAAGCTCATTCTCGGGAGAGATAAATGAATATGCTGAAACTGTCCGTAGCGGCTCTGGTCGCCTCAGTCGCCTTTGCTGGCGCCGCCGCTGCGCGTGATCAGGTCCAGATCGCTGGTTCCTCCACCGTTCTTCCCTATGCCAAGATCGTTGCTGAAACCTTTGGCGAGACCTTTACCAAGTTCAAAACCCCGGTCGTTGAATCCGGCGGCACAGGCGCTGGCCTGAAGGAATTCTGCAAGGGCGTTGGTCCGGAAACCATCGATATCGCCAATGCCTCGCGCCCGATCAACAAGTCTGAAGCCGAAGCCTGTAAGGCTGCTGGCGTGACCGACATCCAGGAAGTCAAGTTCGGCTATGACGGCATCGTTTTCGCCGTCGATAGCTCCAACAAGGACCTCGCCCTGGTGCCGACCGACCTTTACAAGGGTCTGGCTGCTGAAGTCGTGGTTGACGGCAAGCTTGTTGCCAACCCCTACAAGAAGTGGTCGGAAGTCAACAAGGACCTGCCGGACACCGATATCATGGCGTTTATTCCGGGCGAAAAGCACGGCACGCGCGAAGTGTTCGAAGTCAACGTTCTCCAGCAGGGCTGCAAGGACGCCGGTGCTCTTGATGTGATCAAGGCCGCCATCGGCGAAAAGGATGCGCCTAAGAAGTGCATCGCCGTGCGTAAGGATGGCAAGGCTGTCGATATTGATGGCGATTACAGCGAAACGCTGGCCCGCATCGCCGCCAACAAGACTGCCATTGGCGTATTTGGCCTGTCCTTCTATGAAAACAATGCCGACAAACTGAAGGTTGCCACCGTTTCCGGCGTCAAGCCTTCGGTTGAAACCGTTGCCACTGGCAAATACCCGGTTTCGCGTCCGCTGTTCTTCTACGTCAAGAAGGCCCATCTCGGCGTTATCCCTGGCATGAAGGAATATGTCGATTTCTTCCTGTCCGAGCAGATGATCGGCCCTGACGGCCCGCTGGCCAATTACGGCCTGGTTCCTGCTCCCGACAAGGAGCGCGAAGAGTTCCGCGCCAAGTTCACCGCTGGCAAGTAAAACCTTGAGGCTGGCGCGGACACTGTCCGCGCCAGCCTCATCATGATGTTGCAGTTGATGTTTATTGATGACGTAACATGCGGCCCAGCCTTTTGCGGCAGGGCATGGAGAGGCCGGGGATGGTAGAATGAGTACGTCAATCCTAATTTTTATCGTCATTGCTATCGGGATCATCGGCTACCTGCTGGGCTCGTCACGGGCACAGTCGCTCGCACAAGGCCGCGCGTCTGCCCTGCATTCCCGCTATGGCTATCATGGCAGTTTTGTTTCTATTCTGGCAGTTGTACCCGCCTTCCTGGTGCTGGGCCTCTGGATGGCGATTGCGCCATCGCTGATCGAAACGCGTGTGCGCGATGCGATGCCCGATGCGGTCAAGGCACAGGCAGGAGCCACCCAGAACCTCAATTACGGCACCATCGGTGCGATCGCTCGTGGCCTGAAAAGCCTTGACGACGACCAATTGGCCAAGTTGAAAAGCGCAGATGCCACGACTGCCCGCACAATGCTGGCCGAACAAGGCGTACCGCTGGCCGGCGAGCCTGAGCCCTACATGATCGTGGCGGCGGAGGCCTTGAACGGCATGCGCGCCATCAACGATCTGGCGTTGACCATCGTGGTAATCGCCACCTCGCTCGCAGGCGCCCTGTTCGGGCTTCGGTTGATCGCGCCACGCTTTCGCGCCCGCAACCGGGTGGAGCAAGCCATTCAGGCGGCCTTGGTCATCTGCTCTTCCATCGCCATTTTGACGACAGTCGGCATCATCATGTCGATGTTGACGGAAGCCACCCACTTCTTCCGGGAGGTTCCAGCCTGGCGGTTCTTCTTCGGGACAGTCTGGGACCCCCGGTTTGCCGCTGCTGGCGCCACCGATACCGGCGGCCAGTTCGGATTGATCCCGCTTCTGCTCGGCACGCTCTATATCGGCGTGGTCGCCATGTTGTTTGCCGTGCCCGTTGGTCTGTTTGCTGCCATCTACATGGCCGAATATGCATCGCCACGGCTGCGCTCGATCACCAAGCCACTGCTGGAAGTGCTGGCCGGTATTCCGACCATCGTCTACGGCTTCTTCGCGCTGACCTCGGTCGGTCCGTTCCTGCGGGATATCTCCGCCAAGATCAACGGCATCGCCACCGGCGATTTTGTCAGCTTCATCCAGGCACAGAGCGTGCTGACGGCAGGCTTTGTGATGGGGATCATGCTGATCCCCTATGTCTCCTCCCTGTCGGACGACATCATCACCGCTGTGCCGCGCTCGCTCCGGGATGGTTCGCTTGGCCTTGGCGCCACGCGGTCAGAAACGGTCAAGCGGGTGATCCTGCCGGCAGCACTTCCGGGTATTGTCGGCGCGCTGCTGATGACGGCATCGCGCGCTATCGGCGAAACCATGATCGTGGTGCTGGCCGCAGGCGTTGCGGCGCGCATCCAGCTTAATCCTTTCGAGCCGATGACAACGGTCACCGTCAAGATCGTCAACCAGCTGACCGGCGACCTTGAATTCACCTCGCCGCAAACGCTGGTGGCCTTCGCCCTGGGTATCACCCTGTTTGCCATCACGCTTTGCCTTAATATCTATGCGCTTTACATCGTGCGCAAATACCGGGAGCAGTACGAATGAGCGAGACCCTCTCCCCCGCTGCGGCAGGCCACGGCACTGGCGCCCTTGCCACCGTATCGCGTCCTCGCCGCGACATCGGCATCAAGCGCCGCTATGCCGCCGAGCGCCGTTTCCGGGCCTATGGCATCATCGCCATCAGCTTTGGCTTGCTGTTCTTGTTCCTGCTGCTCGCGTCGGTGGTTTCCAAAGGTTATACAGCCTTCTGGCAGACGACGATCACCGTGCCGGTTGAATTCAGCGAAAAGCTGATCGATCCGAGCAACCAGCGCGCCACCAACCCCGACGTGTTAGTTGCTGCCAATTATCCGGTTCTGGTGCGCAATGCGCTGGCGGCAAAACTGAAGATCGATACATCCAATCGTCCGGCAATGAAGCAATTGACCGAGATGGTCTCCGACAATGTCCGCGTCCAATTGCGCAACATGGTTGTTGCCGATCCATCGATCATCGGCAAGACGGTTCCGGTCTCGGTCCTGGCCAGTGCCACAATCGATACGGCCTTCAAGGGGCAATTCGACCTGACTGTCGATGAGAGCAGCCGGAAAATTTCTGACCAGCAGATCGGCTGGATGAATGCGCTGGCTGAAAGCGGCGCGCTGGCCAAGTCCTTCAATACCGGTATTTTCGTCAATGGTGCATCGAGCCGCCCGGAAGCGGCAGGCGTTGGCGTGGCCTTGATCGGCACTGCCTATATGATGCTGACCGTGTTGATCCTGGCTCTGCCGATCGGCGTGGCAACCTCGATCTATCTTGAGGAATTTGCGCCAAAGAACCGTTGGACCGACCTGATCGAGGTCAACATCAACAATCTCGCAGCCGTTCCCTCTATCGTCTTTGGTCTGCTGGGTCTGGCGGTGTTCATCAACTTTGCCGGTCTGCCGCGCTCGGCCTCGCTGGTCGGCGGACTGGTGCTGACCCTGATGACGCTACCGACGATCATCATCGCCACGCGCGCAGCCTTGAAGGCCGTTCCTCCGTCGATCCGCGCTGCGGCGCTCGGTCTTGGCGCATCCAAGATGCAGACCGTGTTCCATCACGTCCTGCCGCTCGCCATGCCCGGCGTGTTGACTGGCACGATTATCGGCCTTGCCCATGCACTAGGTGAGACCGCGCCGCTGCTATTGATTGGCATGGTGGCTTTCGTGGCGGATTATCCCGGCACACCGCTTGATCCGTCCACGGCGCTGCCGGTGCAGATCTATATGTGGGCCAATGAAGCCGAGCGCGCTTTTGTGGAGCGGACGTCCGGCGCCATCATCATTCTGTTGATCTTCCTGCTGATCATGAATGTCGGTGCCATCCTGCTGCGCCGGCGGTTTGAGCGGCGCTGGTAGAGGAAAGTTGAACTACGGTCCTGGACGATGACGTCCAGGAAACTTCATCGCCGCCTTCGTCAAGCGATTGCGAAAAGACAGGCCGGAGGGTTAAGAACATGAACATGATGTCTGAAGCAGCAGTTGAAAAGGCCTTGGATCAGAAGATGACCGAAGTGAACACCAAGATGGTCGGCAAGGACGTGTCCGTTTACTACGGCGAAAAGCGCGCCCTGTTCGACGTAAACCTGAATGTCCGCGAAAATACCGTCACGGCGCTGATCGGTCCTTCGGGTTGCGGCAAGTCTACCTTCTTGCGGACGCTGAACCGCATGAACGACACCATCGATCATTGCCGGGTGACGGGTCTGATCACCCTCGACGGCATGGATATCTACGATCCGTCCATCGACGTTGTCGAGCTTCGCGCCCGCGTCGGCATGGTGTTCCAGAAGCCGAACCCGTTCCCCAAGTCGATCTACGAAAACATTGCTTACGGCCCGCGCATCCATGGTCTCGCCCGCAACAAGGCAGACATGGACCAGATCGTTGAAAAGAGCCTTCAGCGCGCCGGTCTTTGGAACGAAGCAAAGGATCGCCTACAGGAGCCGGGAACGGGCCTGTCCGGCGGACAGCAGCAGCGTCTGTGCATTGCCCGCGCCATTGCCGTCAGCCCCGAAGTCATCCTGATGGACGAGCCCTGCTCGGCCCTGGACCCGATTGCGACGGCCAAGGTAGAAGAACTGATCCACGAATTGCGGGCCAATTTCACCATCGTCATCGTCACGCATTCGATGCAGCAGGCCGCTCGCGTGTCCCAGCGCACGGCAATGTTCCATCTCGGCCAGTTGGTCGAGGAAAACGATACCGACAAGATGTTCACCAACCCGGACGACCAGCGGACCCAGGACTATATCATGGGCCGGTTCGGCTGATCCGACGGTTGATTGAAAATGCATCTTTTTAAAGGATCAGAACATGACAGCGCATATCTACACCGCCTTTGACGAGGAACTGAAATATCTAATGCGCCGCATTTCGGAAATGGGCGGTCTGGCCGAGCAGATGGTGGGTGAATCCGTTCGCGCGCTGGTCAATTCCGATGCCGCCCTCGCCCAGAAGGTGATCTCCGACGACGTGATCATGGACAATGCCGAGCGCGAAGTGGGTGACAAAGCGATCGTCACCATCGCAAAACGTCAGCCCATGGCCGCCGATCTGCGCGAAATCATCGGTGCGCTCAGGATTGCCTCGGATCTGGAGCGCGTCGGCGATCTCGGTAAGAACAATGCCAAGCGGGTCATGGCCGTGCAAGGCACCGGCGTGCCGCGCAAGCTGGCCCGCGGCATCGAGCATCTTTCGGAACTGGCGATGACCCAGCTCAAGGAAGTGCTGGATGTCTACACCACCCGCTCGGCGGAAAAGGCCAAGTCGATCCGCGACCGCGATGAGGAGATTGATGCGATCTACACCTCGCTGTTTCGCGAATTGCTGACCTATATGATGGAAGATCCGCGCAACATCACCACCTGCACGCACCTTCTGTTCTGCGCCAAGAATATCGAGCGCATCGGCGACCATGCCACCAATATCGCCGAGACCATCTATTACATGGCCACTGGCGCACAGCCCGAGGGTGAGCGCCCGAAGGACGACACGACGACCGCTTTCGGGGTCGCCGATTGAGATGACAATGCGAGGATGTTGACCCATCCCCGCATTGCATGACGTGTTGATATCTCAAGGCATCAAGTCCTTGAGATATCAGAGAAAAATCATACCAGGAGCCATGTTCAATGGCTGCTGATATGAAAGCATGACGGAGATTGGCATCGGACGCCTGAGCGCCTGACGCTGAATGGGGTGGGGGCTTCACCCGAAGGTTCGACCTGTGGCGACAGGCCAGCCTTCCAGTCACAGTTGAGCGCCATCATGAAGCGCAAACATGCTGTAAACATCGAAATTCTCGTATTGCCGTGTTCTTTTTCGCCAGAGCGGACAAGAAAAGGCTTGCGGGAAGACTCTCTCATTGAAGGTATGGGATCGAATGCTGCCGAAAATTGCCGTCGTTGAAGACGAAGAAGCCCTGAGCGTCCTTTTGCGTTATAATCTGGAATCGGAAGGCTATGAGGTCGAAACCATTCTGCGGGGAGACGAAGCCGAGCTTCGCCTCCAGGAACGGGTGCCGGATCTGCTGATCCTCGATTGGATGTTGCCGGGTGTCTCCGGCATTGAGCTATGTCGTCGCCTGCGGATGCGGCCCGATACCGAGCGCCTGCCGATCATCATGCTGACCGCGCGTGGCGAAGAGAGCGAACGGGTGCGCGGACTTGCCACCGGTGCCGACGATTATGTCGTCAAACCGTTCTCGACCCCCGAACTGATGGCCCGGGTCAAGGCGATGCTGCGCCGCGCCAAGCCGGAAGTTCTGTCCAGCCTGCTGCGTTGCGGCGATATCGAGCTTGATCGCGAAACCCACCGTGTCCATCGCAAGAGCCGCGAAGTGCGCCTCGGGCCGACCGAATTCCGGCTGCTGGAGTTCCTGATGACCTCACCCGGCCGGGTGTTTTCGCGCTCTCAATTGCTGGATGGCGTCTGGGGCCATGACATTTATGTGGACGAGCGCACGGTCGATGTCCATGTCGGACGGCTGCGCAAGGCGCTTAACTTTTCCAATATGCAGGACGTGATCCGCACGGTGCGCGGCGCCGGCTATTCGATGGAAGCATAAGATCGCTGCTCGGTTTTTATGGACCGAAAACCCAGTGGAACGAAAAAAGCGAGCCGTGCGGCTCGCTTTTTTTATGACATGCGATCGGAGATCACGGGCAGAGATCAGCGCGCGTTCGCAGCAGCCCGGCGCCGCTCGTTTACTGGCTGGTAGGCGAGCTTCGCATGATATTTGCAATAGGGCGAATTGTCCTGGCTGTCGCAGCCGCAGAAGTGAAACTCATCGGTCATCGGGTCGCCAACCGGCCATTTGCAGGTCCGCTCGGTGAGATCCGTCAGCGACAGACGGCGCGAGGCTGGCAGAATGGTGGTGTTGAGAACCGGCAAGGCAGCCATGTTCTCGGCGACATCCATGTCGAGATCGTCGTTCAGCGCGGTCGCCGCAGCAGTGCGCGCGGCGGGACGTGGCGCGCTCGAAGGCGTGCGTGCGGCAAAGTTCGGGGCGCGGGGCGTGGACGGTGCTGGCCGCTTGGGTGTGCGCGCTGGTGTCGCCGCAGGACCGCCTGCCTTGGCGCGTCCGGGAAGGCACAACCGATGCACCTTGCCAATCACGGCATTCCGGCTGACGCCGCCAAGCTGCGTCGCAATCTGACTTGCGCTCAGGCCTTCGGCCCATAATTTCGTGAGTCTTTCAACTCGCTCGTCCGTCCAGTTCATGCCGCAATCTCCGCCTGGTGCACGCGCTTGACGCGGAATCCATCATCCATGTCCCGGAAGGTTCCGGAACCCAACTTTCCTCGTGTTGTTGGTGACTTTTCCGCCGCATGCAGTGTAGTAATTCGTTATTAACCTAGTGTGAGCCTGACTCCGTGACAAGAGTCGCCGAATCATCGTGAATCGAATTTCAGGCTTTTCCCCAACTTGCTATCCACCGATTTTTTATCGATGCTGTTTGTTCAACAGCGCTCGCAAGGACATGTCGGAGCGATGCCTTTGCCCCGATGTTTTGTTGACAACGCTGGCGGAAGCCGGAATAGTGCAAATGCCGCCGAAAGGCGGCATTTTTGATTTTTTCCACCGGTTTTTCGGTGGTTGGCCTATAAACTCATTGAGACTTCAAAAAGCCGCTCGAAAGGATTTTCCGTCATGGCTCAGACATCAACGCCGCTGTTCAACACGTTCTCACGTGCGCCGCTGCGTTTCGAGCGAGGCGAGGGCCCGTGGCTTTACACTGAAACAGGTGAGCAATATCTCGACTTTGCTGGCGGCGTCGCCGTGACGTCCTGCGGTCATTCGCATCCGCATCTCGTGGACGCCTTAAAAAGCCAGGCGGAGAAAGTCTGGCACCTTTCGAACCTCTATGAAGTTCCCGGCCAGGAACGCCTGGCCGCAAGGCTGGTCGAGGCAACATTTGCCGACAAGGTGTTCTTCACCAATTCGGGTGCCGAAGCGCTCGAATGCGCCATCAAGACGGCTCGCCGCTATCATTATAGCAAGGGCCATCCGGAGAAATTCCATATCATCACTTTCGAGGGTGCCTTTCATGGCCGCACCATCGCCACCATTGCGGCTGGCGGCCAGGAAAAATATCTTGAAGGTTTCGGCCCCAAGGCGCCCGGCTTCGACCAGGTGCCGTTCGGCGATCTCGACGCCTTGAAGGCGGCGATCACCGACAGCACGGCTGCGTTGCTGATCGAGCCTATCCAGGGCGAAGGCGGTATTCGCGTCGTGGGGAGCGAGTTCCTGCGCGAATTGCGGGCAATCTGCGACGAGAAGGGCCTGCTACTCATTCTCGACGAAGTACAGTCGGGCGTTGGCCGGACGGGCAAGTTCTTTGCCCATGAATGGGCTGGCCTCACACCCGATATCATGGCGGTGGCCAAGGGTATTGGCGGCGGCTTCCCGTTCGGTGCCTGCCTTGCCACAGAAGAGGCTGCGTCCGGCATGACGGCTGGCGTGCACGGCACGACCTATGGCGGCAACCCGCTGGCCATGGCGGTCGGCAATGCCGTTCTCGATCTGGTTCTCGCCGATGACTTCCTGCAAAATGTCCGGGATGTGGCGCTGATCTTCCGGCAGGGTCTGGCTGGTCTGAAAGACCGTTTTCCAGGCGTGATCGAAGACGTGCGCGGCGAAGGCCTGATGCTCGGCATCAAGGCCGCAGTGCCATCCTCGGACCTGCTGCATGCGATGCGCCACGAGCATATTCTGGGCGTTCCGGCAGGCGATAACGTCATCCGCCTGCTTCCGCCTCTGACGCTGACTGCTGAACAGGCCCGAGAAGGCCTCAAGCGCATCGAACAGGCCGCCGAGGCCTTGTCCGCGCAGGCCGCCCTCAAAATCGCTCAGGCATGAACGACAGGTAACACCATGGCATCCCCGAAACACTTCCTCGATCTCTCGGCCATGACGTCCGAGGACCTTCACTCTATTCTGTCCGACGCCCATCAGCGCAAGACCAGGACCCGGGCCGGAACAGCGGACAAGCCGCTGGCCGGCAAGATGCTGGCGATGATTTTCGAAAAGCCATCGACCCGCACCCGCGTCTCCTTCGATGTCGGCATGCGCCAACTGGGCGGCGAGACGCTGTTTTTGTCCGGCACGGAAATGCAACTTGGCCGCGCCGAGACGATTGGCGATACGGCCAAGGTTCTGTCGCGCTATGTCGATGCGATCATGATCCGCACCACTGATCACAACCGCCTGCTGGAATTGGCCGAACACGCCACCGTTCCGGTGATCAATGCGTTGACCGACCTGACCCATCCCTGCCAGATCATGGCTGACATCATGACCATCGAGGAACATCGCGGCCCGATCCGGGGCAAGACGCTGGCCTGGACGGGTGACGGCAACAATGTGCTGCATTCGCTGGTCGAAGGGGCGGCCCGCTTCGGCTACCGGATGAACATGGCAGTGCCAATGGGCTCTGAGCCGGAAGACCAGATCCTCAACTGGGCGCGCAACAATGGCGGCGAAATTATGCTGTGCCATGATGCCGACCGCGCCGTGTCCGGTGCCGATGCCGTGATCACCGATACCTGGGTATCAATGAACCTGGAGCATAAGGCACGCGGCCATAACGTCTTCCAGCCTTTCCAGGTCAATCCCGCCCTGATGAAACAGGCAAAGCCCGATGCATTGTTCATGCACTGCCTGCCCGCTCATCGCGGTGAGGAAGTGACCGATGAGGTGATCGACGGGCCGCAATCGGTTGTGTTCGACGAGGCGGAAAACCGGCTACATGCCCAGAAGTCCATCCTTGCCTGGTGTTTGGGCGCGGTTTGACAGTTTTCGGGCTGCTGAAAACCTTGAATAGTGGGATTGCAGGATGCGCTGCCCCTCGAGATTGCGAGAGCATGGCTGATGCGCAATTTTACCGCTTGATCTTGAGGCGGTAAGATACCATTTGTCCGTCTTGTTTCGAGGCATGGTCTTTTCCTCGGTTCAGACTGGTCGCTGTGAACCCACTATGACCAAATAATCGTCACGCAGTCGTTTTAGATTGCAGCGCCTTGCGGTAGATGCATGGCGTTGCCCTGCATTCATCCAGGGATGCATTCGTGCCAGGAGTTGTGCCATGACAGACAAATTGAGCGCGTTGGGCGAGTTCGGCTTTGCCGGCGACGACCGGGTCGTACCGTTCCAGGTCGATGGTCTGGATGTGAGGGGCCGTGCGGTCCAGCTCGGGCCTTTGCTCAACACGATCCTGGATCGGCATGACTATCCCCCGGCTGTTGCCCGCCTGCTGGCCGAAGCGATTGCGCTGACCGTGCTGATCGGTACCTCGCTGAAATTCGAGGGCAAGTTCATTGTCCAGACCAAAAGCGACGGTCCGGTGGATTTGCTGGTTTGCGATTTTGCCACGCCGGAAAATGTCCGTGCCTATGCCCGCTTTGACGAAGAGCGGTTGGCGCAGGCACTGGCGGACGGCAAATCGACACCGACCGACCTGCTCGGCGCCGGTATCCTGGCCTTCACCATCGATCAGGGCAATTACATGCAGCCCTATCAGGGCATCGTGCCGCTGGATGGCTCCTCGCTGGAAGACATTGCCGGTTTTTATTTTCGCCAGTCGGAGCAGATCCCGACGCGGGTGCGGCTAGCCGTCGCCGAGCTGTTTGATCGAGACAGTTCCGGCAAGCCGCGCCACAGCTGGCGCGCTGGCGGGTTGATCGCGCAATTTCTGCCGGAGGCCCCTGAACGCATGCATCAGGGCGACCTGCCGGGCGGTGATGGTGACGACAATGCGTATGACGGTCCCGATGATGACAATTGGGCGGAAGCCCGGATGCTGGTGGAAACCATCGATGGGGACGAGTTGACCGATCCGCAGATCGGCACCGAACGGCTACTGTTCCGGCTTTTCCACGAGCGCGGCGTCCGCGTTTATGAACCGCAGGCCGTTCATGATCGGTGCAGCTGTTCCCGCGACAAGATCAAGGGTGTGCTCAAGGGCTTTACCGCCGAGGAAATCGCCGCCAGCGAAGAAGAAGGCGAGATTTCCGTGACCTGCGAATTTTGTTCGACCACGTATAAATACGAGGCCGATGAAGTGACGCCCGCATAATTTGCGGGCGCTCAACGGATCAGGATTGCCCTGAAATCATTGACATTGGTGCCAGTCGGGCCGGTTTCGAACAGGTCGCCCAGCGCTTCAAAGGCGCTGTAGCTGTCATGGGCATCCAGCAGGGCCGCGCCATCCAGACCCTGTTGTTTTAACCTAATAATGCTGGTGCCATTGGCAAAGGCACCAGCATTATTTTCCGTGCCATCAATGCCGTCGGTGTCGGCGGCAAGCACCTCGATATCGTGGCCAGCAATGCCCAGCGCCATGGCGAGCGCGAAAGCGCCGTTGCGCCCACCGCGTCCTGTGGCCTGCGCGCCTTGGTTTTTGATGGTGACCGTGGTTTCGCCGCCGGACAGCAACACGACTGGCTTGGGAAATGGCCGGTCCTTAGCCGCGATTTCACGGGCCAGCGCCGCATGAACACTAGCCACATCGCGCGCCTCCCCCTCGATACTGTCGGATAGGATCGCGGCGCGCACGCCAGCAGCTTCTGCTGCAAGCGCTGCCGCCTCAAGCGAAACACCCGCCGAAGCAATGATATGATGCCGGTTGCTCGCAAAGGCTGGATCGTCTGGCCGGGGCGCATCGGCGGCTGGAGAATTCAGGTGGTCCAATGCCACCTGTGGCAGTCGCAAACCATAGGCGCGGATGATCTCCAGCGCCTGATGACGGGTCGAGGCATCCGGCACGGTCGGGCCGGAAGCAACATGCGCCGGATTGTCGCCAGGAATATCGGAAACAATCAGGCTGACGACCGGTGCTCTGGTCAAGGCCGCCAACCTCCCACCCTTGATGGTTGACAGGTGTTTGCGCACCACGTTCATCGCGCTGATCGGCGCACCGCAGGCCAGCAATTGCCTGTTGAGGTCGATCTCGTCTTCCAGCGTCATCCCGGCGGGCGGAGCGGGCAACAGTGCCGACCCGCCACCGCAGATCAGGGCAATCACCAGATCATCAGGCCCAAGCGAGGCAATGGCACGTTTCAGCCGCTCAGCTGCGGCGAGACCATTGGCATCAGGCACCGGATGGGCCGCTTCGAGCAGTTCAAGTTTGGCGAGCGGGCAGCCATAGCCGTATCGGGTAACGACAACACCTTCCAGCGGGCCGTCCCACAGCGTCTCCAAGGCCGCAGCCATCTGGGCGGCACCTTTGCCAGCACCCACAACCACCGTGCGGCCTTTCGGCCTTGCGGGCAAATGGGTTCGGATACCGTTCAGCGGATCGGCCGCCGCAACGGCGGCAGCAAACAGTGAGGCCAGAAAGGAACGGGGGGCAAGCGTCAGAGGAGTCATCACCAAACTTATGCAGCCCTCGCCTTGGCAATCGCCTCCTTCAGTGCTTTTTCATCCAGCGCGCCGGGATAGAGCGTCTTTCCGATCACGAAGGATGGCGTGCCGCGAAAATTCAGCGCGTCCGCCTGAAGCCAGTTGCGGTCAAGCAGGCGGGAAATCTTGTTGCTGTTCTTGTTGGCCGCAGCCTTGACGGCGGTCATGTTGACCCCAACGCTTTCAAGCGCCTGGGAAACGCTATCGGGCGTCAATCCGCCCTTCATATCCAGCAGGGCATCTTGGGCCGCTTTGTACTGGCCAAGGTCGGGAATAGAGAGAACAGCTTGGGCCGCAACGACCGAAGCCGGACCAAAGACTGGCCAATCCTTCATCACCAGCCGCACATGACCGTCGTCCTTCACCACTTTGCTGACAATAGGGTGATAGGTTTTGCAGTAGCCGCATTGATAATCGAAGAATTCGGCAATGGTGACATCACCCTTTGGATTGCCCAGCACAGGAATATCCTTATCGAAGAAAATCTCCTGCGGACCGAGCTCCTTGGCCCTCAGCAAACCGGGCGTAGCGAGGCAAGCGGCAGCAGCAACCAGTGTCCGGCGTTTGATCATGATGGAATCCCCATTGTGAGTGCAAACTATCATGGGTCTTGCAGGTCGGAATAAAAATTTTCGTGTCCGGCGCAGGGCGATCGGTCAAGCGCTGAACAACGCAAGCAAGTGCCGCGGCAGTCCAAAACCGGTTTTTAGAGCGGTGCGACGTCCAGATAGCGTTCCAGAAATTCCGCCAGTAGCGTTGTCGGCACCAGCATGACCACGGTGATGGTCGAGACCAGCAGGGTTTGTCCATCCAGGACCGCCGATGTCAACCGGAACACGCCGCCGACCAGGCCAAGCAGGAGCAACAGCCAGAGCAAGATCACCACCTGCCCTAACCCGGGCATCAGGACGGATATGGCGATCAGCAGCGCATTGGCATAGGCAATCGGCAACGCCAGCCAGTTGGATGTCACCACCAGGGCGCTGAAGCGGTCATCAATCGAGAAGAAACGGCAGACGAACCCAACCAAAATCAGCGGCAGCATCCAGCTGGCCAGATCGATCATTGTCATGCGCAGGAAAAACAGGGTCCGCATTTGCTGATAGACCGGAATATCTTCCAGCAAGGCCTGATACCAGAACACCCAGGAAAACAACATGGCCGGCAAGGACCAGGCGATGGACCAGAAGGAGCGGTTGACGCCCCGGTCGGACAGATCGAGATAGCTGAACCCCTGGCGGTCGCCCTTTAGCAACAGCCAGATCCCGGTCAGGTAGATTTCGACCTCTTTAAACCCCGGCATTGGCAAACCAACTGCTGATGAATTCACCGTAAATGCCGGTCAGCGCTTCCAGGTCAGGCACGGCGACCCGCTCATCAACCATATGCATGGTCTGGCCGACCAGGCCGAATTCCACCACAGGGCAGTAATCCTTGATGAAGCGGGCGTCGGACGTGCCACCTGTTGTCGATAGGGCTGGCGTTTTACCGGTCATTTTTTCGATGGCAGCACTCAAGGAAGAGATCAGCGCGTTGTTACGGGTCAGGAACACCTGGCTTGGCCGGTCGGCCCAGACCAGTTCATAGGCAATCGGCGGGCGGCCCGGTCGCAGCAGGGGATCGGCGCTAGCCGTATCAAGCCGGGCAATGATTTCGGTCCGCAGCGTCTCGGCGGTCCAGGTATCGTTAAAGCGGATATTGAATTTGGCGCTGGCACGGGCCGGAATGACATTGGTGGCGGCGTTACCAACATCAATCGTCGTGACTTCCAGATTGGAAGGCTGGAAATTCTCGGTACCCGCATCGAAGGCCGGATGCATCAGCGCTTCCGCAAGCTTGATCATGCCCCGCACCGGATTGTCGGCCAGATGCGGATAGGCGGCATGGCCCTGGACGCCCTTGACGATGATCTCGCCTGACAGCGAGCCGCGCCGCCCGATCTTGATCATGTCGCCAAGCTGATCGGGATTGGTCGGTTCGCCCACCAGGCAGGCATCCCAGCGCTCGCCTTTGGCGGCGGCCCATTCCAGCAGTTTGGTAGTACCGTTGATCGACGGGCCTTCCTCATCACCGGTTATCAGGAAGGAAATAGACCCCTTCGGCGCGCCTTGGCTTTCGATATGGCGGGCAATGGCGGCGACAAAGCAGGCGATGCCACCCTTCATATCGACCGCGCCACGCCCGTAGAGTTCGCCTCCAGCAATCTCGGCGGAAAACGGCGGATAGGTCCAGTCCGCCTCATTGCCAACGGGTACGACATCGGTATGCCCGGCAAACATCAGATGCGGTCCCTCCGTGCCCAGCCGGGCATAGAGGTTTTCGACATCCGGCGTGCCCTCTTCGCGCGCCACCATCCGTTCCACGGTAAAGCCCAACGGCTCCAGCATGGCGGCCAGCGCCGACAGCGCCCCGCCCTCGGCAGGCGTCACAGAGGGGCAGCGGATCAGGGTCTGAAGATTTTCGACGGGGTCGGCGGCGGATGAATTGGCTGGATGCTTTGACATATCGATCTTGAGAACGAGACAAGGGAAAAGGATGGACGCCATCACGGCTGAAAGGGGCAGGAGCCAGCCAAGGATCGCCGTGTTCCTGCCCGGAGTTTCAGCCGCAGATCAGTCGCGCAGCAGCTCGTTGATACCGGTCTTGGAGCGGGTCTGGGCATCGACGCGCTTGACGATGACGGCGCAATAGAGGCTGGGCGCCGGCAACCCGTTCGGCATGGTGTTGGGCGATGGCATGGAGCCTGCGACAACCACGGAATAAGGCGGCACTTCACCATATATTACCTCGCCGGTGGCGCGGTCGATGATCTTGGTGGACTTGCCGATATAGACGCCCATGCCGAGCACGGCGCCTTCACGAATGATGCAGCCTTCCACGACTTCGGAGCGCGCGCCGATGAAGCAATTGTCCTCGATAATGGTCGGCCCGGCCTGCATCGGCTCCAGCACGCCGCCAATGCCGACGCCGCCCGACAGATGCACATGGCGACCGATCTGGGCGCAGGAGCCAACCGTCGCCCAGGTATCGACCATGGTGCCTTCGCCGACATAAGCGCCGAGATTGACGAAGGACGGCATCAGGATGGCATTGGGAGCAATGAACGCCGAGTGACGCACCACCGCATTGGGTACGGCGCGGAAACCGGCGGCGCGGAACTGGTTTTCACCCCATCCTTCGAATTTGGACGGCACCTTGTCCCACCAGGTCGAAGCCCCCGGCCCACCCTTGACGACTTCCATGTCATTGAGGCGGAAGGAGAGCAGCACAGCCTTTTTCAGCCATTGATGCACGGTCCATTGGCCATCCTCTCCACGGGTGGCAACCCGTACCTTACCCTGGTCGAGCAGGGTAAGCGATTGCTCGACAGCATCGCGCACTTCGCCCTTGGTCGAGAGGGTAATGGTGTCGCGATTGTCGAAAGCGGTATCGATGACGGTCTGTAACGAGGAGAGGTCCATAGCGCTCATGAGGATTCCTTAAACTTCATTGGCTAACGTCAAGTCCCGATGCCATCGGTCCTGCGTTGATACACTGGTGATTTCCTCTAACGCATTGGCTTGCCCTTGGGAACCATTCAGCGTCCTTTCGGGCGGATGTTTTCCAAGGCGATGCCGCAGCTTTGATCACCGCATGGATGCGAGATGTCAGTCGGCAGAAAGCACCGCCGCCGTCATAAATCCCACTCGATTGACGGGATCATGCAGCAGTGCGGCAAGAGATGAAAGGTTCGAAGATGGCGAAGATGCGCAATGGAAAACGGCGAAAGACGGATGGCAGCTGGGCGCCGCTGAAGGACAACCAGACGGACCGCCAGAATGCCAGGATCGTGCCGCAGACGCCGCAAACGCTGTCGCCATCCTATCGTCTCGCCTATGCCGATGAAGATTTTCTGTGCCGGGAAGAATTGCGCCCGGTGCGTCTGCAACTGGAATTGCTGAAAACCGAAATGGTGCTTTCCGAACGGGGCATCAAATCCACCGTGGTGATGTTTGGCGGCGCGCGCATTCCGGCACCCGGTCAATCCGCCTGGGCGGCGCGCAACGACATACAGCGGCGCAATCTCGAAGCCGCATCGGTATTTTATGACGAGGCCCGCGCCTTTGCCCGCCAATGCAGCGAATACGCGGCACGGTTCAACTATCAGGAATATGTGATCGTCACCGGCGGCGGGCCAGGCGTGATGGAAGCGGGAAATCGCGGTGCTGCCGACGTTGGTGCGCCGTCGATCGGCTTGAATATCGTGCTGCCGCATGAACAGGCCCCCAATGCGTTCGTAACGCCGGACCTGTCCTTCAACTTCCACTATTTTGCCATCCGCAAGATGCATTTCCTGATGCGGGCCAAGGCAATCGTCGTCTTTCCCGGCGGTTTCGGCACGCTGGACGAAATGTTCGAGGCAGTGACGCTGATCCAGACCAAGCGCATGGCGCCAATCCCGCTCATCCTGTTCGGTCGGGAATTCTGGCACAGGATCATTGATTTCGACAGCCTGGCGGAGTTCGGAACCATTGCACCCGACGATGTCAAGCTGTTGAGCTTTGTCGAAACCGCTGAGGAGGCCTGGGATATCATCGCCCGGCGGTATGAAATAGAAACGGCTGAAACCGCATGATCGTATGGGACGACCTATACTTAAAAAAGGAAAAACCTGCCGTGCGGGCACACGGCAGGTTTTCCGGGAATCGCCATCGGAATGAGCGATGGCGATCAAGCGTGGCGCGCTGGTAAAGGAATGGGCCTTTCCTTTGCTCCTTTGACAGCGCCGTGCGGCATATATGGCACGCGACGCTGTAACGCTTTATATCTGCTGCATAATCTTTCCATGCGTTCGGAGAGATGACAGCCAATGGATCTGCGAGCCGTTACCGGACCATGTTGATGACGGTGTCGAGCATATCGGCTGCCGTCTGGAACACCTTGGAGTTAGCGCTATAGGCGCGCTGAGCGGCGATCATGTCCGACAGTTCAGACGCGAGGTCGACGTTTGAACTTTCCAGCGTGCTGGATTCGATGGTGCCGAAGCTGCCTGTACCGGCAAAGCCGACGACGACGGTGCCGGAATCTGCATCCACCTGATAGGCGGTGCCGCCAACCTCCTCGAGGTTGTCAGGGCTGGCAACGGTGGCAAGCGCGATTTTATAGGTATCTGTCGTGGTGCCGTCGGAAGATACGGTGCTGATAACGCCATCGCTGCCAATGGTGTAGTCGGACGAGCTGCTGGCGGCGCTGCCGTTTGCCGAACCTTCAATGCTAGTGGCGGTAGCCTTTTGCGTCATCGCCGACAGGTCCAGTTCAATCGTGAGCCCGGTTTCGGAATCGGTGAAGGACAGGGTGCTATTGCTGCCATCTTCCAACTCGCCAGTGCTATCGAAGGTCAATGTTGTCGAGCCTAGTTCACCATTGTCATAGGGGAAGCTGGTTCCGTCATCATCGTCATTAGCCTCGTCATTGCGGTAGATCGAAACTTCCCACTCATCGTCATCGGTCTTGGTGAAATAAATGTCGTATTGGGTGGAGGCACCTTGTTCGTCATACGTGACGATAGACGACTTCGCCGTGTAGGTGGCATCCGCCGAGTTCGAAGACGGTGTATCGCCAGAAACAACCTCTTCATCGCTTTCGAGGTTGCCCTCGACTTCGCCGGATGTCGTGGCCGACGCCGTGACCTCGCTGGTGTCGATTTTCACCGGTTCAAGACCGTCGAAACCATTGATGACAGAAGCCGGTTCGCCGTTGTCGTAGGAATAGCCCAGCAGCGTATAGCCGGATGAGTTCACAAGGTAACCATCCTCGTCAATTTCGAAGTCGCCCTGACGGGTCAGGAACGTATTGCCCTCATCATCCTGCACAACGAAATATCCGTCACCATCGATCGCCAGATCCGTCTCCGACGAGGTCGATTCCAGATCACCCGATTGAGTCACCGTTTGGGTTGTCGTCGAGGTCGTTCCGCCATTCACCAAACTGGAAAACGCAGTCTCCGTGCCTTTGTAGCCGGTCGTGCTCGTGTTGGAAATATTATCCCCGATGGAGGTGAGTTTATTGGACTGCGCCGTCAGCCCCGATACCGATGAGTTCATTGCAGATGCAAGAGACATATAACGGTCTTTCTATATAATTGTTGTCGTAAGAAATTGATGTCTATAAAAACTTGTGCGGGGCTTACGGCTTTTCTATTCATTTGATTTTATTTCGATATTTTAAATTCAGCCGCAGATTCACCTGGGTTAAAACGACCTTGGAGAATGCTTGGCAATGCAGCTGCACGCCCTGCGAATCGAGGAAATGAAATGGAGACGGCAAAATGGGCGATGGCTGGCAGCCCTGCCCTCCCTTGGGGGCATCTGAAACAGGCGAAACCGCTGGCGTTAACGGGCGCGATAACGGCTTTTCGGTCTCCTCAACGAAGGCCTGACAACTCCAGCAATTTTGATTCTCGAAATATTTGATAGAATTCCTGCCGATGTCCTTGCCGAAAAACTGGTGCCACCACAGAATTTGTTCACGATTTGATCTAGCCTTCATCAACAAACCTGCTAGATTGCGCCTATGAACCAATTGCTTTCCGCCCTCAGCAGACCCGTACTGGCCTATGGTGAAAACCAGTTCAGCTTCGGCGCTGTGGCGCTGATCCTGGCCGTGATCGTGCTCGCTGCTCTCTGGCTGCGGCTCTGTTTAAAACTTCGACAAAAGGAAGATTTCGACCTCGGAGCCGCGATTTCCGCCGAGCGGCAGGCAAGCGAGGATCGACGTCTCGAGGCCTTGATGCAGGCGCAAGCCGAAATGCAGGGCCGGCTTGCCACCATGGCGGACCTGTTCGGCGCCCGGCAATCGGAGTTCAACCGCAGTATCAACGAGCGACTGGACGGCATGACCCATCGCTTGGGAAGCACGATTACCGAACAGACGAAATCCACCCATGACAATCTGCGTATCCTGCAGGAACGGCTGGCGGTTATCGATGCCGCGCAGAACAACATCCAGTCCCTGGCAAAGGATGTGGTCGGGTTGCAGGCCATTCTGTCCAACAAGCAGACGCGCGGCGCCTTCGGTCAGGCCCGGATGGAAACCATTATAGCCGATGGCCTGCCGATGGGTGCCTATGCCTTTCAGGACACGCTTTCCAACGGATCAAGGCCCGATTGCACCATCCGGATGCCGAACGGTCAGCCACCGCTGGTGATCGACGCCAAATTTCCACTCGAAGCCTGGAACGCCATCCGTGACGGGACGACGCCAGAACAGAAAAAACTCGCCGGCCAGCAATTTCGGCGCGATATGGAGGTGCATCTCAAGGATATTTCCGAGAAATACCTGATGCACGGTGAAACACAGGATACCGCCTTCCTGTTTGTGCCATCCGAATCGATCTTTGCGGAGATCCACGAGAATTTCGAGGGGATCGTCCAGCGTGCCCATAAGCTGCGGGTGGTGATCGTTTCGCCCTCTCTGCTGATGCTGTCGATCCAGGTCATCCAGGCCGTGCTGAAGGATCAGCGCATGCGCGAACAGGCCCATCTGATCCAGGGCGAGGTCGTCCATCTGATGGAGGATCTCGGGCGGCTCGACGAACGGACCCGCAAGCTGCAAAGCCATTTCCTGGCCGCCCAGAAAGATGTCGAGATGATCCTGACCTCGACCGATAAGCTCAATCGGCGCAGTGCCAGAATAGAGGCAATGGATTTTGCCAGCGCGCCCGATCCGACGGCAAAGCCAGCACCACAAACAGATGCTAGCGTCGAGAGCCGGACCGGTCTTCTCAAGCTGCGCCTTGTTGACGAAGACTGATCACTGCCGCAAAACAGAGCCCGAATCAGTCGGACCGGTTTCCTTCAGGCCCGCATCGTTCAAGCAGCATCGTCAGGAGTGCGCCCATGATTACCGTTTTCGGCTCCATCAACATGGATCTCATCGCGACCACCAGCCGTCTGCCCAAGCCAGGTGAGACAGTGGCTGGCAACGGCTTTGCCACGGCAGCCGGCGGCAAGGGCGCCAATCAGGCGCTTGCTGCACGCCGCGCAGGCGCCCAGGTGCGGATGGCCGGTGCGGTCGGCAAGGACGGGTTCGCCGCCCCTGCACTGGCGCTTCTGGAGGAAAGCGGAACGGATCTCGACAGCGTCAAGACCGTAGCGGAAGCAACCGGAACCGCACTCATTCTCGTTGGCGGTGACGGCGAGAACATGATTGCCGTCGTTCCAGGCGCCAATGGCAGCCTGACCAGCGCAGATGCCAGCGCCACCATAAAAACCATGACCCGCAGCGACAGCCTTGTGCTCCAGCTCGAAATTCCTGCCGCAGCCGTCGAAACGGCCCTGCATGAAGCAAAGGCCGCGGGTATCCGCAGCATCCTCAATATCGCCCCACTAACCGAGGAGGCCGCGCGCCTCGGACGAATGGCCGATATCGTCATTGCCAATGAAACCGAATTCGAGCGGCTGGCCGGAGAGACAAATATGGGGGCTACGGAACGCGAAGCCGCGCTTGTCCGCCTACATGGCGAAACCGGCCAGATCCTGATCGTGACGCTGGGCGCCGAAGGCGTCATCGCCATCCGCCATGGCAAGATTGAGCGTGCATCCGGCTTGACCATCGAGCCCGTCGATACCGTCGGTGCCGGGGACACCTTCTGCGGTTATCTGGCCGCTGGTCTCGACGCGGGCTTTGCCTTCGAGGAGGCGCTGCACCGCGCTGCCGTCGCCGGGTCCCTGGCCTGCCTGAAAGCTGGTGCGCAACCCGCTATTCCGCTAGCAGAAGCCGTCACGGAAAGACTCTGATGCCGGATCGGCGCCGTGCTTGATTCAGCGCGGCGCCGAAGGCCTGATGCATAGCTTCAAGGCACGATCAGCGTGCCGGCGCCATGTTCCGTGAAGATTTCCAACAGTACGGAATGCGCCGTCTTGCCGTTCAGGATGACGACGCCATGCACGCCGGCATTGATCGCGTCGATGCAGGTTTCTACTTTGGGGATCATGCCACCGGAAATCGTGCCATCCTTGATCAAGGCGCGGGCCTGGGCGACCGACAATTCCTTGAATAGCTCGCCATTCTTGTCCAGTACACCAGGGACATCGGTCAGAAACAGCAGGCGGTCGGCCCGCAGAGCACCGGCAATGGCACCGGCAAAGGTATCGGCATTGATATTATAGGTATGCCCGTCCCGACCGGGGGCGACGGGGGCGATGACCGGGATCATTTCGGATTTCGCCAGAAGGTCGAGCAGCGTGCGATCGACCTCGACCACTTCGCCGACAAAGCCCAAGTCCAGAACCCGCTCAATATGCGAATCCGGGTCAATCACGGTCTTCTTGGCTTTTTCGGCAAATACCATGTTGCCGTCCTTGCCACAGAGTCCGATCGCCCATTCGCCGGTCTGGTTGATCAGCGCGACAATTTCCTTGTTGATCGATCCGGCCAGCACCATTTCAACGATTTCGACGGTTTTCTGATCGGTGACGCGCAAGCCACCTTCGAATTTCGATTCGATCCCCATCTTGGTCAGCATTGCGCCGATCTGCGGGCCACCGCCATGCACGACAATCGGATTGACGCCGGACTGTTTCAGCAGCGCGATATCGGCGGCAAAGGCCCGGCCCAATTCTGCGTCGCCCATAGCATGGCCACCATATTTCACGACAATCGTCTTGTTTTCATAGCGCTGCATGAAGGGCAACGCCTGCGCAAGAAGGCGGGCCTGGGTCTGGCTTTCGGAGGCGCTCATTGAGGATCCCTTCGGTTGGTTCGGCGCCTTTTACCTCAAGAATACGGCAGATGGAATAATCCAGACGGCACTGTTGATCGAAATGATCTGGGGAAACTGCAATGAACGCAGCTATCCCTGGACCATTACGCGAAGTGGATGCATGGATGAGCGATGAGATCGGGATATTGCTGGGGAAAATTGCGCTCAAGGACCGTATGGCCCTGTCAGAGCTCTATCGGCTCACCAGCCCGAAACTTTTTGGCATCTGCCTTCGTCTGCTGAAAGACAGGAGCGAGGCGGAAGACGCGATGCAGGAAATCTTCGTAAAAATCTGGCAGGGGGCTCAAAGCTTTGCCGCGACAGGCCATAGTGCCATGGGCTGGCTTGGAACGGTTGCCCGTTACCATTGCATCGACCGCCTGCGCACGCGGACCCCAGTTTCTATAGAACTCGACGAGGCATGGCATGTTGCCGACAGCGCACCTGACCCGGAACAGACCGCCAGCATACGCAGTGAAGGAAAGCGGATTGACAGCTGCATGGAAGCGTTGGAAGCTGATCGTGCCGCCGCCGTGCGGCAGGCCTATGTGGAGGGGCTTAGCTATCAGGAGTTGGCGGAGCAGTTCAACGTACCGTTGAACACGATGAGGACATGGCTGCGACGCAGCCTTTTGGCATTGAGAGAGTGCTTGGAAAGATGACGACACCGGATCAGAGCAAGGGGGACCGCTCCAGGGACGAGGTTCTGGCGGGGGAATATGTGCTCGGCGTGCTTTCGGCCCAAGGCCGCGTTGAGGTGGAGGCCCGGCTGAAGCGGGATAGACCCTTCGCCGCCATTGTCCAGCGCTGGGAGGAAAACCTTTCACAGTTCAATGACGACTATAGCGTGGATTTGCCGCGGCCGGAAAGTTTCCAGAAGCTGGAAGCGCGGTTGTTTATCGACCGGAGCAACGGCCAGGCTGGTCCCTGGGCGAGACTTTGGCATTCCGTCCCCTTCTGGCGCGGCCTGTCGTTGACCAGTCTGATCGCGGTCGCCAGTCTGATCGGCGTTGAGCTTGGCATGTGGGAAAGCCGTTACGCGGTGCGTCCGCTGGTGGCGGATCTGCAAACCCAAAATGCGGATCTGTCGCTGGTTGCCAGCTATGACAGGCAAAGTGGACGGTTGCGCGTCACGCCGGTCGCGTCGCGTGCCGAAGGTCAGAAGTCGCTGGAATTGTGGATGGTCGAGGCGAATAAGCCACCGCGCTCGCTTGGCGTGCTCCCGCAATCGGGTGAGGGTGAATTCCTGGTTCCCGACAGCATGCGCCCACGTCTGAAGGATGGCGTCACGCTCGCCGTCAGCATAGAGCCTTTCGGCGGCTCGCCGACGGGGATTGCCACTGGACCGGTGATCGCTTCCGGCAAAACTCATATCCCTTAAGAGAAATAGTGATTTAAAATCAAAATATTAAAAGTCATTTTCACTTTTCTGCACAGCCCCTGAAACTCTTTTTCCCAAACCTCCGTCTTTACCATTGTCCCCGCCTTTGCGCGGGGACGTTACAACGGCCTGCGTCTGACGACGCCATCCAAGGCCTGCTGTAGCGGTTTTCAATCTGCTGCATGGTTTCTGGCCGATTCGGCCTGCGGCCATGCGAGCCAAAGACATAATCAACCGGGAAGAGGACCTAGACCCATGACCAAGACCACCCTTCGCCTGCTGGCCGCCGTTTCCATCATCGCGGCCGGAAGCGCCGTGGCCTTTGCCAAGAACCCGATGGTCGGTGGCGCCGCCATGTATGAAAACAAGAATATCGTTGAAAACGCCGTTAATTCCAAGGATCACACGACCCTTGTCGCCGCAGTCAAGGCGGCTGGCCTGGTCGAAACACTGGAAGGCAAAGGCCCGTTCACGGTCTTTGCACCCACCAACGAAGCCTTCGACAAATTGCCAAAAGGCACCGTGGAAACCCTGCTGAAGCCGGAAAACAAGGAAAAACTGACCAAGGTGCTGACCTGCCACGTGGTTGCCGCCGATGCCATGTCCACGGCCATCGAAAAGATGATCAAGGACGATGGCGGCGAGCATGACGTCAAGACGGTTGGCGGCTGCGTGCTGAAGGCAAAGGAATCCAAGGGCAAGATCACCCTGACGGATGAAACCGGTGGCGTTGCCCATGTGACCATCGCCGATGTGAAACAGTCGAATGGCGTTATCCACGTCATCGACAAGGTCTTGCTGCCGAAGATGTAACCCCCTCACAGTCCGATCTGGAAGAGCGGCTGGCGGGCCGCTAATCCGGCAAAGACTGGCAGTTTCGGCAGTGCCCGGCGGTAGAGTGCCACCTACCGCCGGGCTTTTTTAATCTCGTCAGGCACATCAAAATAAGTGCCTTAACCGGCAGGCCCAGCGGTTACGCCAAGGCCGGGAGCCTCATGACATCAGCCGAAATGCCCGACGGTTTCGCAAATCGCCGCACGCAATTCTTTCAGTCCCTTGTCCTTTTCCGAGGACGTCGAAAGCACAAAGGGATAGGCTGCTGGTCTCTTGCGGATTTTTTCCAGGGTTTCCTCGATCAGGCGCGGCACGCCCGCCTCCTTGATCTTGTCGGTCTTGGTCAGCACGATCTGGTAGGACATCGCCGCCTTGTCCAGCAGCGTCAGCACATCTTCATCATTGGCCTTGATACCATGGCGGCTGTCGATCAGCAGATAAACCCGCTTCAACGTCGCCCTTCCGCGCAGATAGTCGAAGACCAGCTTGGTCCAGGCATCCACATGGTCTTTGGGCGCCTTGGCATAACCGTAGCCCGGCATGTCAACCAGCGCCATCGGCGGCAGGTCATCACCCTCGCCGCTATAGCCCTCGGGAACGAAATAATTCAGCTCCTGGGTCCGGCCCGGCGTATTGGATGTGCGTGCCAGACCCTTCTGGCCGACGAGGGCGTTGATCAGCGATGATTTTCCCACATTGGAGCGCCCCGCAAAGGCAATCTCCAGCGGGCCTTCTGGCGGCAGAAATTTCATCGATGGCACGCCGCGGATAAAAATCCATGGCCGGCCAAACAGCGGCTGGTCGCTCGTTGCCTTTGTTGCAGTCATCGTCTTCTCTCCTGCGGCAGATCCTGATCCACCGATCAAACAAAAACCCCGGCGCGAGGCCGGGGCTTTGCTGTCATCTGGCCTGATTACTTCGTCTTAGCGGATTTTCGCCGCAAAAGCCCCTTGAGATTATCGAACAGTTCGATCTTCACCCCGTGGCGCTTCATGATGATCGACTGCTGCAACACCGACAGCGTATTGTTCCAGGCCCAGTAGATCACCAGACCGGCTGGGAAAGACCCGAGCATGAAGGTGAAGACCAGCGGCATCCAGTTGAACAGCATGGCCTGGGTCGGGTCTGGCGGCGTCGGGTTCATGCGCATCTGCACGAACATGGTAATG
Source organism: Agrobacterium vitis (assembly GCF_013426735.1). Lineage (NCBI taxonomy): Bacteria > Pseudomonadati > Pseudomonadota > Alphaproteobacteria > Hyphomicrobiales > Rhizobiaceae > Gillisella > Gillisella vitis. The sequence goes on from NZ_AP023272.1 coordinate 3,760,737, forward strand.
CCCATGATGATCGGCCAGATGCCGAGATGCAGCATGGCGGGCGACTCGAATGGCAGCAGGCCGAACAGATTGACAATGCTGGTCGGATCGGGGGCCGACAGGTCTCTGATCCAGCCAAAGAACGGCGCATGGCGCATTTCGATGGTGATGTAGATCACCTTATAGAGCGAGAAGAAGACCGGGATCTGCAACAGCAGCGGCCAGCAGCCAGCGACCGGATTGATCTTCTCGGTCTTGTAGAGCTCCATCATCGCCTGTTGCAAGGCCATGCGGTCATCGCCGTGCTTGGCCTTCAACTCTTCCATCTTCGGCTGCATGCGCTTCATATTGGCCATGGACGCATATTGCTTGCTGGCCAGCGGGAAGAACAACAGTTTGACGGCAATTGTCGTCAGCAGGATGGCCACGCCGAAATTGCCAACCTGACGGAAGAAGAAATCCATCAGTTTGAACATCGGCTTGGTGAGGAAATAGAACCAGCCCCAATCGATCAGAAGATCGAAACGAGGAATGTCATACTGTTGCACCGTGTCTTTGGCACCGGCAAACAGATTGGTAAACGCCTGCCCGAACCAGGACTTGTCGAGCGCATAGCCATCAACAACAGGAACTTCCTTGGCGCCAGCAAACAGCAGCGTCTTCAACGTGGTCGATTGGCCCGGTGCAATCGTCACCGGATCGTTCTTGTAATCCGCCTGGAAGCGAGCCTGGCCATCGGTAAAATGCGAGAAGCGGGAATCATAGGCCAGCGACTGAGGCGGCACGAGGGTCGCGGCCCAATATTTATCGGTAATCCCGAGCCAGCCACCGGTTGCCTTGGCATTGGTCTCGTTTTCTTTTTCGACAGCCGCATATTTTGCTTCGACCGAGGCAAACTTACCATCGCCCGAGCCCATCACGCCGATAAAGCCTTCATGCAGCACATAGGTCGAGGCAACGGCTGGCTTGTTGTAGCGGGTAACACGGCCATAGGGGGCAAGGCTGATGTCAGCGCCCCCGCCATTGGCAACCGTGTCTTCGATCGTGAACATATAATGCTTGTCAACCGAGATCTTCCGGCTGAAGGTCAGGCCCGTTTCATTGGTATAGGTCAGCGTCACCGGGGTGGTTTCGGTCAGCGTCTGGCCATCCTTGACCGTCCAGACCGTCGATGGTCCTGGCACGCTGCCGGATTTCTCACCGCCGATAAAGCCGATTTCGGCGAAATAGCCGTCCTTGGTATCGGCCGGATTGAGCAGGGTAATGATCGGGCTCGTCTTATCGACGGTCTCGTGATAGCCCTTCAGGCGAAGATCGTCGAGCCGCGCACCCGTGAGATTAATGGAGCCGGACAGCGCTTCGGTATTGATTTCAACCCGAGCCGACTTGGCGACAGCGTCTTCGCGGCTTGTCGTGGCGCTGGCCTGGGTCTGACCCGGCAGCGCGCCATTGACGGCAGCGCCCGGCGTTGCCTGAGTGGCCGGGGTCTTTGCCTGTTGGGCCTGCTGGGCCTGTTCAGCCTGTCTTTGCGCCTCGATCCGCGGGTTCATGTAGAAGAACTGCCAGCCCAGGACGACCATCACCGACAGTGCAATCGCGATGAGATAATTGCGGTTGTTTTCCATCATACTTTCCTGGAACGGGCCGTATCTTGACGCCGAACATTGGATTTTTCTTGAATACGGCGCTGCAACACATCCTGAAGCTCGCCAAAAGGAGCCGCAAGCACGTCGCGTCGCGCAACGATCACATAGTCATGTCCGGGCTGCATTGCAAAGCCCGCGCCAGTCCGCACAGCTTCTTTTAACCGGCGTCGCATACGATTGCGCTCGACAGCATTGCCATGCTTTTTCGTGACGGTGAAACCGACGCGAGGCGGCGTATCGGGTTCGGCCCGATCCAGCACTTCCAGGAGAATGTAGCGCCCCTTGCGCTTTTCGCCGGCGCGAACAGCAAGAAACTGCGGGCGGCTTTTCAGCCGCCCGACAGTTTTGGATGTCTTAAGTGACGTCATAAGCCCGGCGCTTTCATCGGGCCAACCCGGCCTTAAGCCGAAAGACGTGCGCGGCCGCGAGCGCGACGAGCACACAGAACCTTACGGCCACCCTTGGTTGCCATACGAGCGCGAAAGCCGTGACGACGTGCGCGAACGAGCTTGGACGGTTGATAGGTACGCTTCATTTTTTTAAATACCGCGGTGTGCGGCCCTTCTTGGGTTTGCAACGAATTGCAAGAGCGTTAGGATTAAGGCAAGCATTACGGTCCCGCAGAACGGGAAACCTATGCAAGCCGCGCGGCTTATACGGAGGATAGAGGCGAGAGTCAATCTCGCCAGGGCTTTCCCGGGTTTAGAACCACGCCAAAATCCATCGGAACCGGGCGTTTTTTTCGCTTGTCGCCATTCAAGCATACGCCTGCCAAACCCATCAATTATCCCTCGCCTAAAATGCTAGACCGCGCCTGATTCACCATATTTGATGTATCGCGCCGGAACCGAAATCTTTGCTGCACCGCATTTTACCGGATGCATGAGGCATGGTATGCTGTGTTCGACATGATGCGGCACAGCTGGCAAACGGTACAGAAAACCAAAGTACCGCCCGGCAAAATGAGGCAGTCGATGGGCAGGCGAAAGGCACAGGACGCAAAGCAGGCGCAGGCAGCGTCGATGCCCAGCCGGTTGCGCGGCCTTTCCGGCAAGCTGCTGGTGTTGACCGTCATTTTCGTCCTTGCGGCGCAGGTGCTGATTTTTGCGCCGTCGATTGCCACGATGCGCCTCAATTGGCTGAAAAACCACATCAACAAGGCCGCGGCCGCCGCAGTGGTGATTGATGGGCTACAGCCTCCTGAACTTCCCAAGGACGTCCAGGCCGACACCCTGCTTGCCACCGGAACCAAGGCGATTGCGCTCACCAAGGATGGCACGACGCGGCTGCTGGCCATGGCGGACATGCCACAGGAAGTGGATGGTCAATATGACATTTCCGATGTGGGAACATTGACGGCCATCAAGGACGCAATCGATACGCTGCTATTCGGCGGCAATAGACTGATCAGCGTTTCCGGCCCGATCGGCGAAACGTCGATGCGAGTGGAAGTGGTGATGTCCGATGCGCCTCTGCATCGCGGATTATTGGCTTATGCAACGCGCATTGCCGTCGTGTCGTTGATCATTTCGGTGATCACCGGCCTCCTGCTGTTCGTGACGCTTAACCGGATGCTCATCAATCCGATTCGGCGCCTGAGCCGTAATATACAGGCATTTGCCAGCGACCCGGAAAATCCTGATAGGGTCATGGAAGTGGTCAACGGTCGCGACGAATTGACCTTTGTCGCCCGCCATCTGGCCACGATGCAGGAGGATCTGCAAAAGACCCTGAGGCAGCAGAAAAGCCTGGCCGATCTCGGGCTTGCCGTTTCCAAGATCAATCATGACATGCGCAATATCCTTGCCTCTGCCCAGTTGATGTCCGATCGGTTGGTGGATGTCGACGATCCCATGGTGAAGAGCTTTGCGCCTAAACTGGTCCGAACGATCGACCGGGCCGTCGGCTATACGAGTGAAGTGCTTGCCTATGGACAGGCTTCGGAAGCCGAACCCCGCCGGCGCCGGTTTGTGCTTTCCACGCTCAGCCAGGAAGTTCAGGATATTCTTGCCCTGGACAAGGGCATCGACTTTGTCGATCAGATTTCACCCGACATCGAAATCGACGCCGACAGCGAACAATTGTTCCGTGTCATTCATAATCTCTGCCGCAATGCTGCCCAGGCGCTTTCATCCGCCATGACGGAAATGACCACCGCAACACCCCGCATCTTACTCTCGGCTCACCGCATCGGCAGCGTCGTTGCAATCACCGTTGACGACAACGGCCCTGGTCTGCCGCGCAAGGCCCGCGAAAACCTGTTCACACCATTTCGCGGCTCAGCCAGATCGGGCGGTACGGGCCTCGGCCTGGCCATCGCCCGCGAAATCGTGCTGGCGCATGGGGGAACGATCGCGCTTATGGAAAAACCCTCCTCCGGCACACAGTTCCGGATCGAAATTCCAGACAGGCCGGTGGCACTCGACACCTTCCGGCTTCGAGCATAATGAAGCCGGCTTCAAGAATGGCGGCGAAAAGACAAATTTCTTCAGGCCGTTAGAGACAAACTGGAAATCAAACCGGATTTTTTTACCGATTCTGCTTGCAATCAAACACGTCTCGCTTTAGAGGATCGGCACGCCAACGGAAACGACGGCGTCAGACGCACCCGTAGCTCAGCTGGATAGAGCACCAGACTACGAATCTGGGGGTCAGGAGTTCGAATCTCTTCGGGTGCGCCATTTTCCTTTTAAAATGATTAGTCGCTTCAACGCTCATGTGTTTATGAGCTCTGTAAGCGCGTCTCTAGATGCTCGCTCATCTGGAGTAAAGGTGAACGGGCTCTCGGAAGCTTTTACTCAGTCTGGTAATGGGATCGATGAGGCTTTAAAATCAGCCCATCGAATTTTTGCTTTCAGTGACAATATGTCTCTCGCCGCGGCACAATCATAGGGCGTAAAATTTGCCTTCATATTCCTTACATTACCGATAACTTCATTTTTAATTTATCAATTTGGGTCAATCCTCAGGCAGCCAAATATTGGGATGCCAGCCTGGGGGGCGTAGTCATGAGTTTGAGGATTTCAACGCGATTAATGGTCATGGCAGGGGCGGCGCTGTTGCTTGTCATCCTCCTCGGCCTGTTCAGCTACAAGCAAACGTCCGTGGTCTTTTCGGCAGCCTCCGATACGCGGCAGGTGTGGATGCCCCGGATGGCGAAACTGGATGGTATTCAGTTTACCATGTTGCGCTATCACACGACGACGATCCGCAAAACCATTGCTGTCGATCCCGCCGAAATCAAAGGGTTGGATGACGAATTCGTGGAAATGGATGCATCCATTCCGAAATCCTATGCGGATTTCCGTGCAACCCTGCGCAACGATGCTGAGAAAAAATTGTGGGGCGATTTCGAAGCCAAGTGGACCCGCTATCTCGAATTTCAAAAGAAGATCATCAGCGCCGTCGCCGCCAAGGATCAGGTTGCAGCAACCGCCGCAATCGCCCCAGCCCGTCAGCCGCTGGTCGACAGCTTCATTGCGCTTGGCGAAATCATCAAGCTCAACGATAGCGGTGCGGCAGCGTCAAGCACAGCTGCCGAGGCTGCCTATACGCAGTCATCCTATGTCACCATTGGTGTCATTCTGTTCGGCGTGCTGTTGATGAGCATCTTGACCGGCTGGATCATCCTGGGCGTGTCACGCCCTGTGACCCGCATGGCAAAGGTGATGCTGCATATTGCCGATGGCAAGCTGGATGTCACGGTACCCGACGCCGACCGCAAGGACGAAATCGGCGAAATGGCTGGCGCTGTCGAAGTCATGCGGCAGTCGGCCCTGGCGAAAGTTCAGCTCGAAGCACAGACCGAACAGAACCGGCTCAATGCGGAGCAGGAACGCAAGGATGTCCAGCGCCGCGCCGAGGAAGATGCGGAACGCCGCCTGAACGAAGCAACGGGCGCACTGGCCGCTGGCCTGAAACGGCTAGCCTCCTGCGACCTTCTCTGCGAAATCGATCAACAGTTTGCCGCCCAGTTCGAACCGCTTCGCCACGACTTCAATGCCTCCGTCAACCAGTTGCGCTCCGCACTCGTGGCTGTGGGCCAGGTCGGCAAGGGTGTCACCAATGGCAGTGGTGAAATTTCGCAAGCCTCCGACACATTGGCCAAGCGCACTGAACAGCAGGCCGCCTCGCTAGAGGAGACTGCCGCTGCGCTGGAGCAGATCACTTCCAACGTGCAAGCAACGTCGAAGCGAACTGGCGAAGCCCGCAATCTGGTGCGCAATGCCCGCCAGCATGCCGAACATTCGGCGACCGTGGTCAACAATGCCGTCTCCGCCATGGAGCGGATCGAGGATGCTTCGCGCAAGATCACCCAGATCATCAGCGTGATCGACGAGATCGCCTTCCAGACCAACCTTCTGGCCTTGAATGCGGGGGTCGAGGCCGCCCGCGCTGGTGAAGCAGGCAAGGGCTTTGCGGTCGTTGCCCAGGAAGTGCGCGAATTGGCGCAACGTTCCGCCAATGCCGCCAAGGAAATCAAGTCGCTGATCGGCAATTCGGAAGCGGCTGTCAGCGAAGGCGTCAAGCTGGTCAACGATACTGGCGAAGGCCTAACGACCATTTCCAAGGTGGTCGAGGACATGAACCAGCATATGGATGCCATTGCGACGGCAGCCCAGGAACAGGCCAGCGGTTTGGCGGAGGTCAATACCGCCGTCAACCATATGGATCAGGCGACTCAGCAGAATGCCGCCATGGTGGAAGAAATGAATGCCGCCGGGGCTGGTCTCAATCAGGAAAGCCGTCGCCTTTCGGATCTGCTCGCGCAATTTAGAACCGGAAACGATGTCGCCCAGCCAGTACGCTCAGCCCAGGCCTCGCCTGCTCCCAGAGCGCAGGCCCCGCGCAGAGCCCAGCAGTCTGTTCCGGTCAGCCATGGCAACGCCGCCGTCAGCCGCGACAATTGGGAGGAGTTCTGATTTTCGCCAGTGATGCCAGGCTCTCTTCTGCCTGATCGATAGACTTATACCAAGAGCCATTGACGCATTTGAGATATTCGAAACTCTTGTCAGGCGAGGATGCCTTAGCATCTTCGAGCCTTGGTTAATAAAAAAAGCGCCGTGCGTTTCTGACGTGCGGCGCTTTTCATTTAAGACTATATTGCATATCCGCACTTGGCTATCGAAGCGCAAGCAAACAGGACCATGCAAATCAGGCTCAGGCAATCAGGCCTGGGCAATCATGGCAGGAGCGATGGACCCTTCGGGAAGTCATCGGCCGAAATGAACCCATCCTTATTGGTATCCAGACGGGTGAACAGCTTATCGAGCGCCGCGTCGGCTTCGGCCTTGCTGATCTGGCCGTTTTCATCGGTGTCAACCTTCTCCAGCAGGCGCATAGCACCCATTGGGCCGCCCATCGGCCCCATCGCCATCATCGGGCGATGGCCATTCGGACCCCTGGGTCCACCCATTCGCTCACCCTCAGGACCGCGTTCCTTCGCCCAGCGTTCAGGCCCTGGACGGTTCGGACCGCAATCGGCCATGCCCTCATCGGGCGCTCCCATCGCATCGTCTTCAGCACCGGCGCCACCTGGCGGCGGCGGGGGGGGCGCCTTATCCGTGGCCTCGTCAGGCTTTGGCCCGTTAGGATCTGCTGGCGCAGCACCTTCAGGCGCCGGAGGCTTCGGCATCTCGGCACGCATGGCCTCCATGCGCGCTTCATGGAACTTGCGCAATTCACCTGGCGTCAGAACGCCATCCTTGTCGGTATCGATGGCCGCAAACAGCTTGTCTTCAGCAGCCTTGGCCTCTTCCTTGGAAATCTTACCGTCCTTGTTGGTGTCGAATTGCTGAAGGGCAAAGATGAACATCGCTGCCGGTCCATGCATCATCATTGGCCGGGGACCGCAGGCGTCGCGCATCTCATCAGGCCGTGGCGGGGGTGGAGGTGGAGCCTTACCGTCTTTAGCAAATACGGCACCGGATGACGCGCTGACCAGCAGGGTAGCCGCCAGGGCCGCAATGGTCGTTTTCTTCGCACTCATGGAGTTTCCTTTCCTCGGTGCCACATCGTTTCAAGACCGGAAATCGGTTCTGTGATCGAACGATGCAGCCGTATAAACGTTGCAGAAGACCATTGGCCTGAGGCAGACGATGTTCTGCAATATCGAGAGGATAGGCACTCGCCCCTGTGGCGGCCACTTAAGGTTCTGTAATGCTGGTTACTTTTTCGTAATGTTGTACTTCATAACGATCTATGAGCTGTCTGGCTGACTCTGCACCTGAAACTCTCCAGCTGCCAAAAGAGAGGCAAGAAAGCCAGCCAGATCGTCGGTGGCATAATCAACATGCGCATGGCCTTCGTCACTATCCATCCGCTCCCAGCTTTCCAGCACCACGGCTTCCAGATTGCGCGGCACGAGCAGCACGGTTTTCATGCCCAAGGCCTTCGGCACGACGAGATTGCGCGGCAGATCCTCGAACATCGCTGCCTGCCCGGCATCGATCTGCTTCAGCCGGGTGAATGTGTCATAGGTCTGGCTGGCCGGTTTCGGCAGATAGGCCGCAGCAACGATATCGAAAATGTCGTCGAAATGATCGAGAATGCCGAGCGCCCTCGCCGCCGCCTCGGCATGGTCCACCGTGCCATTGGTGAAAATAAACTTTCGCCCCGGCAGAGCCTTGATCGCCTCGCCCAGAGCCACATCCGGCAACAGGGCAGAATAGTCGATGGCATGGGCCTTTTCCAGGAAATCGTTCGGATCGACGCCGTGATGAGCCATCAAGCCTGCTAATGTCGTACCATGCTCATGATAATAGCGCTTTTGCAGGATGCGCGCATCATCCGGCTCCATCTGCAACAGATCCGCAACATAGGCGGTCATGTTGCGATCGATCTGGGCAAACAGATTGATGTGATGCGGATAAAGCGTGTTGTCGAGATCGAAGACCCAATCGCGGACATGGGTAAAATCGGCGGGCTCTGGTGACGTTTTCGGTGTGCTCATCCCTCAGATGTGCCACAGGCCCGGCCAAAAGAAAATGGCCGGACCAAGACACCAAGAAGGATAAGGAGGATTTGCACCCGGTTTAAAGGCGCGCCAACCGTTCCGTCAGCAAGGCAAAGAACCCGTCAGCATCG